>CAZYHP010000074.1:0-15204 GCA_964647135.1 uncultured Rhodanobacteraceae bacterium
AGCGCGCCTGGAACGCCATCGTCGAGGCGCGTGCGGATTTCGTTGCCGACGACGCGCTGGCGGCGCTGGCCGCCAGCTACGCCCGCGGCGAGAACGACGAGTTCGTGCAGCCGACGCTGATCGGCGACGGTGCCCGCGTCGTTGACGGTGACGCCGTCGTGTTCCTGAATTTCCGCGCCGACCGCGCGCGGCAGCTGACACAGCTGTTCGTCGATCCGGTATTGGCGGCGTTCCAGCGCCGGCAGCCGGCGCTGTCGTCGTTCGTGACGCTGACCGAATACGCCGCCGGGTTGCCGGTGTCGGTGGCCTTTCCGCCGCAGACCCTGCGCAATGGCCTGCCGGAATACCTCGAGGCGCTGCATCTGCGGCAGCTGCGCATCGCCGAAACCGAGAAATACGCTCATGTCACCTTCTTCTTCTCCGGTGGCCGCGAGGAGCCCTATGCCGGCGAGGAGCGCATCCTCGTGCCCAGCCCGAAGGTCGCCACCTACGATCTGCAGCCGGAAATGAGCTGCCCGGAACTCACCGAAAAACTGTGCGCGGCGATCGCATCGGCGCGTTTCGATTTCATCGTCTGCAACATCGCCAACCCGGACATGGTCGGCCACTCCGGCATCTTCGCCGCCGCCGTAAAGGCCGTCGAAGCGGTCGATGTCGCGCTCGGCGCGCTGGAGCGTGCCGTCCTCGAGGCCGGTGGCGAAATGCTGGTGACCGCCGACCACGGCAATCTCGAACAGATGCGCGACCCGGACAACGGCCAGCCGCACACCGCACACACGGTCGGACCGGTGCCGCTGATGTATGTCGGCCGCCGCAGCGTGATCCTGCAGGGCGGCGGTGCGCTGCAGGACGTCGCACCGACGGTGCTGGCGCTGATGGGCCTGGCGCAGCCCGAGGAAATGACCGGGCGCAGCCTGGCGACGGTGACGGGCTGACGTCCTGGCCATGTCGACGCCAGGGGCGATCGGCAGGCTGCTGTCCCTGGCGCTGTGCGCGGGCAGCGTTTTCGCCCAGGACGTGCCCACCGATCCGGCGCAGCGCAACCGCCAGACGCGACAGACGGAAGCCGAGCTTGGCCGGATCCGCGACGAACTGGGCCAGCTCAAGCAGCGCCTCGATGAAGGTCAGCGTCGCGAGTCCGCCGTGGTCGCCGAACTGGTCGATGCCGAGCGCGCCGTGTCCGCGCACCGGCAACGTCTGCTGGAGCTGGACGCGCAGCGCCTGCAGCACGAAGAAGCCCTGCAGCAGGTGGCCAGCGACCGCGAACGGGTCGATGCCGACATCGAAAGGCAACGCAACGCGCTGGCCGGTGTGCTGCGCCTCCTCTATGCGCGCAGTCGCCAGGCTCCGGTAAAGCTGCTGCTGGATCCGGAACGCATGCCGCGCATGGCACGGACGCTGGGATACGGTCGCGCATTGCAGCGCGCCCACCTGCGCCGCATCGGCGAATTCGCCGCCAGCCTGAAGCGACTCGGCGAGCTTGCCGCCGAACAGCAGGCGGCGCTGGCAGCGCTGGAAGATGTGCGCGCACGCGCCGACCAGATCGAAACGGAACTGCTGGCCGCCGTCGCCGAGCGTGAGCGCCTGCTCGATGCCGTGCGTCTGGAGCTGTCGACGCAGCGCCAGCAGGCCGGCGAACTCGAACGCGACGAGCGCCGGCTGGTGCGCCTGCTCGAGCAGCTGCGCGACATCTTTGCCGACCTGCCAAAGGTGCTCGATGGCGCGCAGCCGTTTCGCAGCCAGCGCGGCCGTTTGCCCTGGCCCGCCGACGGCACGGTCAGCGCCACCGACCAGGGCGGTCTGTTGATCGCCGCCGAGGCTGGCGCGCCGGTTCGCGCGGTCGCCCATGGCCGCGTCGCGTTCGCCGACTGGCTGAAGGGCTACGGCCTGCTGCTGATCATCGACCACGGCGACGGCTACATGACGCTGTACGGGCACAACGAATCCGTCCTCAAGGCGGAAGGTGCCTGGGTCCAGGGTGGCGACACCATCGCCCGCGTCGGTCGCAGCGGCGGCGAGGCGCAGGCCGGCCTGTACTTCGGCGTGCGCGAGCGCGGTCGCAGCATCGAGGCGCGACCCTGGCTGCGCCGGCGATGAGCCGCGTCGCCAGGCCGCAGGCAGGCGCTACACTGGCCGTGCTTGGAACGTGAAAACCGAGGTGGATCCGATGCCCGCTGTCCTGCGCAAAGTCCTGGCCGTGGCCGTTGCCATGGCCCTTCCCTTCACCGCGATCGCTGCGGATCTGGACAGCCAGGATCCGGAGGTCGCCGGGCCCAGCCTCCAGTCCATCCAGCGTTTCGTCGAGGTGTACCGGCTGGTCAAGGCGGCCTACGTCGAGCCGGTCAGCGACGAGGTGCTCATCGAATCGGCCATCCACGGGATGCTGTCGGGCCTCGATCCGCACACCGGTTACCTTGATGCCGACTCGCTGGAGGTGCTGACCGACGACACCATGGGCGCCTACGACGGACTCGGCGTGGAAGTCCTGTCCGGCGAAGGGGTGATCCAGGTGATGGGTGCCATGCCCGATTCGCCGGCGGCCGCAGCCGGCCTGCGTTCGGGCGATTTCATCACCCACATCGACGGTACGGCCGTCGACCGCAACAACCTCGACCAGTCGGTGCGCAAGCTGCGCGGCCGGCCGGGCACCCGCGTGCAGCTGACCGTGACCCGCGATGGTGATGAATCGCCGCGCCTGGTCGACCTGACGCGGGCGCGCATCCGCCTTAGCAGCGTGCGCAGCGAACTGCTGGAGAAGGACTATGGCTACCTGCATATCGCCCAGTGCCAGCAGGAAACCGTCGGCGAGATGCGCCGCCGCCTTTCCGAGCTGGAACGTCGCAATGGCGCGCTGCGCGGTCTGGTCCTCGACCTGCGAGGGAATCCTGGCGGCACGCTCGATTCGGCGGTCGCCGTGTCCGACCTGTTCCTGTCCGGCGGCCGCATCGTCAGTGTCGACGGTCGCATCAGCGAGACCAAGGTCAGCTACGACGCCCACCCGGGCCAGGCTTACGAGAATCTTCCCCTCGCGGTGCTCATCGACGAGGGCACGGCGTCGGCAGCGGAAATCATCGCCGCCGCCCTGCAGGCGCATGACCGCGCCGTGGTGCTGGGCCGGCGCAGTTATGGCAAGGGCTCCGTGCAGAACGTCTTCGCCCTCGACGGCGACCATGCCGTCCGCCTGACCACGGCACGCTACTTCACCGCCGACGGCCGCTCCATCCAGGCCGATGGCGTGCATCCGGACATCGTGCTCGCCGACCTGGCGCTCAGCGCCGAGGCCGCGTTGACGCCCATGCTGGTTGAACGCGACCTGCCCGGCCACCTGCCGGGCAACGGCGACGCCGTCGCTGACGAGGCGCCGGTCGCCGCGACCCGCGACTATGCCGTGCACCAGGCGCTGCTGGCGCTGAAGAGCCAGGCGGTCCTCGCCCGTCGCCAGGGTTCGCCCGGTACGCCGCGCAAGTAGGGCGCCCGGCAGCCGCACGGCAGCGAACGGCTGCCGTGCGGCCGGCAAGGCGCGCTGATCAACCGGGTCGAGCGTGCGACCCGCGCCGCACCGGCTATCCACACAGGCTGAAGCCCGCCGGATCGAATCGCGCCGCGCGAATCCGCGTGGTGTCCGTACGCCACCTCGCAGGATCGGCAACGTTCTGTGTTGCGCCGTGCGCCGTGCGCCGTGCGCCGGTGACGTCTGCGATGAGGTCGATGCGGCGGTTACCAGCCGGCGGCGTGGCCATCCTTGCGGCTTTCGCTGGCGCCGATCCAGACGCCATTGGCGTGGTCGCGGGCGATGGCCTGGTATCCCCCGAACGGGCCATCGGCGGACTTCACGTGGTGTCCCTTGCGCATCAGCTCGCGGATGACTTCCGGACGGAAGCCGCTCTCCAGCTCCAGCACGCCGCCATCGTTCATGGCCAGCGCCTGTCCGGCCGGCTCGGTGCTGCCGTCGTGATGCAGGCGCGGCGCGTCGCCGGCTTCCTGCAGGTTCATGTCGAAATCCACCAGGTTGATGACGATCTGTGCATGTCCCTGCGGCTGCATCGCGCCGCCCATCACGCCGAAGCTCACCCAGGGCTTGCCGTCCCGGGTGATGAAGCCGGGAATGATGGTGTGGAACGGCCGCTTGCCCGGTGCGTAAGTGTTCGGATGATCGGCGCGCAGCACGAACTGTTCGCCGCGATCCTGGAGGATGAAGCCGAGGCCGTCCGGTGCCATCCCCGAACCCATGCCGCGATAGTTGGACTGGATCAGCGACACCATCATGCCGCTGGCATCGGCGGTGGTCAGGTAGATCGTGTCGCCCTGTTGCAGCGCCGGGTTGCCGGCCTCGACGCTGCGCGCGGCGCGTTCCATCGAGATCAGTGCACCGCGTTCCCGTGCGTACTCCTTCGAAATCAACCGCTCGACGGGTGCGGGGTGGAAAGCCGGGTCGGCATACCAGCGCGCGCGGTCCTCGAAGGCGAGCTTCTTGGCCTCGGCGAACAGGTGCAGGTGCTCGACGCTGCCGAACCCATGGCTGCGCAGGTCGTAGGGTTCGAGGAGATTGAGGATCTGCAGCGCGGCGATGCCCTGGCCGTTCGGCGGCAGCTCCCAGACGTCGTAGCCACGGTAATTGCTGGACACCGGCTCGACCCATTCGCCCTGGTGCGCCGCAAGGTCTTCGGCGGACAGGAAGCCGCCATGGGCCGCGAAGAACGCACCGATGCGCTGCGCGATCCGGCCCTTGTAAAAGCCGTCGCGACCGCGGCGCGCGATCGTCTCCAGCGTGTTGGCCAGATTCGGGTTGCGCCACAGCTCGCCCTTGCGCGGCGCCCGACCCTCGATCGTGAACTGGTCGCTGAAACCGGGAAACGCGGAAAGGCGCGGCACACTGCGTTGCCAGTAGTGCGCGATGGTCTCGTGCACCGGATGCCCGTCGCGCGCATAGCGGATGGTCGGCGCGAGGATCTGCCGCATCGGCAGGGTTCCAAATCGGCCATGCAAGGCGAACCAGCCGTCGACGGCGCCGGGCACCGTGACCGGGAGCGGTCCATGCGACGGAATGCTTTCGTGGCCATTCTCGAGGAACCATTCGCGCGTCAACGACCGTGGCGAGCGTCCCGAACCGTTGTAGCCGTGCAGGCGTTGCGTCTTCGGGTCCCAGACGAGGGCGAACAGATCGCCACCGATGCCGCAGCCGGTCGGTTCCATCAGGCCAAGCGCGGCGTTGGCGGCGATCGCGGCGTCCACCGCACTGCCGCCGGCCTTCAGGATGTCCACGGCGATCTGCGTCGCCAGCGGGTGCGAAGTGGCGGCCATGGCGGTGGGCGCGATGACTTCCGAGCGGGTCGCAAAGGCATGACCGGTGATGCGGTCGGCAGCGGCTGCCGGCAAGGCCAGCAGGGCGGCGGCGACAAGAACCAGGCTGTGACGCATGTCAGGCATTCCCGAGTGCTTCGATGACCGCAGCTTAGCCGGTCAGGGCGCGGGACCGTGGATCGGGACAGGCCGCTGTCGTGCCCGCCCTGCCGGTGCTGGGCGTTCGCTGCCGCGGTCGCGATCGGATCGTCAATCCGGACTGCTGTGCTGCCGGCATCGACGACGAACCCCGCAAGATCATCGGCCTGATCGCCGGGCGGTCGCAAGGATTGTCGAGCGTCCGAAACGGACGGTTCCGCGGAGCGCCGCTGTTCAGTTTCACAGGGTTGGCACGCCGGCAGGACTCTGCCATGCTCCGCGTCCAGAAGGGGAGTAGCTCCCGCTTAGCCGGTCGATCGTCATTACGGGCCCACAGGCCCCGGTCGCCGGGTGGATTCACATCCACGAGCAAGACCTTCGCCGATCGATGGCGAAGGTCCGTGCGCGCAAACCCTGCGCGGCCCGGTTCTCCGCATCGGCGGCATCGTCAGCCACCGAACCGGATGAATCCCATGTCCACTGTTGCAACGCCGCTGCTCTGGATCGCCTTCGTCGTCTTCCTCGTCGTCGCCCTGGCCGTCGACCTGTTCGTCATGAACCGCAAAGGGGCCCACCGCGTCGGCATGAGGGAGGCTGCGCTGTGGAGCCTGGTCTGGGTCGCCCTGGCGCTGCTGTTCAACCTCGGGCTGTGGTGGTGGCTGCGCTCGCAGGGTGATGCGGCCCAGGCCGCCGACGTCGCGCTGGAATTCCTGACCGGCTACGTGATCGAGAAGGCGCTGGCGGTCGACAACATCTTCGTGTTCCTGATGCTGTTCAACCGCTTCGGCGTGCCGGCGGAGCAGCAGCAGCGGGTCCTCGTCTACGGCGTGCTGATGGCGATCGTGCTGCGCGCGATCATGATCTTCATCGGCGCGGCATTGATCGCGCGCTTCCACTGGATCCTCTACGTCTTCGGCGTGTTCCTGCTGATCACCGGCCTGCGCATGCTCAAGCAGGACGAGCATTCGCCCGATCCCAGCAAGAGTCGCCTGATGGTGTGGTTGCAGGCGCGCATGCCACTCACCGGTTATTACCACGGCGGTGCGCTGCGTGTGCTGGAAAACGGCAAGTGGCTGTACACGCCGCTGTTCGTGGTGATCGTGCTGGTCGGCATCACCGACCTGATCTTCGCGGTCGATTCCATCCCGGCGATCTTCGCCATCACGCTGGATCCGTTCGTGGTGCTGACCTCGAATGTCTTCGCGGTGCTCGGCCTGCGTGCGCTGTACTTCCTGCTGGCCGGCATGGCCGACCGCTTCCACCTGCTGAACTATGGCCTGGCCCTGGTGCTGGTGTTCATCGGCATCAAGATGCTGCTGCTGGAGGTCTACAAGATTCCCATCGGCGTCGCCCTCGGCGTGGTCGCGCTGCTGATCGGCGGGTCGATCGCCCTCAGCCTGCTGCGGCCGCAGGTGGCCCAGCACGGCGAAGACAAGGCGACGCGCAAGCCACCGGCGCTCTGAGGCGCCGGCGGCGGGCAGGAGGACGAACCTCAGAGCTTGGGCATTTCCAGCTTCTGTTCGCGGTAGCCGGAAGGAATGGCGAACAGCCCGGCGTCGAGGCTGGCGGTGTCGATGCCGGCGAACTCGGACGTGCTGCGGCGCCCACCTTCCAGGTCGGTCACGCGCAGGGGAACCATGCCGGCCTTGAACGGCGACAGGTCGGCGAACTGAGCCAGCGGGCCGGACGACAGTTCTTCCATCATGCGGGTGGTCATGGCCATGGCGCGGTCCAGCGTCGCGCGGTCGGCGGCGGGCAGGCCGTCGAGCACGGCGGCGTCGCCCATGCACTGTTCGTTGACCACCTGTCCGGACATGCGCGTGCGGTAGATGGTGCAGCTGTGTCCGGCGACGGTATCGCGGCGGCCGGTATCCTCGACCTTGACCATCGGTTCGCCACCCATGCCGGGGACCGCGCCGCCCATCATGCCGCGCATCTGCTCGCGCATTTCCGGCGGCACATTGGCCATCGCCTGCTCCATCTGGCGCATGGCGGCGCCCAGGGTCGCGCTCATCTGTTCGATCTCGGCGCGGCCCAGGCGCGTGAACTGGCGCTGCCCGTGGTCGAGGATGATCATGGTGCCGCTGTCGGCTTCGAAGATCACGCTGGTGTCGCCACTGTCGCTGCGAACGCTGCCGTGGCCGATCAGGACGCCTTCCATCTGCGCGCCACCGCCTTCGGTGCTGCGGTAGTTGATGCGTGCGTCGGCCAGGGCGGCGGAGCCCACCGGGAGGGCACAGGCGAGGGCGAGGATCAACGGGCGAAGTGTCATGGCGGGTCTCCTTGAATCAGGGTGGCGGCGTGGGCGCGGCAGCGCAGGTGCCGATGGCAGCTTAGACGCAGAATGCCGGAAAAAGCGGACATCGCCGCCGTCGGCATCGATGCTGACGCGACGGGCAGCGGACCCTTGCATGGCATCGCGTGCGTCCGTCAGGCCGCACGCAAGGCTGACGGACCGGGCGCGATCTTGTCGAAGCGGGCGTCGCGAAAGTCGGCGCTTCAGATCCGCGTCGCGACGGCCTTCATGAATCCCGCCGCCAGTCTCATCAGCGCCGGCACCGGCCCGGGCAGCGTCGCGGCGCCGGCAGCCAGGGCGTTGTCAGCGTGACGCGCCTCGTCGGCCTTCATCTGTTCAAGGATGCGCCGGCTGCGGACATCCGCCACGGGCAGGCGCTGCAGGTGCTCGTCCAGATGCGCCTCGACCTGGCGTTCGGTCTCGACGACGAAGCCGAGGCTGAGGCGATCGCTGATCACCCCGGCCACGGCACCAATGGTGAAGGCGCCGCCATACCACAGCGGATTCAGCAGGCTGGGGCGGTCACCCAGCTCGTCGAGCCGGTCGGCGCACCAGGCCAGATGGTCCGTTTCCTCCGCGGCCGCCTCCAGCAGGTGCGCGCGCGTGCGCGGATCGCGGGCGACCATCGCCTGCCCGGCATAGAGGGCCTGCGCACAGACCTCGCCGACGTGGTTCACGCGCATCATGCCGGCGACATCGCGGCGGCCGCGCTCGTCGAGCTGCGCCGGTTCGAGGCTGCCGGCCGGATTCGGGCGCTGCGCCCCCGGTCGCGCGAAGAGCGTGCGCAGCGCGCGGTCGGCTTCGGCAACCACGCGGTCCAGGGGTGTAAGCGGGCGGAGGGCGGGTGTGGTCATGGCGGTACCCTGCGGCATCGGGAAGGCCCCGGCATTGTAAGCCCGGGCCCCTCGGGCGCCGTTGTCGACGCTTACGGCAAAATTCCCCGGATTCAGGCACAATAGGCGCTTCCCTGGCTGGACCTCTTCGAGGCCGACGCCGTTTGCGGCGCTGGAAGCCCTGTTTCCGCTGTCGGGTACGCCTGACCGGAACGCCTTGGCCGACCGCGGTTCCCGGAATTTTCCGGTGGCCGGGCTTGCCATCGGCGAAAACGCAGGCTATGATCCCGCCCCTTTCTTCGCGACACCCGTTCGGAGCTGCCATGAAAACCACCAGCGCCAAGCCGGAAACTGTCAAGCGCGACTGGTTCCTGGTCGACGCCACCGACAAGACCCTCGGCCGTTTGTCGACCGAATTGGCGCGCCGTCTGCGCGGCAAGCACAAGCCGGTCTACACCCCGCACGTTGACACCGGCGATTACCTCGTCGTCGTCAATGCCGAGAAGATTGCCGTCACCGGCAAGAAGCTCGACGACAAGATGTACCACCATGTCACCGGTTACGTCGGCAATCTGAAGACGACGTCGCTGAAGGACATGCTGGCCCAGCATCCGGAGCGCGTGATCGAGATCGCCGTCAAGGGCATGCTGCCGAAGAATCCGCTCGGCCGCGCCATGTACAAGAAGTTGAAGGTTTACAAGGGTGCCGAGCACCCGCACGCCGCCCAGCAGCCCGCGCCGCTGGACATCGGCTAAGGATCAATGACGATGGCTATCACCCAGTATTACGGCACCGGCCGCCGCAAGTCTTCCGCTGCCCGCGTGTTCCTGCGCCCCGGCAACGGCAACATCGTGGTCAACAGCAAGCCGCTGGACTCCTTCTTCGGCCGCGAGACGGCGCGCATGATCGTGCGCCAGCCGCTCGAGCTGACCCAGAGCAGCGACAAGTTCGATGCCTACGTCACCGTCGAAGGCGGTGGCATCACCGGCCAGGCCGGCGCCATCCGCCTGGGCATCGCCCGCGCGCTGGTCGAATACAACGCCGAGCTGAAGGGTGACCTTCGCCGCGCTGGCTTCATGACCCGCGACGCCCGCGAAGTCGAGCGCAAGAAGGTCGGTCTGCACAAGGCCCGCCGCGCCACGCAGTTCTCGAAGCGCTGATGTGCTTCCTGGTATCGCCGGCCTTTGGCTGGCGATACCTGGGCGATGGATCGCCCGATACCGGTCCCTGCTGGGGGATCGTCTAACGGTAGGACAACGGACTCTGACTCCGTTTATCTAGGTTCGAATCCTAGTCCCCCAGCCACTAAACAGAAGGCCCCGCGAAAGCGGGGCCTTTTGCTTTCCGGCTTGGGGAACGGCTGCTTTATCGGGTCAGTTGGCCGAGCAGCGCTTCGGCGCCCTGCGCGCGCAGCAGGTTGGCGACCTTCTCGCCCAGCGCTTCGGGATCGGTGGCGCTGCCTTCGGCATCGGCGCGCAGCAGGGTGCCATGGCGGGCATCGCCGACCAGGCCGTGCAGGTCCAGGCGTTCGCCGTCCAGCAGGGCGAAGGCGCCGATGGGTACGCTGCAGTCGCCGGCGAGGGCGCGGTTGAGTGCGCGCTCGGCGCGCACGCAGGCGGCGGTCTCGACATCATGCAGGGGCGCCAGCAGGGCGGTGGTCGCCTCGTCGCCGGCGCGTGTCTCGATGGCGATCGCGCCCTGGCCGACGCCGGGCAGCCAGCCCGGTGCCGCCAGCGTGGCAGTGATGCGGGATTCCAGGCCCAGGCGGCGCAGGCCGGCGCAGGCGAGGAGGATCGCGTCGTAGTCGCCGGCATCGAGTCGCGCCAGCCGCGTGTTGACGTTGCCGCGCAGGTCCAGCAGTTCCAGGTCCGGACGGGCCGCGCGCAGCTGCGCCTGCCGGCGCAGTGACGAGGTGCCGACGCGGGCACCCTGCGGGAGGTCTGCGAGCCTCTCGTGATGGTTGCTGACGAATGCGTCGGCGGGATCGGCGCGCTCGAGGATGGCAGGCAGTGCGAAGGGCGCTTCGAGCACCGCCGGCACGTCCTTCAGCGAGTGCGCGGCCAGATCGGCGCGACCTTCCAGCAGCGCGTATTCCAGCTCCTTCAGGAACAGCCCCTTGCCGCCGATGGCCGCCAGCGGTGTGTCCAGCACTTCGTCGCCGCGCGTGCTCATCGGCAGCAGTTCGACGTCGAGGCCGGGATGCGCGGCGCGCAGGCGGGCGGCGACGTGTTCGGCCTGCCAGAGGGCGAGGGCGCTGCGGCGGGTGGCGATGCGAAGCGTAGTCATGCCGTGATTGTAAGCGGCCGCCGCCAGCCGCGCCTGCCGCCGCAGACTCCAACTCCGTCATGCCCGCGAAGGCGGGCATCCAGAAAACCGGTTGCGCTGTAGCCCGATCACTGGGCACCCGTCTTCGCGGGTGTGACGGCGACGGGCTGGCTGTCGACCGTCCCGGAAGCGCACGCCCGACAAAGAGCGTGCGCAGCAGCGACGCACCTACAACAGCAATAAGCAAAGCGCGATCACCACCGCCGCTCCGTCAGTCATCCCGCGCTGTTGAAGGCGGGTCGCTTGCTGCCCGCTGCGGCCGCCAGGCTGCTGTCAGTTCGGTGCGTCATGTGCAGTTTCCGCGTCGTCGTTCCTGTGAAGGCGGGAATCAGGTCTCTTCTGATGGTTGGACGGGCGATGGATCAGTACGGCGCGCGTGAGGAATGACTATCGACGCATTCGCACGTTTCATACTCGGGCTCAGCCCATGCTTGCGAGGCGTGCGCGGACGGCGGGCAGGTTGCGGCGGCTGACTTCAAGCGTGTCGGCCAGGCCGTCCATGCGCAGGCGGTCGCTGCCGTCTGCGGCACGTTCCAGGGCGCGGATGTGTTCGGCGGCGACCAGGCAGTTTCGATGGATGCGCAGGAAGCGTTCGCCGAATTCGCGTTCGATGGCGGTCAGCGATTCCTCGATGAGGTGCTCTCCGTCAGCGGTGACCAGGCAGACGTACTTGTCTTCGGCGCGTAGGCACAGCACGTCGTCGACCGGGACCAGGCGCACGCTGCCGGCGCGGCGCACGCGGAACTGCCGCCGCAGCGGTTCGGCATCGGTGTCCACAGGCATGGGCAATGCCGCGACGATGCGCCGTGCGCGTTCCAGCGCCTGCCGCAGGCGTTCGCCGCGCACCGGCTTGAGCAGGTAGTCGACGGCGCCGGTGTCGAAGGCATCCAGGGCGCGGTCGTCGTAGGCGGTGAGGAACACCACCACCGGCGGCCGCGGCAGGCGCGCCAGTTGCTGCGCGGTCTGCAGGCCGTCGATGCCGGGCATGCGGATGTCGAGCAGCACGACATCGACGGTCTGCTGCCGGCAGTGCTCGATGGCGGCCTGGCCGTCGCCGACATCGGCGACCACCTGCACGTCGTCGATGCCGGCCAGCAACTCGCGCAGCCGCTCACGCGCCAGCGGCTCGTCGTCGACGATCAGCACCTTCATGACAGCGGCAGCCACAGCGTCACCGTGTAGTGGCCGTTGTCGCCATCCAGCGACAGCCGTGCGCTGGGTCCCAGGGTATGGCGCAGGCGATTGCGGATGTTGTCCTGCGTCCGGCCCGGCTTGCCGGCGGCGACGGGACTGGCCAGCGGATTGCGAACGCGGATGGTGACGCCGCGGCCGTCCCGGCGCGCGTGCAGGCTAACTGTGCCGCCGGCCGGCAATTGCGCGACGCCGTGCAGCACGGCGTTCTCGACCAGTGGCTGCAGCGTCAGCGTCGGCAGCGGCAGGAACAGCGGCAGGTTCTCGTCGACCTGCCAGTCGACGTGCAGGCGGTCGCCGAGTCGCAGCTGTTCGATGGACAGATAGCGCCGCGCCAGATCCAGTTCCTCGCGCAGGCGCGTGCGGCCGCCGTCACGGGCCAGGGCGGCGCGCAGGAGGTCGGCGAGGTCCAGCACGGCTTCCTCGGCGGCATCGGGCCGGCTGCGGATCAGGCCGCTGACGGTGTTGAGCGTGTTGAACAGGAAATGCGGCTGGATGCGTGCCTGCAGCGCATCGAAGCGCGCCTGCGCCTCGCTGCGCGTGGCGCGCATCCAGCGCTCCTGGATGTGCGCGTAGCGCAGGGCCAGGGCGCCGAAAACCACGGTCAGCGTGGCGCTGGCGGCACAGAAATACAGGTCGCTGGAGTCGCCGGTCACGTGCAGCCCCAGTGCGTGATCGACCCAGCGCACCACCCAGGCACCGGCGAGGCTGAGCACGGCGACCAGCAGCAGCGCCAGCGGCGCGCCCTTCGTCGCCGGCAGGCGGTTGAACCAGGGCCCGAGCAGGCACAGGGTGATGCTGCAGATCAGCGTCAACCAGATCGCGAAGAGGCAGTTGGTGGCGAATTCGCCCAGCGTGAAACCGGGCGATCCAGGCGCCAGCGACGCGGCCAGGGCGACGCCGGCGGCGATCAGCATCGCTGCGAACAGCATCGGCGTCCGGCAGAAATCCGGCAGCCAGGCGTCGGCGGCTCGTGTCCCCATGGCCGAAGTGTAGCCGGCGCGGCTGCCGGCCGACGCTCACCCGGCGGGCAGGGCGCGCAGGCGCTCGCCGAACCAGTCGCGCAGGTCGGCGATCTGTTCCAGGCAGACCTGGTGCTGCATCGGATAGCTGTGCCACTGCACGAGGTAACCCCAGCCTTCGAGCATCCGACGCGCATGGTCGCCCAGTGCCGGCGGCACGACCGGATCGTGGCTGCCATGCATCAGCAGCAACGGCGTGCGCGCATTGGCCTCGCTGCGTTCGTCGGCCAGCGCTTCTGCCATGGGCAGATAGCAGGACAGCCCGGCAATGCCGGCCAAGGGGCGCGGGTGCCGCAGTCCGGCCTGCAGCGCCATCACGCCGCCCTGCGAGAAGCCGATCAGGACGATCCGTTCGCTGGGAATGCCGCGCGTGTTCTCGGCGCTGATCAGTTCCTCGATCTGCTCCAGTGACGTGCGCACGCCGACCTCGTCGGCGCGCTCGTCCAGGCTGAGCGCGCGGATGTCGTACCAGGCGCGCATCGGCATGCCCATGTTCAAGGTCACCGGGCGAACCGGTGCATGCGGGAAGACGAAGCGCACGGCTGGCCACGAGGGATCGACCAGCTCGGGCACGATGGGCTCGAAGTCGTGGCCATCGGCGCCCAGGCCGTGCAGCCAGATGATGCTTGCCACGGGCGCGGCGCCAGTGTCCTTGGTCACGCAGGGCAGGGTCATTGAATCTCCGGAGGCTGATGGGCGGCAGGTCGCGGCCCGAGGCCGCGACCCCGCCGGAAAACGGGCCGGCCAGTGTAACGGGCGCGTCCGGTTGCATGAATCGCCATTCAATTGTGGTCGCAGGTTCAGGTTACACTTCGGCGTTCAACCTGGACCTTGAAAGGATTGCGACGCTCCGGCCTCGCGATCGCCGGTTTGACGCCGCGGGACGTACCCGGCCGTGCGCCGGTGGGCCCTGCGCCGCGATCCGCGCGAGCGGTCACCGCGCGGCGCCCAGGCGCACATTTGCGGACCGGTCCAGTGTTGGCCCTGGCCCGGAGGGTCAGGGACAAGTCGGGCGCAACGCCCGCAGGTGGTCTTGCCGCCCATCGATGAGGATCGTGGATGCTGTATCTGTTGCTGGCCTTGCCGTTCATTGCCGCCCTGGTGGTCGCGTTCGCGTCACCGTTGTCGCGGCGCGCCATCGGCTGGCTGGCGGCGCTGGTTCCCCTCGTGGGATTGGGCATGGTGGTGGCGCATGCGCCGGCGGTCATGCAGGGCGAGGTCCCGCGCGCGGTGCTGCCCTGGCTGCCGCAGGTCGGACTGATGTTCGACATCCGCCTGGACGGCTTGGCCTGGATGTTCGCGCTGATGGTGCTGCTGATCGGCGCGCTGGTGGTGATGTACGCGCGTTACTACCTCAGCAAGTCGGACAGCGCACGTCGCTTCTTCGCCTACCTGCTGCTGTTCATGGGTGCCATGCTGGGCATGGTGCTGGCCGGCAACCTGCTGATGCTCGTGGTGTTCTGGGAGCTCACCAGCATCGCCTCGTTCCTGCTGATCGGCTTCTGGTCGCACCGCGCCGATGCCCGCGAAGGTGCGCGCATGGCACTGGCGATCACGGGCGGTGGCGGCATGGCACTGCTCGGCGGCGTGATCCTGATCGGCCGTATCGTCGGCAGCTACGACCTCGACGTGGTGCTCGCCTCGGGGGACCTGATCCGCAACAGCGAGTGGTATCCCCATGTCCTGGGCCTGGTGCTGCTGGGCATCTTCACCAAGAGCGCGCAGTTCCCGTTCCACTTCTGGCTTCCGCATGCGATGGCGGCGCCGACGCCGGTCTCGGCCTACCTGCATTCGGCGACGATGGTGAAGGCCGGCGTGTTCCTGCTCGCCCGACTGCATCCGGCGCTGGCCGGCACCGACCTGTTCTTCTACGTCGTCAGCGGCGTCGGCGCGGTCACGTTGCTGACCGGCGCCTGGCTGGCGATCTTCCAGCACGACCTGAAAGGCCTGCTGGCCTATTCGACCATCTCGCACCTTGGCCTGATCACGCTGCTGTTCGGCCTTTCGACGCCGCTGGCGGTGGTCGCCGGTCTTTTCCACATCCTCAACCACGCCACCTTCAAGGCCTCGCTGTTCATGGCCGCCGGCATCATCGACC
>CAZYHP010000075.1:0-15065 GCA_964647135.1 uncultured Rhodanobacteraceae bacterium
GTTCGATCGCCAGCGGCGGCGCCCCGAGCATCGCCGCCAGCAGTTGGCCGTCGCCCTCGAGCGGGGCGATCCAGCCCTCGTCTTCGGCCAGCAGCCACGCCACCGCACCCTGCAACAGATCCAGCGCCCCCTCGACCGGACCGGCGTCGAGGAAAAGCGATTGCCGGCCATCGTCCAGCATGCGCCAGACCAGGCGTTGCGGCACGGCCGGTCGCAGCTCCAGGGCTGTGCCGGACACTTGTTCCAGATGCGCCGGATGCCGCTGCATCAGGCGTTGCAATGCACGCGCCTGCTCGGGACTGCCCACCTGGGTCCAGCGCAGGCTGCCTTCGGGATAGGCGGAACCTGATCCCAGCAACAGCAGCAAGTCGTCCTGGTCGGCGTCGCTCCAGCCACCTGCGGGTGCGGGCTGCAGACGGCTGTCGACCCGCGACAGGCCTTGCGGCGATACCCACGATTTCTTGGTCCCGCGTCGATACCAGGTCGGTGCGACGCGCAGCGAGTGCAGGCTGCCGTGATAGGCCGCCGGTTCTCCGGCTGAAACGAGAAAGGTGAACAGGCGCTCCGGCGAATCCCCTGAATCCGCTGGTTTTGTTGTCGCCTGCGCCGTTGACGCCTGCAGGGAATGCACCTGTGACAACCAGACTCGCCAGGGCGCCGGTGTCGGCGGTCCTCCGCTACGGGCAGGCGCGGATGCGGTCACCCGACGCGGTACGGCAGGCGGTGGCGGACGGCCGGCGCCTGCATGACCGGGCCAGTGCACCGGCGAGCGACTCGCCGCCACCATCAGCACGGCTACGACATGCTTGCACTGCGCAGCGACCGGGCAGCTGCAGCGGCCGCCAACGAGCAGGCGATTGCCGCGCCAGGACAGCGACACGTCGACCGCGTAAACACGACCGCCGGATCCCGCCACCGTGGCGTACAGCACCATGGAATCCGTGTCGGCGGCGATGGGCCGGATTTCATGGACGGCGCCGCGACGCGCGTAGTCGGCACCACGCGCGCGGGTCCGCTCGTCGAACAAGGCCAGCCAACCCTGCTGCGCCAGCAACTGGTGCACATCAATGCTGTCCATCAGTCGACCGAACCCGGGCGCACCTTCGCCGCACCGGTGACGTCGTTGGACGCGCCTGACGTCACCATTGCACTGTCATCAAGATTGCGCCACAGCGTCCGGCTGCCCGACCTGGAACGCCATCGGCGCACACTCCCGTCAGCCGCCGGCGGAACCGCCACCACCGACGCCGCCCTTGGTCAGGGTCAGCGGGTTGAGCAGCTTGTCGAGCTGGCCCTTCGCCAGGCCGGTGCCTTCCAGGGCGACGTCCTTGACGGGACGGCCTTCCTTGTAGGCCTTCTTGGCGATGGCGGCGCCCTTCTCGTAACCGATCACCGGGTTCAGCGCGGTGACGAGGATCGGGTTGCGCTCCAGCGCGCCAGCGATGATGTCCGTGCGCACCTTGAAGCCGGCGATGGCCTGGTCGGCCAGCGCAATGCTGGCGTTCGACAGCAGCTGGATCGACTGCAGCAGGTTCCAGGCGATCATCGGCAGCATCACGTTGAGCTGGAAGTTGCCGGACTGGCCGCCGACGGTAATGGCCGTGTGATTGCCCATGACCTGCGCGCAGACCATGGCCATGGCTTCCGGGATCACCGGATTGACCTTGCCCGGCATGATCGAGCTGCCCGGCTGCAACGCCGGCAGTTCGATTTCGCCCAGGCCGGCCAGCGGTCCGGAGTTCATCCAGCGCAGGTCGTTGGCGATCTTCATCAGCGACACGGCCAGCGTGTTCAAGGCGCCGGACAGCTCGACCGCCGAATCCTGGCTGGCGATGCCTTCGAAGTAGTTGTCGGCGCTCTCGAACGGCACGCCGGTGAGGCGCTTCAGTTCCTGCGCGACCTTCGGACCGAAGGCGGCATCGGCGTTCACGCCGGTGCCGACGGCGGTACCGCCCTGCGGCAGGCGGCGCACGCGCTTCATCGCGTCCTCGATGCGGGCGATGCCGCTGCGGACCTGCGCCGCCCAGGCGCCGAGTTCCTGGCCGAAGGTGACCGGCATGGCGTCCATCAGGTGGGTGCGACCGGTCTTGACGACCTTCTTCAGTTCACGGGCGCGCAGCTCGATGGCCTTCGCCAGGTGCTTCAGCGCCGGCAGAAGCTGCTCGTGCGTGGACACGGCGGCGGAGACCTGGATCGCCGTCGGGATCACGTCGTTGCTGCTCTGGCCCATGTTGACGTGGTCGTTCGGATGCACCTTCAGGCGCGCATTGCTCGCCAGGTGCGCGATGACCTCGTTGGCATTCATGTTCGAAGACGTGCCGGAACCGGTCTGGAACACGTCGATCGGGAAGTGGCTGTCGTAGTCACCGTTCGCCACCGCTTCGGCGGCCTTGCGGATGGCGCGGGCATGCGCGTCCTTGAGAAACCCGAGGCTGCTGTTGGCCTGTGCGCAGGCCGACTTGATCAGCCCCAGCGCGCGGATGAACTGGCGTGGCATCGCCAGGCCGGAGATCTGGAAGTTCTGCACGGCGCGCTGGGTCTGGGCGCCATACAGCGCGTCGGCGGGCACTTGCAGTTCGCCCATGCTGTCGCGCTCGATGCGGTAGTTGCTCATGGTGACTCCGGAAACGGTGGGGAAACGAAGCGGGAAAACCGGCAAATTATAGAGCCTGCGCGCGTTCCGGACCGGTGTTGCGGCGCCACGATGCGCCGGGCCGTGCGAAAATGGGCCGTTTCCTTCACGCCGCCCTGCCCATGGAACTCTCCCCGCTGACCGCGCTGTCCCCGCTGGATGGCCGCTACGCATCCGCCAATGACGGTTTGCGTCCAATCCTTTCCGAATACGGCCTGATCCGTGCCCGCGTGCAGGTCGAGGTCGAATGGCTGATCGCCCTGGCCGGCGAGCCCGGCATCGTCGAGTTGCCGGCTTTCGACGCCGCCACCGTCGAGCGCCTGCGCGGCTGGGTGAGCGCGTTCTCGGTCGCCGATGCGCAGCGCGTGAAGGAGATCGAGCGCACCACCAACCACGACGTCAAGGCGGTCGAGTACTTCCTCAAGGAACGGCTGGCCGGTGATGCCGCGGTGGCGCCGGCGCTGGAGTTCGTGCACTTCGCCTGCACCTCCGAGGACATCAACAACCTCAGCTACGCACTGATGCTGCGCGACGCGCGCGACCAGGTGCTGCGTCCGGCGCTGGACGAGGTCGCGGCGACCTTGCGCGCACTCGCGCACCAGCACGCGGCGCTACCGATGCTGTCGCGCACGCACGGACAGACGGCCTCGCCGACGACGCTGGGCAAGGAAATGGCCAACACCGTCGCGCGCCTGCGCCGCCAGCTGGCGCAACTCTCCGCAGTGGCCATGCCGGGCAAGATCAATGGCGCGGTCGGCAACTACAACGCGCACAGGGCCAGCTATCCGGAGCTGGACTGGCCGGCCTTTGCCGCCCGCTTCGTCACCGGCCTGGGACTGGACTTCAATCCCTACACCACGCAGATCGAACCGCACGACGGCATCGCCGAACTGTGCGACGTGCAGCGCCGCATCAACACGGTGCTGCTGGATTTTTGCCGCGACGTCTGGGGCTACATCTCGCTGGGCTATTTCCGCCAGGCCGTGAAGGCCGGCGAAGTCGGTTCCTCGACGATGCCGCACAAGGTCAATCCGATCGACTTCGAGAACGCCGAAGGCAACTTCGGCGTCGCCAATGCGCTGCTCACGCACTTCGCCGAAAAGCTGCCGATCAGCCGCTGGCAGCGCGACCTCACCGACTCCACGGTGCTGCGCGTGCTCGGCACCGGCTTTGGCCACACGATGGTGGCGCTGAAGGCGCTGGCGCGCGGCCTGGGCAAGCTGTCGGCGAATCCGGAGCGCCTGGCCGAAGATCTCGACAAGGCCTGGGAAGTGCTGGGCGAAGCCGTGCAGACGGTAATGCGCCGCCACGGCCTGCCGGAACCCTACGAGCAGCTGAAGGCTTTCACGCGCGGACGCCGGATCGATGCCGCGGCAATGCGCGAATTCATCAGCGGACTGGCGCTGCCCGATGCCGACCGCCAGCGACTGCTCGACCTGACGCCCGCCACCTACACCGGCCTGGCGCAGTCGCTGGCCGAAAAGATCTGAGGCCGCCATGTCGCGTCGCACTGTTCCGGACGCACCGTCCATCGTCGTCGACGGCCGCGGCCAGCCGCCGCTGGGCATGTCGCCGGCAAAGTTCCTGCGCGATTACTGGCAGAAGCATCCGCTGCTGATCCGCCAGGCCTTCCCGGGGTTCAAGGCGCCACTCGATGCCCATGACCTCGCCGGCCTGGCTTGCGAGCCGTATGCACTGTCGCGCCTGATCGTGCACGACGCGACGACCGACAGCTGGCAGGTCGAGCAGGGCCCGTTCGAGGAGGAGCGCTTCGCGCACGTGCCGGAACGCGCCTGGACCCTGCTGGTGCAGGACGTCGACAAGTGGGATCGCGATGTCGCCGCGCTGCTGGAACACTTCCGTTTCCTGCCCGACTGGCGCGTCGATGACGTGATGATCAGCTACGCCGCGCCGGACGGTTCCGTCGGTGCGCACGTGGACCAGTACGACGTGTTCCTGCTGCAGGGCAACGGCCAGCGTCACTGGGCCATCGACAGCCGTCCCGGCGCGCCGCAGGCGTTCCGGCCGGACCAGGACCTCAGGCTGCTGCAGCAGTTCGACCCGGACCACGACTGGGTGCTGGAACCGGGCGACATGCTCTACCTGCCGCCGGGCGTGCCGCACCACGGCATCGCCGTCGGCGACGAACGCTGCCTGACGTTTTCGGTGGGCCTGCGTGCACCGGCGGTCGGCGAACTGGTCGCGGACTTTGCCGATCACCTGGCCGAACGCCTGCCGGAGGCCTTGCGTTACACCGATCCCGACCTGGAACCGGCGCGCGAGCCGGGCCAGATCGACGCCGTCGCGCTGGCGCGCGTGCGCGCGCTGCTGCGCCAGGCGCTCGATACCGACGACACCACCATGGCCGACTGGTTCGGCCGCTTCATCACGCGCTACCGCGCCGCCGGCATGGCGGCGCCGCGTGCGAAACCCTACACGCCGGCCGCTTTCAGCAAGCGGCTGTCCACCGGCAAGGGCGTGCTGGTCCGTCATCCGCTGAGCCGCTTCGCCTGGCAGGCGCGCGGGCGCAGTGCCGACCTGTACGTCGCCGGTGACTGCCATCGCTGCACGCCGGCACTGGCACGGCTGCTCTGCGATCCATCGGCGCTGCCGGTGCAGGCCGTGCAGGCGTGCAACGACGCCGAACGCGAACTGCTGCGCACGCTGCTCAACGCCGGCCATCTCGAGTTCGGGCGATGAACGCAGGCGCCTTCCGCATCGTCGATGCCGATTACGAACGCGATGTCGCGATGCTGCGCGCGATCCGCGAACCGGTGTTCGTGCAGGAACAGAACGTGCCACTGGACATGGAGTGGGACGAGCTGGATCCACTGTCGCGGCATGTGCTGGCGCTGGACGCGGGCGGCCAGCCGATCGGCACCGGCCGCCTGACGCCGGAGCAGCGCATCGGCCGCATGGCCGTGCTGCCCGACTGGCGCGGCCGTGGCGTCGGCGAGGCGCTATTGCAGCGCCTCATCGACCTTGCCCGTGAGCTGGGCTACGCGACCATCGAACTGCACGCGCAGGTGAGCGCGATCGGTTTCTACGAGCGCAACGGCTTCGCCGCGTATGGCGAGGAGTTCGAGGAAGCCGGCATCCGGCACCGGCACATGCGCCGGACGCTGTAAGCCGGCAAGCCGACGCCACCACGGCGCGATTCGACCGCGCCGCAAAAGGGACTATGATCGGGTCGCGCTGCGGAGGACACCGCGATGGCACCCCGACCGATCCGTATCACCCTGTTCCTGCTCGCACTGGCGTGCCTGGGCGCCTGCGGCACCATCGACCGCATGACCGGCGAAGGCGAGGCGCAACGCATCCGCGCCGGCGGCATTGCCGCCACCGCGACGGTGATCGACATCTGGGACACCGGCATGACGCTGAACGACAATCCGGTCGTCGGCTTCAACCTGAGTGTGCAGCCACCGGACGGCGAAGCCTACACGGCGCAGACGCGAGGACTGGTATCAAGACTGCACATCCCGCGCATCCAGCCGGGCGCGGTGCTGCCGGTGGCCATCGATCCGGCCGACCGCAGTCGCGTCGCGCTGGCGATCTACGAAGACCACTGAGGATCGCGTCGGCGCGCGACAACGGGCGGCAGCGTTCTCAGGCCAGTCGCGTGCCGTTCGGCACCGGCCTTTCCAGCGTCGTCAGCACCACGCCTTCTCCGGTCGGGAAACCGGTCAGGAGAAATTCGGAGCGGAAAGGGCCGATCTGCCGGGGCGGGAAATTGATGACGCCCACGACTTGCCGGCCCACCAGCTCGTCGGCGCTGTACAGCGCCGCGATCTGGGCGCTGGTCTTCTTCTCGCCGTAGGGCCCGAAATCCACCCAGACCTTCCAGGCCGGCTTGCGCGCTTCCGGGAATGCTTCGACACGCAGGATCGTGCCGGCCACCATGTGTACGCGCAGGAACTCGTCCCAGCCGAGATCTGCCACCGGCGGCGCGTCGTGCTCAGCCATTGCCGCGCTCGGAGAGCAGCGTGCGCAAGTGCGCCAGCGTCGGACCGGCGAGATCCGGATCGTCGAGCGCGTAACGCAGCGTCGCCTGCACCAGGCCGAGCTTGTTGCCGCAGTCGTAGCGCGTGCCCTCGAAGCGGTAGGCATGCACCGGCGAATCCGCTTCGATCAGCGCCTCGATGGCATCGGTCAGCTGGATCTCGTTGCCGGCACCCGGCGCGGTGCGCTCCAGATAGTCGAATATGGCGCCGGACAGCACGTAGCGACCGACCACGGCGAGCGTCGAAGGCGCCTGTTCCGGCGCCGGCTTCTCGACGATGGCGCTCATGCGCAGCACGTCGCCGTCGCGAGCGGATTCGTCGGCCAGCGAGACGATGCCGTAGCTGCCGGTCTTTTCCCGCGGCACGTCCTGAACCGCGATGACGCTTGAGCGCTCGCGTTCGGCGACGTCGACCATCTGCGCCAGCGCGCCACGTGCGCGGTTCCAGATCAGGTCGTCGGGCAGGAGCACGGCGAAGGGTTCGTTGCCGACCACCGGCCGCGCGCACAGCACGGCGTGGCCCAGGCCGCGCGCCTCGCTCTGCGTCACGAACACGCAGCGCACGCCGTCGGGCAGCGTGCTGCGCACGGTGGCGAGCAGATCGTCCTTGCCCTTGAGTTCCAGCCGGTGTTCCAGCTCGTAGGCGGTGTCGAAATAGTCGGCGATGGCGTGCTTGTAGCGATTGACCACGAACACCAGTGTCGTGCATCCGGCCTCGACCGCTTCGTTGGCCGCGTACTGGATCAGCGGCATGTCGACGACCGGCAGCATCTCTTTCGGCACCACCTTGGAGGCGGGCAGGAAACGCGTGCCCAATCCGGCGACGGGGAAAACGGCTGTGCGGATCTTGAAGGATGTGCTCATGCGCTCGCTCGCGGGCTGATGTCGGGGACGCGTTGGAACTCCGGCACGAGTTCGTGCAGGAGGCGATGCAGTTCGGCTTCGTCGAAGGCAGCGACGGCCTCGGCGCTGCGGTCGAGTTTCTCCATCAGCACGCGCCAGTCCGCCTGTCGCGACTGCGCCAGGAAGATCTTGCGGTGGCTGGTGTCGAGATAGTGTTCCTGCGGATGGAACAGTTCCTCGCGCAGCTTCTCGCCGGGACGCAGGCCGGTGTAGCTGATCTCGACGTCCTTGCCGGGACGCTTGCCGGCAAGGCGGATCATCTGCACGGCCAGGTCGCCGATGCGCACGGGCTCACCCATGTCGAGGGCGAAGATCTCGCCGCCCTGCCCCAGCGCGCTGGCCTGAAGGATCAGCTGGCAGGCTTCCGGAATGGTCATGAAGTAGCGCTCCATGTCCGGATGCGTCACCGTCACCGGACCGCCGCGCGCGATCTGCTCGCGGAACAGCGGCACGACGGAACCGGCCGAATCCAGCACGTTGCCGAAGCGCACGGTGATGACACGCATCGGCGTGTGCGCGGCGAAGCCCTGGCAGAACAGCTCGGCGATGCGCTTGCTGGCGCCCAAAACGTTGACCGGATTGACGGCCTTGTCGGTGGAGATCAGCACGAAGCTCTCGACGTCGCCCGCGGCGGCGGCTTCGGCCATGGCGCGCGTGCCGAGCACGTTGTTGCGCACCGCTTCGCGCGGCTGCGCTTCCAGCATCGGCACGTGCTTGTAGGCGGCGGCATGGAAAACATGCTGCGGTCGATGGCGGCGGACCAGTTCGCGTGCGGCGACCGGATCGCTGCAGTCGCCGAGCACGCCGGTCAGCACCAGCATCGGGAACTGCATGCGCAGTTCCTGTTCGATGCGGTACAGCGCGTATTCGCTGCGTTCGAAGATGATCAGCTCGCCGACACCCAGTCGCGCCACCTGCCGGCACAGTTCCGAACCGATGGAGCCACCGCCACCGGTGACGAGGATGCGTCGGCTTGCCAGTCCGGTGCGGATCGTCGTCCAGTCCAGCTCGATCTCCTCGCGACCGAGCAGGTCCTCGATGGCGACTTCCTTGAGCTGGTTGAACTGCGAGCGGCCGGCGATCACGTCCTTGAGGCGCGGCACGGTACGGAACGGCAGGCCGGTTTCCTCGCACAACTCGACGACGCGCTGCATCTGCGCCTTGGTGGCGGTGGGAATGGCGATGACCAGCAGTTCGGCGGCGACTTCGCGGGCGATCTGCGGCAGCCGTTCCAGGCTGCCAAGCACCGGCACGCCGCGGATGCGCGCGCCACGCAGCGAAGCGTTGTCGTCGAGCAGGCCGACGGCGCGCCAGTTGCGTTCGTGCGAAAGGTCGCGCAGCAGCGCCTCACCGGCACTGCCGGCGCCGAGAATCAGCACGCGCTGCGACACGCGACGCTTGAGCAGGTCGAGGCGACTGTCCTTCCAGTAGCGATAGGTCAGCCGCGGCGCCGCCAGCGCCAGCGTGGCGATGAAGGGATAGGCGACCAGCACGCTGCGCGGCACGCCTTCCAGACGGTTGAACAGGAACAGCGCCAGCGCGATGGCGAGCGCACCGACAATCGCGGCGCGCAGGATGTTGGCGAGATCGGGCAGGCTGGCGAAGCGCCACAGGCCGCGATACAGGCCGGTCCACCACAGCACCATGGCCTGGGCGACCAGCACCACCGGCACTTCACGGCCGAACAGGTCGGGCTGGCTGTAGCCGACACCGGACATCCAGAAACGCAGCCACTGGCTGGCGTACCAGGCCAGCCACACCATCAACAAGTCGTGGATGACCACGGCGAGGCGCGGATGGATCAGTGCGAAGAACCGGCGCAGGCGTGCCATGGCTCAGGTTCCGGCACGCATCGGGCCATCGGCGCGTTCGCGCAGGCGTCGCGGGAACCCGGCAGCAGGCATCAGGCGGCCTGCTCCCGCTGCACGCGCGGCGCGCACCACATCCGGCCGAGCAGCCACACCAGGAACCCCAGCAACAGCACGGCGCCGGCCGGCCAGGCATGCATCGGCCCACCGTCGAAATGGCGCGTCAGGACCAGTGCAGGCAGTGCGACCAGAAGGTTCCAGCCGAGATAGGCCAGGCTCACCCAGAGGTGGCTGCGGCCAGCGCGCAGCAATCGCTGGTACAGGTGTTCGCGATGGCCCTGCCAGAAGCGTTCGCCGCGCAACATCCGCAGCAGCAGCGTCGCGGTCGCATCGACCAGGAAGGCCGAGGCGATGATCAGGCATTCGGGCAATCCGAACAGGACCTGCACGACGCCGAACAGCGCGACCGCGGCAAACGCCAGACCGATGAAACCCGACGCGCCGTCACCCAGGAAGACGCGCGCACGTGGCCAGTTCATGGGCAGAAAACCCAGCGCCGCCGCCGCCGTGAGCATGGCAAACGCGGCCATGCCGTATTCGCCTGCCACGAACAACAGGGTCGCCAGGCTGGCGCCGTACCAGACAGCCTGCCAGCCGAGCAGGCCGTCGCTGCCGTCCATGAAGTTGTGCAGGTTGATGCTCCACGCCAGTGCCAGCAGCGCAAGCGCGCACTGCCACAGCGGCCATCGCAATCCCACCGCGCCTTCCAGCAGCACCCAGGCCATGAGCGCGGCGGCGACCAGGTGTACAAGCAGCCGTGACAGTGCCGGTCGGGGTGATCTGTCGTCGAGGAATCCGATCACCGCGACCAGGGCGAGTGCCAGCAGGAAGCCGCTGCTGCGCACCGGCCAGGCACGCGCCCAGTCCAGCGCAGGAATGGCGAGCAGGCCGACCAGGACGATGCCCAGGCCGCCGCCGCGAGGTGTCGGCTGGCTGTGCGAACTGCGCGGTCCCGGCTGGTCCACGGGAAGCAGCTGGCGACGGGCCAGCGCCCAGGCCAGCAGTCCGGCCAGCGTGGCCGCCACGACAGCGGCGGCGCCGGACAGCAATGCCAGATGCAGTGCCGGGGTCATTCGCCGAGCAGCCGGTGTTGCGGCTTCAGCGTATCCCAGTTCTTGCAACTGGGACATTGCCAATGATGGCTGCGGGCGCCGAAACCACAGCGCTTGCAGCGATAGCCTGCGCCCTGGTCGAGCATGCGCTCGGAGACTTCGGAGATCGCGGCCAGCACCGGGCGCGTTTCCTCGTTGGTATGGCGTAGACCAATCTCCGCCAGGCGCCGCAGGCCGGGCACCGAAGGATGTCGGCGCAGTTCACGCGCGAGGAAAACCTCGCCGGCGCGCTCGCCTTCGTTCTGCTCGATCTCCTGGGCCAGTGCCAGCACGGGGGCGATTCCCGGATACCGGGCCGTCACATCGGTGAGAAATTCGCGCGCACGTTCGTTGTCGCCCAGTTCTCGATAGCAGGACAGCAGGTCGGGCAGCAGCAGCGAAAGCATGTCGGGATCGATGCGGGCGGCGCGCTCGTAGGCGCGGGCGGCGCGCATGTGGTCGCCGGCCTGGCGCTCCAGGTTGCCGAGCAGGATCTCGGCACGTGCGCAACCGGGATCGGCCTTGAGCGCCAGCTCCAGTTCCTCGCGTGCCAGTTCGAGATGGCCCTTGTTGCGCGCGCGCTCGGACAGTTCGCAGCGGTAATGTGCGACGGCGCTGCCCTGCGGCCGACCGGTCAGCTGTTCGAGGCGCTCGGCATGGTCGATGGCCTTGACCCAGTCGCGCTCGGATTCGTAGATGGTGACCAGGCGGCCCAGTGCCTCGTCGGTTTCGATGTCGGCGGCAACCAGGTCGGCAAACAGGCCTTCGGAGCGGTCGAGCAGGCCGGCACGCATGTAGTCCTCACCGAGTTCGAACAGCGCTGCGGTCTTCTGCGCCTTGCTCAGGTTCTCGCGCTTGAGCAGATCCTGGTGCAGGCGGATCGCGCGGCCGACTTCGCCACGGCGCCGGAACAGGCTGCCCAGCGCGAGCTGCGTCTCGACCGCTTCCTGGTCGAGTTCGGCGATCGACAGGAAGACCTCGATGGCCTTGTCGGGCTCTTCATTGAGCAGGTGGCTGAGTCCGCGGAAATAGCCGCTGGACAGGCGGTCGACCCGGGCGCCACTGATCAGTTCGGTGCCGCGACGGGCGAAGTACCAGCTCGCCGCCGCGACGACAGGAAGGAGCAACCAGAACAGGCCAAGCTCGGACATGCCTGCTCCCGATCAGTCGTCGTCGCCGTCCGAGCCCAGGGGCACGACCGCGGCATCGGAGGCATTGACGCGTTCGCGCAGCTCCTTGCCGGGCTTGAAATGGGGGACGTACTTGCCGGGCAGCGCAACGGCTTCACCGGTCTTCGGATTGCGTCCGACACGCGGCGGACGATAGTGCAGCGAGAAGCTGCCAAACCCGCGGATTTCGATCCGGCCGCCTTCGGCGAGCGTGCTGCCCATGCGTTCCAGCACCTGCTTCACGGCCAGCTCGACGTCGGCCTGTTCGAGATGCTTGAGCTGCTCGACGAGTGCTTGAATGAGTTCCGACTTGGTCATCGCGACTCCTTCGCTCAGGCTGAGCCGGGTCCCGTCGGGCCCTGGTACCCCGCCGGGAGGGATAAACAGGTGCGGCGCCAGCGCCGCACCGGAAATGTCACCGCAGACCGTACCGTGTACGGCTGCGGTCGTGTCGCGCACCCGGCGGTCCGGGCGCGCGACCTGCGCATCGGGCGATCAGTCGCCCTTGCGCATCTGCTCCTTGAGCAGGGCACCGAGGTTGGTGGTACCGGTGGACGCGTTCTGGTATTCCTCCAGCACTTCCGCCAGCTCGGCCTCGTCCTTGGCCTTGATCGAGAGCTGCAGCAGGCGGCCCTTGCGATCCATGCCGATGAACTTGGCTTCCACCTCGTCGCCCACCTTCAGGAACTGGGTGGCGTCCTCGACACGCTGCTTGGCGATGTCGGCGGCGCGGACATAGCCCTCGACGCCTTCTCCCAGGTCAACCAGCGCACCCTTGGCATCGACTTCCTTGACCGTGCCCTTCAGGACCGAGCCCTTCGGGTTGACGGCCATGTAGGTACCGAACGGATCCTGCTCAAGCTGCTTGATGCCCAGCGAGATGCGCTCACGCTCCGGATCGACGGCCAGCACCACGGCTTCGATGTCGTCGCCCTTCTTGAACTGGCGGACGAGATCTTCGCTGGTGCCCTGCCACGAGATGTCGGAGGTGTGCACCAGACCGTCGATACCGCCGTCCAGGCCGATGAACACGCCGAAATCGGTGATCGACTTGACCGGACCGGAGACCTTGTCGCCCTTCTTGTGGATGGCGGCGAAGGTTTCCCACGGATTCGGCGTGCACTGCTTCATGCCCAGCGAGATGCGGCGACGCTCCTCGTCGACGTCCAGGACCATGACTTCCACGTCGTCGCCGACCTGGACCATCTTGGCCGGATTGACGTTCTTGTTGGTCCAGTCCATCTCCGACACGTGCACCAGGCCTTCCACGCCCGGTTCCAGCTCCACGAAGCAGCCGTAATCGGTGACGTTGGAGACCTTGCCGAAGAAGCGCGAACCACTCTGGTAGCGGCGGCCGATGCTGACCCACGGGTCGTCGCCCAGCTGCTTCAGGCCCAGGGAGACGCGGTTGCGCTCCTTGTCGTACTTGAGGACGATGACGTCCATCTCCTGGCCGACTTCCACCACCTCGGACGGATGGCGCACGCGCTTCCACGCCATGTCGGTGATGTGCAGCAGGCCATCGATGCCGCCGAGGTCGACGAACGCACCGTAGTCGGTGAGGTTCTTGACCACGCCCTTCAGCTTGGCACCTTCGATCAGGCGCTCGATCAGCTGCTCGCGCTCGACGGAGAATTCGCTCTCGACGACGGCGCGGCGCGAGACGACGATGTTGTTGCGCTTGCGATCGAGCTTGATGATCTTGAACTCGAGATCCTTGCCTTCCAGGTAGGTCGGCTCGCGCACCGGACGGATGTCGACCAGCGAACCCGGCAGGAACGCACGGACGTCCTTGATGTCGACGGTGAAGCCGCCCTTGACCTTGCCGCTGATGCGGCCGGTGACGGTGGCGTTGTCGGTCATCGCGTGCTCGAGTTCGTCCCACACCATGGCGCGCTTGGCCTTCTCGCGCGACAGCATGGTCTCGCCGAAGCCGTTTTCGAGGTATTCGAGCGCGACCTGGACTTCGTCGCCGACATTGACATCCAGCTCGCCCGCCTCGTTGCGGAACTGCTCGATGGGGATGACGCCTTCGGACTTCAGTCCGGCGTTGACGATGACGACATCGGACTTGATATCGACGACGACACCGGAAACGATGGCGCCTGGCTTGAGCTTGGCAAAAGCCTGGCTCTGTTCAAACAGTTCAGCAAAACTCTCGGACATAAAGATTCCAGTTGATCCACGGGCCAGACGAACCGACCCACCTGTCGATGGCGCACATGCGCCGTTGATGACACCCCGACCCTCCGCAACGGAAGATCGGGACCGGTGCGGATGCCAGTCCCGGCACACCCGCGAAACCTTGGTTACTGCGATCCCTGCAGAGCGACGTGATCGAGCACGGCCTGGACGACCTGCCCGATCGACATCCCGGTGGAATCAATGCACAAGGCATCCTCCGCCGCCTTCAGGGGCGCCACGCTGCGACCGATGTCGCGCGCGTCACGCGCCTGGATTTCCTCCAAAAGGGCGGCAAGTGTAGTAGCAACGCCCTTTTCCATCAACTGTTTATGGCGCCTCTGGGCCCGCTCCTCGGCGCTGGCGGTCAGGAACACCTTGAAGGGTGCGTCGGGGAACACGACCGTGCCCATGTCGCGACCGTCGGCGACCAGTCCCGGCGCCTGCCGGAAGGCGCGCTGTCGCGCCAGCAACGCCGCCCGCACGGCCGGGACTGCCGCCACGGCCGAGGCTGCCGCGCCGCACTCCTCAGTACGCAGGTCGGCATCGCGCGAACGACCTTCCAGATGCACGGACACGCCATCGGCCCCGGGATGGAAGGTGATCGGCAGCGCCAGCGCCAACGCCGACAGCGCCTCATGGTCATGCAGCGGAATCCCGCGCTCCAGGGCCAGCAGTCCGACCGCCCGGTACAGGGCGCCAGAATCCAGCAGTTGCCAGCCCAGCGACTCGGCAACGCGCTTGGCCACCGTGCCCTTGCCGGAGCCGCTGGGGCCGTCGATGGTGACCACCGGGGCCGGCACGCTGGGGACTCGGGCATTGGGTGATGTTGCAGGCATTGCAGACTCATGGTGAAGCCGACCGGGATGGCCGGGCAGTTGAAGACGAGGGACGCGGGGCGGCCGGAGGAACGGCCAGCGGCGGGAGGATCCCACCGTCGCCCTCTGCGGATTCTACCGTGCACACGGGCACATCGCCGCCGCGACGATGGACGAACAGCCTGTCGGTCGCGCCGCGATGGACGGTCGCCGTGACCCGCCTGGCCGCGCGCAGGGTATGGACTCCACCGCGCCGCCAGGGCGGAAACCACCTTGGCCGCACCCGGCTGCGTTCCGTCACGGGCCGTTCCCCGCGCCGGCCAGCGCAGCCATCCGATCCCGACTGGTGGCCCCGCCTCGGGGCGGTTTCCGTGTCAACCGGAAACACCCTCGGGAACAG
>CAZYHP010000076.1:0-15020 GCA_964647135.1 uncultured Rhodanobacteraceae bacterium
TCAAGCCCCGCGGCAACCCCGGCAAACGCGTGCGCAGCAAGCGACGCAGCTACAACAGCGACGAGCGCCACGCCGCCGCACCGTCACCGTTCCGGACTCCTGCAGGCGGGTAGCTTGCCGCCCGCTGCGGCCGCCAGGCCGCAGCCAAGTTTGCCGCAACCTTGACAAAGAGCGTGCGCAGCAAGCTGCGCACCTACAAAAGCAGGATGCGGTCATCGCGGCCGCACCGTCACCTTCCCCACGCTCCTGTAGGCGGGTAGCTTGCTGCCCGCTGCGGCCGCCAGGCCGCACCCAACACGCAGCGGATGGGTCAGGCGTCGAGGTAAAAGGCTTCGACGAGTTCGCCGTCAGCGTCGAGCAGCCACCATTCGATACCGCGGTCGGTCTGCACGCGGTGCAAGGTGTCGTCGGCCTGGGCGATGCGGGCGACGGTGTCGCGGATGGCGGCGGGGACGAGTGGGTGCTGCGGCGGGATCGGTATGTTTTCCGGCCAGGGCTCATCGGGCTGGTGCGCGGGTACGCCGGACCGTTTGCGCAGGAAGCTCATGACGTCGGGCGCGCCTGAAGTGGCGTGCTGTGTCCGGCTTCGCCAGTGCCGGTGCCGTCGTAATCGCTTTGACGCCGGCCGTCGCGGGAAAGGCGCGCGGCGAACATGCCCGCATTCACGACCGACACCGTCATCACCACCGGCCCGGACGCCAGGGTCATTCCGGCAACACCGCGGCACCACTGTCGGCATCGACCTCCAGCCCGCCGGCACGCAGCAGCGCCATGGCGGCATCGCGCTGCGCCTTCGCGTCGTCCGTGCGGCCCGCGCGGTCCAGCAGCCGGGCCCAGGCCAGACGATTGTGCCGGGCCGGCGCCCAGTCCGAATGCTGTTCGTCCTCGCTGGCGGCGGCTTGCGCGAACAGCTGGTTGGCGCCTTCATTGTCGCTGTGCAGTGCGCGCTCAAGGGCGGCAATTCCCAGATTCCAGCTGCGGCGACGTGCGTCCAGCACTGCGCCGCTGTTGTCGGCTGCAAGCAGGTGTTCGACTTCCGCGCGGCGCCGGGCCACAGCGTCGCGGTCCTGCCGAAGTACGGCAATGAGTGCGCCGGCCATCTGCATGTCGAGGCGCTGGCTGACAGCGGCGGTATCCGGCAGCCGCTGTGCGGCCTGCTGCCATAGCGCATCGGCTTCACTGGTTGCGCCAGCCAGTGCCAGCGTCAGTGCAACGTTGCGCTGCGTGGAAAGACTGCGCGGATCGTCTTCGCCGAAGTGTCGCTGCGCCAGAGCCAGCGACTGCTGCAATATCGGCAGCGCGCGTTCGACATGACCGATATCGCGCAGAAGCAGGCCCTGGTTGTTGAGCAGGGCGGCGAAGGTGGACGAGCTGTCATCGTCCAGTTCGCGATACAGCATCCTTGCGGTGTCGAGCGCCTGCAACGCCTCGTCCAGTGCAAAGGCATTGGCGGCGGTGCTGCCCAGGTTGTTGTAGGAGCGTGCGCGGCGGATCGTGGCGCCAGGGTGTGCCCGGTCGGACAGATTCACCGCTTCGCGTACCCAGGGAAGCGCTTCCCGCGCCCGCCCCAGGGCGTTGTAGGTAACGGCCAGATTGTGCGCCAAGGCAATCCGGTCGGTAACAGTTGGTGGAGATGTGGCAAAGTGGTCGCGAACCTGCGTCAACAGCTCCAGGCGCTGTTGCGGATCGCGGGTGACCGAAACCAGCGACAGCACCAGTGCGGCATGCGCGGGCGAGCCAGGTGTGGCGTAGGGCGCCTGCGTCATGGTCTGTCGTAGTCGTTGTCGCGCCTGTTCGCTGTGTCCGGTCCTGTCCATCGCGTGTGCCCAGCCGTCCAGCGCCGTCGGAACCAGCAGCGCCTGTCGTTCAAGTGGCAATGTCTGCACCGATTCCAGTGCGGTCTCGAAATGCGCGATCGCCGCCTCCGGATCACCGCGGGCGTTGGCGAGGAGGCCGCGACGCAGGTGCAGGCCCGGCCATAGTTCGTGGCGTTCCAGCCCGGCCAGCTGCGTCGCCGATGCATCGAACAGCTTCTCGGCGCTGTCGTAACGGCCGACATTGCCTTCCAGTTCGCCCAGCATCATCGCCATTTCGGCATGCAGTTCGGTATCGCCGGGTGGGTCGTCCTCCAGGGCGGCGACGCCACGGGCGATGATCTGCGACACCGGCAGGTCGGCTTCGTCGGCACGGTTGCGGTTGCCGGCGTTGACGATGGAAAAAAGGAAATCGCGGCTGGCCTGGGCACGCGCCGCCTGATGGCGTGCCTCGGCGGCTTCGTGGGCGGCGCGCTGATATTGCCACAATGCCAGGCCGAGGCCGACCAGCAGCGACATCACGACCAGCGTCGAGGCCATGACGGCACCGCGCCGTCGCCGCAGCAGCACGCGCAGCCGGTACGGCCAGCTGTCGGGTGTGGCCTGCACCGGTTTCTGCTGCAGCAGATTGTCCAGGTCATCGCCCAGGGCGCGTGCGTCGGGATAGCGGCGTTCGGGCTCGGCACGCGTGGCCTTGCCGATGATGTTTCGCAGGTCGGCCGGCAGTGGCTGGATGCCATCGCACAGGTTGCGCAGCACCACGCCCAGCGCATACACATCGGTGGCGGTGGTGATGGTGTCGGCCTTGAGCTGTTCCGGCGCGGCATAGCCGGGCGTGAGCGCGCGCATGCCGGTGCGCGTGTGCTCGCCCTCCTCGTCGTCGAGCAGCTTGGCGATGCCGAAATCCAGCAGCACCGGCACGCCTTCGCCGGTGACCAGGATGTTCGATGGCTTGATGTCACGGTGCACCAGCAGGTTGCGATGCGCATAGGCGACGGCATCGCAGACGCTGCGCATCAGCGCCACGCGTTCGCGCCAGCCCAGGCCATGCGCCCGGCAATGGTCGGCGAGGTTCTGTCCATCGACCAGCGCCATCACCAGGTATGGCGTGCCGTCGTCGGCAATGCCGCCGTCGATCAGGGTGGCGATATGCGGATGCCGCAAGCGCGCCAGCACCGCCCGCTCGTGTTCGAAGCGTGCGCTGCCTTCCGAACCCAGCGCCGCCATGCCCAGCAGCTTGACGGCGGCGACCTGCTCGTAGCCATCGCCGCTGCGGCGCGCGCGGTACACCACCGACATGCCGCCACGTCCCAGCTCGTCCAGCAGCGTCCATTCACCGACGCGACGCCCGGCCAGCGCATTGGTGGCCGGCACCCGTGGCGCGGTGACGTCCAGCATGGCGTCCAGCGACAAGGTGCCGGCGTCGGGGGATTGCTGGCGCGTGATCAGCTGCCGTAGCAGGCTGCCGACATCGTCGGTGATGTCCTGTGCCGACAGCCATGCATTCCGCCCGTCCTCGTCCTGCGCCAGCCAGGCCGCGAACAGCCGGTTGGCTTCGCGCCAACGGGCAAGCTCATCGGCCTGCATCGGGTTCCAGCCGCAGTTGAAGAAGGGTGCGCGCACGCTCCCAGTCGCGCGCCGCCGTGCGCAGGGAAACGCCCCACAACTCGGCGATGGCGGACAGCGGCAGGCCGGCGAAGTAGCGCAGTTCCACCAGCTCGCGCAGCGACGGGTCGATCTGTTCGAGGTCGTTCAGGGCGCGATCCAGATCCAGCAGTGCCGGCGCCTGTGGCTCGGCATCGCAGCGCGACAAGGTGACGCGTTCAAGCCCGCCGCCGCGTTTTTCCGCCTGTGCACCGCGGCTGCGGTCGATGAGGATCTGCCGCATGGCGCGCGCCGCGCAGGCGAAGAAATGTTTGCGCGAGGTGAGCGGCAACTGCTCGGCGGCGATCAGCTTGAGGTAGGCCTCGTGCACCAGGCCGGTGGGCGTGAGCGTGTCGTTCGGCCCGAGTGCGCCGACGCGGGCGATGGCGATGCGCTTGAGGTCGGCGTAAAGCTGGTCGAACACCGCCGACAGATCGGGCTTGTCGCCGCGACCTGCGCCAGCCAGCAGTGCGGTGATCTCCGACATGGTCGCCTCCGCCGTTCGCGAAAGACCGATTCTAGCCCGATTATCCCTGACCCTTCTGCTGCGACCATCGAGCCATCTGCCGGGACGCGACGTGCGCCCTGCAGACGACGGGACGTAGTGTCGACGGCTTTCGCCGTCGTCCGGTCCGCGCGCCGCGTCCCGGCAGCGTCACGACGGTCTCGCGACGAAGGTTCATGAAAAATGCCGGCTGGCCGGCATTGCAGCGGTGTCTCGTGGCGATCGGTGTCGTCCGGGACTTGGCCCGGCGTCGCGCTCACGGCACGCGCAACCAGCCGCGGCTGGTTTCCGGCACGTACGACGTGCCATCGGCGGCGCTGAACTGGAATGGCGTCGACACCAGGCGCATGCCGCTGTTGCGCTGGATGACGAAATGCAGATGCGGTCCCGTAGCGAAACCGGTGGCGCCAGCGGCACCGATGCGCTGGCCGGCCAGCACGACGCGGCCCGGCGACACCAGTGTGCTCTCGTAGGCCAGGTGCGCGTACACCGCCATGGTGCCGTCCTCGTGCAACACGCGCACCATGTTGGCGCGCGCCGCCAGGCGGCTGCGATCAGCGCCGGATTCGTAGAAGTCGCGCTCAACCTCGATCACCACGCCGTCGCGGGCGGCGAGGATCGGCGTGCCTTCGGCGACGCCCAGGTCGACGGCGTGATAATTCTGTTCGTCGGTGTGGCTGTAGCCGCCGCCGAAACCCTGGCTGACCAGGTAGCGCGTGCCGGGTGGAAACGGCAGGCCGTATTGCGCCCGTGGATCCGGCGTCGCGGCGGGATCGCCGGGAACGGCATTGACATGCACCTGGTACGACGATTCGCGCCGCCGGTCCAGTGCTGACACCACGGCAAGCGCGTGTTCGCCGCTGCGCGGCAGCACGAAGCGGTGCGGCAGCGGCGGTTCGCTGCGCACGTTCTGCGCCTGCCGCAGCTCCACCCCGACCTCGATCGGCCCGGCGCTGAGGTTGTGCACGATGATGCGGCTGGACTGGCCGTCGACATCGCGCGTTTCCAGGCGCAGCAGCGGCTTGTTGTCGACCTGGATACGCGTGGACTTGACCGGCGCATCGGTCTGCGGCGGGGTGTCGGTGAAGTGGCGGATGCCGTTGTCGTCGATGTATTCGTACAGTTGCTTGGCCGGCAGCGGTGCCGCCCACGCCGCCAGCAGCAGGCAGGTGGCGATGGCGAAGCGGGGCAAGGCACAGGCGTCGATCATGGTCGGAAAACCTTAGCGGCGGGCGCCGGGCCGTTCAAGCGGCCGCCCGGGCGCCGGCTTCCAGCTACCATGCGGCCGTGGTCGCGCCCTCGAAACTGATCCGCTGGTTGCTGTTCGCGCTGCTCGCTGCCGCCGTGGGCGGCGCGCTGCTGCTGGCGCTGCTCACCGTCGATACCGCCTTGTCGGTCTGGCAGCGGCTGCAGGCGTTGCCGGTCGGCTTCCGCTACCTCTATATCGCCGTGCTGGCGTTGGCTGCGGTACTGATCGCCAGCCTGGGTTGGCGGCTGCTGCGCCGCCGCCGCAGCCGCGTGGCGCCGAAGCCGGTCGAGCCGCTGACCCGTGAACGCATCCAGCAGCGCGCAGCGCGGCTGCTGGAGCTGGAAACGCCCACCCCCGAAGTGGACGACGAACTGGCCGATCTCGACCAGCGCGCCGCCAGCGGCGACCTGTACGTGGCGGTGTTCGGTGCCATCAACACCGGCAAGAGTGCGCTGATCCGTGCGCTGGTGCCGGGCGCAGAGACGGCTAGTGATGTGCTGGGTGGCACGACACGCGCCGTCCAACTGCATCATGGACGGCTGCCGGATGGCCGCCCGCTGGTGCTGGCAGACGTGCCCGGCAGCCAGGAAGACGCCAGCCGCGAGGCCATTGCCCGGGCCGAGGTGCTGCGTGCGCACTGGGTGATCTATCTGTGCAGTGGCGACCTCAGCCGCAGCGAGGCGGCCGAAGTGGCGTGGCTGCAGGCCTTCGGCAAGCCTTTCCTGCTCGTTCTGAACCAGGTCGACCGCTACAGCGACAGCGAGCGGCGGCAGTTGTTGTCGCGACTGGCCGAACGCAGCGGCGCCGAGGTGATCGCCATCAGCGCCGGTGGCGAAGAGGACATCGAGGTGGAAACCGCCGCCGGCGTCGTCCTGCAGCGGCGGTCGCGCGCGCCGGATATCGGTGCTCTGCAGGCGGCGCTCTCGCGGCAACTGGCGGCGGGCGCCGCGGCCTTCGAGGACGCTCGCCGGCATGCGGTGCTGCAGGGCCTCGACCAGCGGCTCGGCGACGTGGAGACGCGCCGTCGCGCCGAGCTGGCCGACGTCGTGGTGGCGAAATACACGCGACGCGCCGTCGTGGGTGCGCTGGCCGCGGTCGCGCCCGGCAGTGATCTGGTCATCCAGGGTGCGCTGGGAACGGGGCTGGTTCGCGAACTGGCGGGCTTGTATGAAACACCGGTCAGACAGATCGATATCGATGCCCTGGTCGACCGCGCCGGTCGCACCTTGCGCACGACCACCGCAGTCGTGCTGGCCATCGCCGGCAATGCCGCGAAAGCCTTCCCCGGCCTCGGAACACTGGGCGGCGGGCTGGCGCATGCCGTGGCCTACGGCATGATCTTCGACAGCCTCGGCAAGGCGGTGGCGCAGACCCTGGCTGCGGCAGGCCGCCTCGATGGCGAGGCGGCCGCACAGGCCTTCGCCGATCGGCTGCGCCAGGTTCCGGCGCCGCGCGTTCTCGGTGTGCTGCGCGATGTGGTCGCCGAAACCGTGCGTCCATCGCACGGCCGGCGTGAGCAGCCATGAGCCGGCGGGCCCTGATCCTGTTCGCGCTGCTGCTCGCGGCCGCACCGTTACGCGCCGAACCGGAGTGGTTCCAGATCGATCCCGTCCACACGCGCGTGCTGTTCTTCGTCGAGCACGCGCGTTTCTCGCGCAGCCTCGGGCAGTTCCGGCCGGTGCAGGGCGGGCTCTGGTTCGACGCCGACGACTGGCGCAACAGCCGTGTCGACGTGTGCCTGCCGGTTGCCGGCCTGGACATGGGTGACGCGGACTGGACACGCGCCATGCAACGGCCGGCGTTCTTCGATCTTCGCGCGCATCCGGAGATCTGCCTGCGGTCGCAGCGCGTCGAGGTGATCGACGCAAAGCGCGGACGCCTGCACGGCAGCCTGGCCGTCCGCGGCGTCAGGCAGCCGGTGGTCTTCGATTTCACCGTCAATGACCTGCGGCGGTTCTCGCTGACCATGAAGCGGCGCCTGGGCATCAGTGCCCGTGCTGAACTGTCGCGGTCCGACTTCGGCATGGATCGCGACAGGACATTGATCGGCGACCGCGTCGAGGTGATCATCGAACTGGAAGCACAGGTGGCTGATCCACCGGACGCTGCTTCGGCTGGAGACAAACAGGAGGGTTCGCGATGAGTTTGCGCAATACCGCGCATGACTGGAGCACGCCCATCAAGGTGCTGCACTGGCTGCTGGCCCTGGCGGTGGTCGCCATGGCGATCATGGGGCTGGTGATGAAGTACGGCGATTTCGCCCCGGTGGAACGCATCCGCCTGTACGCGCTGCACAAGTCGGTGGGTCTGACCATCCTCGTCCTGGCCGTGCTGCGCCTTCTGATCCGCCTGCTCGACCGGGGGCGTCCGGTGCTGCCGCCGATGCCGCGCTGGCAACACCTCGCCGCGACGTTCTCGCATGTCGCGCTCTACGTGGTGCTGATCGGGATGCCGCTGACGGGCTGGCTGTACAACTCCGCGTCAGGCTTCCCGCTGCAATGGTTCAGCCAGTTCAAGGTGCCGGCGCTGGTCGAGCGCAGCACGGAACTCAAGGCGTTGGCCGGCAGTCTGCACTTTGCCGGCTTCATCGTCCTGGCCATCGTGCTGCTCATGCACGTGGGTGCGGCGATCCAGCACCATTTCGTCCATCGGGACAACGTACTGCGCAGCATGTTGCCGCGCCCCAGGAGAAACCGTCCATGATCCGTCCGTTGATAGCCTGCAGCCTCCTGTTGGCCACCGTGTCTGCGTGGGCGTCGGACTGGCGCGCCGGTCCCGAGCGCTCCTTGACCTTCGCGGGCGCCTACATGGGTGAAGGTTTCGACGGCCGCTTCGAGCGTTTCGAGCCGGTGATCCGCTTCGATCCGGCAGCACTGGAAAATGCCCGTTTCGAGGTCCAGGTCGATGTCGCCAGCGCCCGTACCGGCAACGAGGAATACGACTCGACCCTGCATGGCGAGGAGTTCTTCGACAGCCGCAACCATCCGCAGGCGCTGTTCATTGCCCGCACCTTCCGCAGCACCGGGCCGGACACGTTCGAAGCGGACGGCGAACTGACCCTGCACGGCAAGACCGTGCGCGTGCCGTTTCCGTTCAAGTTCGTGATCGATGGCGACAGCGCGCGACTCAGCGCCGAAGTCACGCTGAAACGGCTGGATTTCGATATCGGCACCGGCGACTGGGCGGACACCGACCTGGTCGCCAATGAGGTGAAGGTGGCCGTCGATCTGGCGCTGACACGCTGAGCGCATCGCCTTGAAACTGCCCTGGCGTCGACGCGGTCGCCCTGCTCCGGCGCCGGCTGATGCGCCGATGGGCGGGAAGGGCGGGCGCCATGGCGCCCTTGCCCGCGACAGCCTGGCGGCATTGCGCGACGATCCGTCGATTCCGCCTGCCATCCGCGAACAGCTGGCTGCCGATTTCACCGAAGTCGAGCGCCTGCTCGGCAAACTCGAGCGGGGTGATATCCACATCGCCGTATTCGGCCGCGTCAGCGTCGGCAAGTCGGCGCTGCTGAATGCGTTGGCCGGTCGCGAACTCTTCGAGGTCGGTGTCCTGCATGGCACCACGCAGGTGCACAGCCTGGCCGACTGGCAGGAGGCGGGTGCCGGCAAGGTCGTGCTCATCGATACCCCGGGCATCGACGAACTCGACGGCGACGCGCGCGAACGCCTGGCCTACGAGGTCGCCGGCCGTGCGGACCTGGTGATCTTCGTGGTCGAAGGCGATCCGGTGCGGGCCGAGCGCGAGGCACTGCAGCGCCTCGCGGAAGAACAGCGGCCGATGCTGCTGGTGTTGAACAAGGCCGACCGCTACAGCGGCGAAGAACAGGCGCGCCTGCTCGAACAGCTGCGCGGCTACGTGCAGGGTCGCATCGCACCGGAGAACGTGCTGGCCGCCGTGGCGCAACCGCCTGCCCGAACGCGGGTGCGAGTCGATCCGCGCGGCGGCGAGGTGCGCACGCAGGTCGCTGCAGAGCCGGAAATCGGTCGCCTGCAGGCCCGCCTTCTCGATATTCTCGATCGCGAAGGTCGCACGCTGGCGGCACTGAATGCCGGCCTGTTTGCCGGCCGGCTGACCGACCAGGTCTCTTCGCGGATCCTGGCGCTGCGTCGAGAGCAGGCGGCCAAGGTGGTCCGCGGCTATTGCATTGCCAAGGGCGTTGCGGTGGCGCTGAATCCGGTGCCGGTTGCCGACCTCGTCGCCGCCGCCGGCCTCGACGTCGCGCTCGTCGTCCATCTCGGTCGGGTGTATGGCCTGCCGCTGAGCCGTCGCGAGGCGACGCGCCTGATCGCGAAGATTGCCGCCCAGGTGGCGGCGCTGATGGCCGGCATCTGGGGCATCCACATCGCCGCCTCGGCCTTGAAGGTGGCCAGCGCCGGTCTGTCGACCGTGGTGACCGGCGGGGCCCAGGGCGCCCTGGCATGGTATGCGACGCTGATCACCGGCCGTGTCGTCGAGCAGTATCTGCTGCAGGGCAAGAGTTGGGGCGCGCAGGGTCCGAAATCCGTCGTCCGCGATATCGTCGCCCAGCTCGACCGCCAGTCCATACTGCGCGAGGCGCGAAGCGAGATCCTCTCGCGTCTGCGCCGTTGATTTCGTGGCCGGGCCGCCCAAAAACGGCTGGCGCCGGACCAGGTTGAATCAGGGCGAGGCTTCCTTGACGGTGATCGCCTGTACGCCGTTGTCGGCCAGCTGCTGCTTCACGCGCTCCACTTCCGCGGCACTGGTGAAAGGGCCGACATAGATGCGGTGGTAGGTGGCGCCATTGACGTTGACCGACTGCACGGCGGCGGTGATGCCCAGCAGTGCCAGCCGGGCCTTGGCTTCCTCGGCCGGTCTGGGGTCGCGATAGGACCCTGCCTGCAACCGGTAACGCACGGCCGTGGCCGTCGCCGGTGGTGTCGCCGGTGGTGCCGCGGCCGTGCCGGCAGCGGGGGTTTCGGCACGCACCTGCTCGCGCAGTTCCGAATCCGGAATCAGCACTTCCATTTCCGGCAGCACCGTGTAGAAGTCGTAACGCGGCTTGCCGGTGCCGGACGCCGGTGCTTCATTCGTCTCCGTTGCGGGCGCGCTGCCGCCGGCGGCAGGTTGCGGCACGTCCGGTGATTGCCGCAGGCTGGGGGCGATGCCGCCGTAGATGGCCGCCAGGGCCACGCCCAGGCCGAGAAGGATGCCGGCGACCAGCCAGAGCCAGGCCGGGATGCCGTTGCCGGATTTGCCACGGCGGGCGTGGGAAGTGCGTCGTGCCATGGTGTCAATCCTTTCACATCGAATCGGGTGCGCCGACGCCCAGCAGCGCCAGGCCATTGCCCAGCACCTGCCTGGTTGCCGCGCACAGGGCCAGTCGCGCATCGCGAAGCGGCGAGTCGGCGCTGAGAATGGGTTCGGCGTTGTAGAACGCATGGAAGGCGACCGCGAGTTCGCGCAGGCCGTTCGCCACCAGCTGCGGCGCACGCTGCTCGGCGGCGGCGGCCACCCACTCCGGGTAGCGTGACAACGCCGTCATCAGCGCAGCCTCGGCCATCGACGACAACCGGTCGAGCGCCGCCAGTCCGGCGTCGCGGTTCCATTCCACGCCCTTGCCCTGCGCCTGCCGGAACAGGCTGGCAATGCGCGCATGCGCGTACTGCAGGTAATACACCGGATTGTTGCTCGACTGCTCGCGCGCCAGCGCGAGGTCGAAATCCAGGTGCTGGTCGTTGCCGCGCATGACGTAGAAGAAGCGCGCGGCATCGTTGCCGACATCGCGACGCAGGTCGCGCAAGGTGACGAACTGGCCGGAACGGGTGGACATCTGCACCTTCTCGCCGTTTTCGTACAGCACGGCGAACTGCACCAGGCGGATCTCGATGCGTTCCGGATCGTGGCCCAGGCCCTGGGCGGCGGCCTTCAGGCGCGCGATGTAGCCGTGATGGTCGGCGCCGAACAGGTAGATGGCGCGCGTGTAGCCGCGCTCAAACTTGTTGTTGAGGTAGCCCAGGTCCGAGGCGAAGTAGGTCAGGGCGCCGTTCTCCCGGCGCACCACGCGGTCCTTCTCGTCACCGAAGGTCGTGGCGCGGAACCACAGCGCGCCGTCCTTCTCGTACAGGTGGCCGCCGTCCTGCAGTTGCGCCATGGCGCGGTCGATGGCGCCGGAGTACACCAGCGAGCGTTCCGAGAACCAGTTGTCGAAAGTAACGCCGAACCCGGCCAGGTCCTCGCGGATGTCGGCAAGGATGGTCTCCAGCGCGGCGTCGAAGAACACGCCGTAGCCTTCCGGGCCCAGTAGTGCCTTGGCGCGGGCGACGATGGCGTCGATATGCGCTTCCTTGTCGCCGCCCTGGCCCTCATCGGCCGGCAAGCCCTCGGCCACGGTCGCCCAGGGCTGGCGGAAACGCTCGCCGGCGCGTTCGACCAGGTCGCTGGCGATGGCGTTGATGTAGTCGCCGCGGTAGCCATTGTCGGGGAAACGCAAGGGCTCGCCGAGCTGTTCCAGGTAACGCAGCCAGGTCGAGGTGCCGAGGATGTCCATCTGCCGGCCGGCGTCGTTGACGTAATACTCGCGCTGCACATCGTGGCCGGCGGCGGCCAGCAGGTTGCCCAGCGTCGCGCCATAGGCGGCGCCGCGGCCGTGGCCGACGTGCAGCGGACCGGTCGGGTTGGCGGAGACGAACTCCAGGGTGATCTTCTCGCCGCGGCCCGGCGCGACCCGGCCGTAGGCGTCGCCGCGCTCCAGCACCTGCGCGACCACGGCGTGGCGCGCGTCGGCTTTCAGGAAGATATTGATGAAGCCGGGGCCGGCGATCTCCACCCGCTCCACACCCGGATGCGCCGGCAGCGCTTCGACCAGTGCCTGTGCGATGGCGCGCGGCGGCTGCCCGAAGACCTTGGCATTGACCATGGCGGCGTTGCAGGCGAAATCGCCGTGGGCACCGTCGCGGCTGCGCTCGATGGCGAAGGGCACGGTCGCGGTGGAGATTTCGCGGGCGCTGGCCAGGCTGGCCAGGGCCTGGTCGAACAGGGCGTGCAGGCTGTCTTTCACGGGCGGGGCATCGTGTTGTGCAATGCGGCATTGTAGCTGCATCCGCCGCCGGCCATCCGGGTCGGGTCATCGTGTCGCAGCCACGCCTGGCAACCAGCGCACCCCGCCGGGATCGTCCGCGTCCGGGCGACCCGTCATAAAGCCGAAACATCTCCGACATACAGTGCCGCGCATCGCTGAAGTCCGAGCGGGCGCGCCGGCCGATCCATCTTGCCGGGGCTTTGTTCGGCCCTTGTCCCGACCGAGAACGCCCATGATCCGACCCACCCTCACGGTTGCCGTGCTGGCAGCCAGCATCCGCATTGCCCTGGCCCAAGATGTCGCGGCATGGCCGGCAACGCTGGCGCAGGCCAAAGCTGTCACGGCGATGACGCAGACCGCCGAGGCGTCGCCGGTCTGGCTGGTCGGCCAGGTCACGGCGGCCGACGGCACGCCGCTGTCCTTCACGGAAGTGCTGGTGGAGGGCACCGACCACTTCGCCCTGACCGGCGAAGACGGCCGCTACACCATCGAGCTGCCGCCGGGTGACTACACGCTGCTGGTGCGCGCCGATGGGTTGGCCGAGCAGCGCTTCGCCGATGTGCCGGTCGCCGCCGGTGAAGTCACCACTCGGGACATCGTGCTTGCCGACGCTGCGGCAACGCTGGCCGGGGTCGCCGATGAAGCGGCCGAAGCGCAGCACCTGGACACCATCGAGGTCGAGGAACAGGTGGTGCGCGAAGGCAGTTCCGCCGCCGTTGCCCTGGATCGCCGCTATTCGGCGCAGGTGGTGGATTCCATCAGCGCCGAACAGATCTCGCGCGCCGGCGACAGCGATGCCGCGGCCGCACTCAAGCGCGTCACCGGCCTGACCCTGGTCGATGGCAAGTTCATCTACGTGCGCGGCCTGGGGGAGCGCTATTCGGCCGTCACCTTGAATGGCGCCCAGGTGCCATCGCCGGATCCGACCCGCCGCGTGGTGCCCATCGACCTGTTCCCGACCGATGTGCTGGACAGCGTCGAGGTGCAGAAGACCTATTCGGCGCACATGCCCGGCGAGTTCGGTGGCGGCACGGTGCAGCTGCGCACGCGCTCTTATCCGGACAGCTTCCGTCTGCGTGCATCGACCTCGCTGGGTTATGCCGAGGGCACGACAGGCCATGACGGCCTGGGTTACCGCGGTGGCGACCGCGACTGGAGCGGCCGCGACGATGGCAGCCGCGACATGCCGGCGGCGCTGTTGGGCGGGCGTCTTTCGCAACTGCCGCCCGCCGAGCGCGAGCGCGCCGCAGAGGCGCTGGCAGCGCAGGGTTACACGCCTCGCGACCGGAACCTGGGGCCGAACGGCACGCTCGCCTTGAGTATTGGTGACTCCTTCGGCGACGACATCCGCTTCGGCTACAGCGCCGCGCTGCGCCACGCGCAAAGCTGGGACAACCGCGAGGAGACACTGCGCAAGTATCCGGTCATCGACGGCGTGGTCAGCCCGACGCCGACCGAGGCCTTCGAGCGCGAACGCACCGAGCGCGCCATCGACAGCTCGGCACTGGTCACCGCCGGTGTCGACTTCGGCGCCAACCACCGCATCGACTCGGCCTTCATGCTGCTGCGGCAGACCACCGATGATGTGCGCATCGACGACGGCTACGACACCGAGCCCAGCGACCGGATCCAGAACCACCAGCTGGAATGGCTGGAGAACGAGTTGCTGGTCAAGCAGTTCAGCGGCCAACACGAGTTTCCGTCGCTGAGCTACTTCAGCGCCAACTGGGCTTACACGCGCTCGGATGCCTCGCGCATCGAACCCAACACCCGCGAATACCGCAACGCCTGGCGCGCCGACACCTCCAGCTGGCGGCTGGTGCGTGGCAGCCAGGGCAACCGCCAGCGCAGCGCGCGCCTGGACGACAGTGCCGAGGAGCTGGCCATCGACCTGTCGTTGCCGCTGCAACTGACCGACGATCTGGCCCTGACCATCGATGCCGGCGCCGGCCGCCTGGAGCGCGATCGCGATTCCTGGATCCGCCGCTACCTGTTCCGCACCGGTGCCAGTCCACTGATTGCCGGCATCGACCATATCGAGGACCTGCTGACACCCGGGTTCATCGGCATCGATCCGGCGCTGGTGGTGCTCGAGGATGCCTTTCAGCCTACCGACGTCTATGCCGCAGCCCAGGAACTGGACAGCCGCTACCTCAGCGTCGACATCGCCTTTGCCGACCGCTACCGCCTCAACCTGGGCGTGCGCCGCGAGGACAACCGGCAGGAGGTCACCACCTTCCAGCCGTTCGCGCCGGATACGCCGCCGGAGGTGGCGCTGATCGACCACGGCGACACCTTGCCGGCCGGCACCTTCACCTGGTCGTACAGCGACAATGCGCAAGTGCGACTTGGCTACAGCGAAACGCTGTCACGTCCGGATTTCCGCGAGTTGACCCGCTCGCCGTACACCGATCCGGTCACCGACGCGACCATGCAGGGCAATCCGAACCTGCAACCGGCGTACCTGGAGAACTACGACCTGCGCTGGGAATACTACTTCTCCGAAGGCGAGGCGCTGTCGGTCGCCGGTTTCCTCAAGGAGTTCGAGAATCCCATCGAAATCGTCCGCGTGCCCGGCACCGGCGACCTGCGCGAGCCACGCAACGCCAGGGAAGCGACCAATTACGGGATCGAGCTGGACTACGTGCGCAGCCTGGGCGCGCTCAGGCGCTGGTCGGCGTTCGAGTCCGGCTGGCTGGGCGGTATTCCCTGGGACGATCTGTACCTGGCATTCAACTCCACCTGGATCGATTCGGAAATCGA
>CAZYHP010000077.1:0-12936 GCA_964647135.1 uncultured Rhodanobacteraceae bacterium
GGTGGCCCCGCCTCGGGGCGGTTTCCGTGTCAACCGGAAACACCCTCGGGAACAGGCATCATGACGGCAACAACCAAGGCATGGATGGCGGCGGCACTGCTGTCGCTGGCGACCCCGGCTTTCCCGGCCCAGGGCGACCGCCCGCTGCTGCGGCCGGCCTTCGTGCTGGAGCGCACCGACATGGTCAATGCCGGCGTCGCCAACATCGGCGCGCCGGCCGCCAATGAAGGCGGCCGCGGCGAGATCGTGCTGGAAGGCGTCAGCGGCAAGGTCACCAGGGCGCTGCTGTACTGGCACGGGGCCGACCTGGACTGGCCGCACCATGGCTACACCGGGGGTGACAACGATTATGACGAAGCCGACATCGTCTTCAACGACTTGCCCATCCAGGGTGAGCGCCTGGGCTCGCGTGGCTACAACAACAACTGGGGCGCAGGCACGCTGCTGGCGCCAGGAAAGTTCAGCGCCGCCCTTTACCGCGCCGATGTCACCGCATTGGTGGACGGGGACGGCACCTACGCCCTCGACGGCCTGGCCGACGGTGCCGGCCACAGCGCCAACGGCGCCTCGCTGATCGTCTACTTCGACGATGGCGACCCAGGCAACGACCTGCGCGTGGAACATTACGAGGCCATGGACAGCAACATCGACGCATCGTTCGCCTTCCACTGGCTGGCGCGCCTCCCGCTGGACTACACCGGCGGCCGTGCCGAACTCTGGCTGCATGTCACCGACGGCCAGGTGGCCCAGGCCGATGGCACCTACCGCATCCGCGTCTTCCCCGGCATCCAGCCCGGTGAATCCACCGATTTCGCCTTCGACACGCCTTACCTGGGCCAGGCGCTGTGGGGCGGCGAAAGCGTGCCGCGCATGTCCGCGCCCCGGCCCGGCTCCGGCCCGGGCCTGTGGGACATCCGTCGTTTCGACATCACCCCTGCGCTGCAACGGCCCGGCCCCTATTTCGCCTTCGCCTGGTACGGCAACGACGGCAACGACTACCTGACGATGATCGTGCTGCAGCTCGTGCAGTCGGCACCCGGGCAGCCACCGGCGATCACGCCACCGCAGCACGCGTTCGGCGACCACGCCCAGGGCGTGCCCTCCCCGGCACAGGTATTCACTTTCCACAACCGGCAAAGTGATGCCATTGAAGTGACGTCGGTGACCCGCGGCAACGCCAGCTTCACCCTCACCGCCGACGACTGCAGCGCCCTCACGCTGGCTCCCGGCGAAAGCTGCACCGTCGCCGTCACCTGCACGCCAGCGAACGCCGCTCGCGACTATCGATCCGCGCTGACCTTCAACTGGCTCGACGGGTTCGGCGTCGCCCGCCGCAGCGGTGCGATCATGCGCTGCAGCGGCCTGGCGAGCGGCGCCCACGGCCGTATCGCCGTCGATCCGCCGGAGGCCTGGCTCGGCGCCGTCCTGCCCGGAGGCAGCTCGCCACCGACGCGCCTGACCGTCAGCAGCATCGGCAACAGTCCGGTGACCATGACATCCGCGCAGCTGCAGGGGCCATACCGCTTCGAATTCGCCATCGTTGCCAACGGCTGCCATGGAATGACCCTGCAACCGGGCGACACCTGTCCAATCGATGTCGTGTACCGGCCGCGCCCCGACAGGACGACGACACCGATGCCCGTGGAACTGGTGATCGAATTCTCGACATCGGGCACCCTGCATCCATTGCCGGCGGTGCAGCTCGGCGCCACCGTCGCGCCGGCGCCCGATCTGATTTTCCAGGACGGGCTTGAACAGCCCTGACCCGACGCGTTGCGGATCCGGCTCAGCGTTCTCGCAGGTTGAAGCCGGCCGTGGTGGCCAGTGCGGTGAAACCCGGGAATGACGTGCCGACATTGGCGCAGTCGGTGATGGTGACCGGCGCCTGCGCGAGCTGTGCGGCCACCGCCATCGACATGGCGATGCGATGGTCGCCGGCGCTGTCGACTTCGCCACCGCGCAGGCTGGCCCCGCCTTCGATGAGGGCACCGTCTGCGCGCTCGATGATGTTGGCGCCCAGCGCCGACAAGGCACGGACCATGACGGCGATGCGGTCGGACTCCTTGACGCGCAGCTCTTCGGCGCCGGCGATCCGCGTTGTTCCGCTTGCCATGACCGCGGCGACGAACAGCGCCGGGAACTCGTCGATCATGTCCGGCACCCGCGCCGGCGGCACGTCGACGCCGCGCAGCGGTGCATGCCGCACGCGCAGGTCGGCGACCGGTTCAGCCCCACTCTGGCGAGGGTCGAGCAGTGCGATGTCGGCACCCATGTCGAGCAACGTATCGAACAGGCCGGTGCGCCGCGGATTGATGCCGACGTTTTCGATCAACAGGTCGGAGCCAGGCAGCACGCTGGCGGCGACCAGGAAGAACGCGGCCGAGGAAAAATCGCCGGGCACCTCGATACGGCCGGGCGAATGCAGCGCCGGCGCCGGTTGCAGCCTGATCCAGCCGTCCTCGACGCCCACCTGGACGCCGAAGGCCTCGAGCATGCGCTCGGTGTAGTCGCGGGTCGGATGCGGCTCGCGCACGCGCGTCGCGCCGTCGGCGTAAAGGCCGGCCAGCAGCAGCGAAGATTTCACCTGCGCGCTGGCCACCGGCAGGATGTGGTCGCCGCCCTGCAACCGCTGCCCGCCATGGATGCGCAGCGGCGCGGTGCCGCCAGCCGCGGTGTCGATGCGCGCGCCCATCGCCGCCAGCGGCTCGACGACGCGGCGCATCGGCCGCTGCGACAGCGATGCGTCGCCGACCAGCACGCTGTCGAAGGCCTGCCCGGCCAGCAATCCGGCCAGCAGGCGCATGCCGGTGCCGGCATTGCCGCAGTCCAGCGCCTGCGCCGGCGCACGCAGACCGTGCAGACCGACGCCGTGGACGAGGCGTCGCGACATTGAAGGCGCCTCCATGCGCACGCCCAGTTGCGCGAAGATCGCCGCCGTGGCGCGGGTGTCCGCGCCTTCCAGGAAGCCATCGATCTGCGTCGTGCCTTCGGCCAGCGCCGCCAACATCACCGCCCGATGCGACACCGACTTGTCGCCGGGTACCTGGATGCGGCCGCGCAACGGGCAGCCCTGCCCCGCCAGCCAGTCGACACGCTCCGTCACAGGCTCTCCTCCAGCGCCGCCAGCAGGCGGTCGTTCTCGTCGATGCTACCGAGACTGATGCGCAGGCAATGCCCCAGGCCATAGCCGCCCATCGGGCGCACGATGACGGCGCGTTCGCACAGCCGCGCCTCGACCTGCGCACTGTGTTCGGTGGAATCAAACCCGACCAGCAGGAAATTGGTGCGCGAGGGCCACACGCGCAGGCCCAGCCGGCCTCGCAAGGCCTGCGCCATGCGTTCGCGTTCGCTGGCGGTGTGCGCCAGCACCTTGCGCAGGTGCGCCGCGTCGGCCAATGCCGCTTCGGCGGCAGCCAGCGCCGCGCTGTTGACGTTGAACGATTCGCGCAGCCGTTCCAATACCGCCATCGCCTCGGCATCACCGATGGCGTAACCCACGCGCAAGCCAGCCAGGGCATAGGCCTTGGAGAAGGTGCGGCTGACCACCAGGTTGCGATGCGCGGCGAGCAGGTTGACGGCGCTGGCCGCCGTTGCGTTGGGCTGGAACTCGGCATAGGCCTCGTCGACCACCACCAGTGTCGACGCCGGCAGCGATTGCAGCAGCTGCCTCAACGCGGGCAGCTCGAACCAGGTACCGGTCGGATTGTTGGGATTGGCCAGGTAAACAAGGCGCGTGTCGGCATCGCAGGCCGCGGCCATCGCCGCGAGATCATGGCCCAGCGGCGCCTGCGCGTGATCGTCGGGCAACGCCGGCACGCACAGCGCGCGCGCGCCGACCGCGGCGGCGGCAATGGCGAACACGGCGAATCCGTATTGCGAATACACCACCGGCGCACCTTGCGGGACGAAGGCCTGCGCCAGCTGCATCAGCAGTTCATGCGAGCCGTTGCCGAGCACGATCTGCGCGCTGTCGACCTGGAAGCGGGTTGCCAGCGCGCGCTTTAAATCACCGCCCAGCGGATCGGGATAACGATACGCCGAGGCCAGCGCATCGCGCGCTACCGCCAGCGCCGCCGGGCTGGGACCGATCGCGGTCTCGTTCGAGCCCAGCTCGACCAGTTGGCCGGCGAAGCGACGGCGCCAGGCCACCAGGTCATGGCCGGGATCGTAGGCGCGCAGGGCGGCGATCGCGGCCGGCAGGCGTTCGCGCTGCCAGGGCAAGGTCATGCCGGCACCCTCAGACAATGGCGAGTGGATAGGAGCCGAGCACGCGCACCTGGGCGGCACGACGTTCCAGTTCGGCGAGCGCGGCGCGCACGGGCGGGTCGTCGACATGACCTTCGAAATCGATGAAGAAGGCGTACTGCCACAGGCCCTGGTGCGACGGTCGCGATTCGATCCGGTTCATGCTGACCCCGTGTTCGGCGAAAGGTCGCAGGACTTCGTAGAGGGCACCCGGCTGGTCCTTCACGAACACCAGCAGCGACGTGCGGTCATTGCCCGAAGGCGGGAACAGCTCGCGACCGATGACCAGGAAGCGCGTGGTGTTGTCGGGACGATCCTCGATCGGACCGGCGACGGTCTTCAAGTGGTAGACGTGACCGGCGGCTTCGCCGGCAATGGCGGCGGCGTCATCGGCATTGCGGGCGCGTCGCGCGGCTTCGGCGTTGCTGGACACGGGCACGCGCTCGGCTTTCGGCAGGTGTTGCCGCAACCAGGCCTGGCACTGCGCCAGCGACTGCGGATGCGAGTACACGCGCTCGATGTCGGCCAGTTGGCCGCTGCGCGAAAGCAGATACTGGTGGACCCGCAGTTCGACCTCGCCGCAGATGCGCGCCTTCGACGTCAGGAACATGTCCAGCGTTACCTGGATCGTGCCCTGCCCCGAGTTCTCGACCGGCACCACGCCGAAATCGGCGTTGCCGGATTCCACCTCGGTGAATACTTCCTCGATGCTGGCCAGCGGCAGGCCGTGCGCGGAATGGCCGAAGTGCTTGCGCGCCGCCTGCTCCGAAAACGTGCCGTTGGGTCCGAGGAAACCGATCTTCAAGGGCTGCTGCTGTGCCAGGCAGGCAGACATGATCTCCCGGAACAGGCGCACGATTTCCGTATCCGACAAGGGGCCGTCGTTGCGGTCGATGATCCGGCGCAGCACCTGCGCCTCGCGTTCCGGCCGGTAGTAGTCGACTGCCGCCTTCATCGGCCCCTTCGCCTTGCCGACCTGCTGCGCCCAGCGGGCGCGCTCGCCGATCAGTTCCTGGATGCGCAGGTCGATCTCGTCGATCTGGGCGCGGACCTCTGCCAGGTCGAGCGCCGGTTTGCGTGCGACAGCCGCCGGCTTGCCCGGCCTGGTTGCGGCGCCGGTGCCGGCACCGGGCTTGCGCGAACGGCTCATGTCAGATCACCCGCGTGGAAAGGACGCCGTCGATGGCGCCAATGTCGGACAGCAGCGCCGGTGGCACCTCGTCATCGACATCGATCAATGAGTAGGCCATTCCGCCTTGCGACGCATTCCGCATCTGCGCGATGTTCAGGCCCGCCGCACCGAGTATCTGCGTGAGTCGACCCAGCATGTTCGGCCGGTTGCGGTTGGCGACGCACAGTCGGGCCCTGCCCTCGCGAGGCATGCGCAGGGCCGGGAAATTCACGGCATTGGCGAGATTGCCGTTCTCGAGATAGTCGCGGGTCTGGTCGATGACCATCGCTGCGGAATGGGCCGCCGCCTCACGGGTCGCGGCGCCGAGATGGGGCAGCGTGATGACGCCATCGAGGCCGGTCAGACCGGCCTCCGGAAAGTCCGTGACATAGCGACCGACCCGGCCGTCGGCCAGGCCTTCGCGTACGGCGGCCGGCGACACCACGCCGGGGCGGGCGAAATTCACCAGCACCACGCCGTTGCGCACGTGCGCCAGCGAGGCCACGCTGAAAAGGTCGCGGGTGGCATCGTTCAAGGGCACATGGAAGCTGATGAAATCCGAACCGGCATACAGTTCGTTGATCGAACCGGTGCGCATGACTTCGGAAGACAGCTGCCAGGCGCCTTCCACGGTCACGAACGGATCAAGACCCAGCACGCGCATGCCCAGTGACCGCGCGGCATTCGCCACCTGCACGCCGACGACGCCCAGTCCGACCACGCCGAGCGTGCGACCGGCCAGTTCACTTCCCTGGAAACGCAGCGGTTGCGCCAGCAGGCGCTGCTGCAACCCCGGTTCGCCGGCTTCGACGAGAACATGCTGGAGCGCCTCGGGGATATGCCGTGCGGCCAGCAGCATGCCGGCCAGCACCAGTTCCTTCACGGCATTGGCATTTGCGCTGGGCGCATGCAACAGGGGAATGCCGCGCGCCGACAGCGCATCGACATCCACCTGGCCGGCGCCGGTACCGATGCGGCCGACCACCTTCAGCGAGGCAGGCTGACTCGCTGGATCGAGCGCCGCCGCCTGCAGCAGCACGGCGTCGGGCTGGTCAATGCTGGCGCCCACGCGATAGTGGCCGGCGGGAAATCGCGCCAGCGCCTGGGCGGAAACCGAATCGAGCGTCAATACCCGGAGCATCCGCCCGAGTGTGCCAGAGTTGTGCGCCGCGACATAGCCCTGCCGTCGCGCTGCCGGGGTAACACACCGCAGCCCAGGCGATGGGGGATCGCTGCCGCGCAGGCGCTGCCTACGCGGCCTGCATCACCACAGCGGCAACGGCGGCGACAGCGACACCGAATACCACCAGCGCACGCAGGGGGCTGGCGAACCGGAAGCCGGGATCCTGATCGAGCGCCAGGCGGCCATCGCCGAAAATCGGCGCAATCAGGTTCTCGCGCTTGTAGGTCAGGTGGAAGAACGCCGCGGCGATATGCAGGCCGACCAGCAGCAGCAGCGGCCAGTAGAGCCAGCCATGCCAGTCCTCCGCCGCGCGCGCGGTGGCGCGATCGACGCTGGCCACGAGCGGCCCGGCCAGATCGATCGATTCGGATAACAGGCCGGTGATCGACTGCGCCAGCGCGAAGGCCAGCATCAGGATGATCGACCAGCCTCCAAGCGGATTATGGCCCGCCCAGCGCGACGGCTTCGGCTCAAACAGACGTCGCGCATAGTTGGCCAGCGCCGAGGGGCCGTGCAGGAAACGGCCGAAGCGCGCGCTCGGACTGCCAACGAAACCCCACAGCACCCGGAACAACAGGGCGACCAGCAGGGCATAGCCGCACCACAGGTGCCAGGCCATCGGCAGCACCTCGAACAGGCCACTGCCGAACTGCACCAGGACCAGCACGGCGATCGCCCAGTGGCTCAGGCGTGTCGGCAGGTCCCATACGGGAAAGCGTCGGCTCGTCGACATGTCAGTGCACCCCCAGTCCTTCGATGCTGGCGATGGTGTTCGGGTCGAATCCCGCCGCCGCCGCGAAGCAGCGGCCGCGCTCCGCGTAGTCGCGGAAGGTCGGGAAGCTGGGTGCACCGGGAGACAGCAGGATGACGCCGCCATTCGACAGCGCCAGTCGCGCCATCGACACCGCCGCCTTGAGGTCGCGTGTTTCGACCACGCTGATCCCGGCAGCACGCATCAGACTGGCGATCCGTGGGCCGCTGGCGCCCTGGGTCAGGACCAGGCGCGGCTTCTGCGTGCTCAGCGCCGTGATCGCCGACGTCCAGTCCAGACCGCGGTCGTAGCCGCCGAGAATGAGCGCGATCGGCTGGCTGCGGTAGCAGTCCCAGGCGGCCAGTGTCGCCGACGGTGTGGTGGCTATGCTGTCGTTGACGTACAGGACGCCGTCGCGAAGGCCCAGTTCCTGGAGACGATGCGGCAGCGGCTGGAAACTGCCGACATGCTTGAGCAGCTTGAAGGCATCGAAACCCGCCGCTTCGATCGCCACCAGCGCTGCGCAGAGGTTGATGTGGTTGTGACGGCCGCGAAGAGGCAGGTCGCGCAATGCCATGACGCGATGCTGTGCGCGGTACAGGTGCCCATCGGCGATGTGCCAGCGTCCTTCCGAGCCGAAGCGCACGACCTCGCCGCGTGTCGACACAGGCAGCTCCATCCGGGCCGGAAGCACTGCACGCACGGCATTGCGGAACAGGCGCAGCTTGTCCTGCCGGTAACGCTCGATGTCGCCGTGCCAGTCCAGGTGCTCTTCGGCGAGGCTGGTCAGCACGGCGACGGTGGGCGCGCAATCCAGGTCCGCGGTCTGGAAGCTGGAGAGTTCGAAGACGTACCAGTGGGCCGGCGGCTGCGACTCCATCGCCAGCAGCGGCAACCCGATGTTGCCACCGAAGCCGACCTGCACGCCTCCGGCACGCAACAGATGGGCGATCAGCGCCGATGTCGTGCTCTTGCCCTTCGTCCCGGTGACGCAGATGGTGCTGGCGCCGGCGTGTTCGGCAAACCAGATCGCCGTGCCCGAAGTGAACTGCGTTCCCCTGGCCTTGGCGGCGAGGACATCGGCGCGATAGGCACTGATGCCGGGTGACTTGACGACGACTTCGTAGCCAGCCAGGTCCGCGTCCGGCTCGCCTTCGGCGGCCAGGATGACCCCGTCCGGTACGGCAGCCCGCGATTCGCTCAATTCCGCCGCCGGCACGATCCACGTCAGCATCTTGTCCGGGAAGCGCTGGCGCAGCACCTGCACAGCGGTACGTCCTTCGCGACCGCCACCCCAGATGGCCAAACGCCGGAATTCAAGCTCGCTATAGCGCATCAAACAACCCCTGGTAACGCGATGGCAAGGCGTGGGCCGCAGCCGGTTGCAGCAGTGGCGCCATGTCCAGGCTGTCCGGCGGCAGCTGGGGCAGGATCTCCGCCGCGAAGCGCCGCACCAGCGCATCTTCCTTCCACTCGGCGCGGCTGGCCAGCGTCGCCAGCGCCGCGCGTGATTCGGCCGCTTCGCCCACGCATTCGAAGGGCTTGTGCGCCTGCCATTCGATCAGCGCGTCGAAATCCCCGGCCAGTTCCGGATCATCCAGCAGGTTGCGTCCGAAGATCGCCACCAGCGCCGGCTTGGCCAGGAACGGCGCCAGCGCCAGGAACACGAAATGGCATTTCGGGCAGGCGCCGCACCAGCGCTCGCGCGGCTTGGCGCCGAGGAGGCGGAAGTTGCGATTGCAGCTGGAGAAATGCTGGTGGTACTGGCTGTGACGCGCGAACTGGCGCGTGACCGCCAGCTCGCTGAGCGGTCGCAGCAGCGAGAAATAGTCCAGGTCGGAAGCAACGCGGGCATGCACCAGCGACGCCAGCGCGCGCTCGAACGCAAAGCCCTTGCTCCACTGGTGATTGACCACCCTGCCCTCCGCTTCCAGGGTTGCCGCCGAGGCCGACTGCTCGTTGGAGAACACGACCGAGTCGAAACCATACAACAAGGCCGCCAGCAGCAGGATGGCCGAATTGATGGCGGTCACCGGGATATGGCCGTTCCAGGCGCCCTGCCGGTTGAGCTCGAACAGCATCGGCGACAGCGAACGCCCGATGTTGAGCGTCGGCAATCCGGTGTGCGCGGCCACCGCGGCAATCAGCGGCGAGTCGCCCACCCAGGTGAGCGTCATGTCTTCCCCGCGACCACGCAGCAGTTCGACAGTGACCAGCGAATCCTTGCCGCCACCGATGGCGACCAGGCTGCGGCGCGGCAGGTCCAATGCGGGTGCGGCGGCGCTCCCGCAATCCGTGTCGATGCGCGGAAACGCGATCCGGCCACGCAGGTCCAGGCCGTTGCGCCAGGCGAATTCGGCCAGGCCGTCGACATAGACCGCCTCCAGCAGCGCCGCGGTCGCCTCGTCCGGCGCGCCGGTGTCAACCACGATCCGCGGCGGCACGGCCGCCTTGAAATAACTGACGCCGGCGATCAGGTGCAGCAACTGCAACGCCTTCTCGAACGCCCTCAGATGCGCCGGTGACGGTGCGCCGGGAAAGCGGATCGTCTCCACCATCTCCGGACCGTCGTCGAAGGCATAGGCGAGGCGTGCCTCGCCGGTCCCGGTATCGTAGTCGGCGGACACGAAGCGGAAGGTGTCGACGCCATCGCGGTGGAAGGTCCAGGCACTCATGCGCCAGCTCCGTCGAGCACGATTTCGGCAGGTCGCCCCCGGCGGTTGTAGTCGCTGGCCATCACGGCGCCATAGGCACCGGCGATATCGATCAGCAACACGTCGCCAACGGCGGTATCGGCAGGCAGCTGCCGGTCAAGGGCAAGGTTGTCGGCGCTCTCGCAGACCGGTCCGACGACATCGGCACGCATCGTGCGCGGCGCGTCGACGCGGTCGAGGTTGACCACCGGATGCCAGGCCTCGTACAGCGCCGGTCGCAACAACGTATGCATGCCGGCATCGCAGCCGATGTAGACGCGGCGGCCCTTGCGCTTGAGGCGGCGCACGCGCGTCAGCAGCACGCCCGCTTCGGCAACCAGGTAGCGTCCCGGTTCCATCGCCAGCAGCAGGCGCGGATAGGCGGCGCGCAGTTCGTCCAGGCCCTTCGCCAGGGCGTCGAGGTCGAGCGCCGGCTCCCCGGGCAGGTAGGCCACGCCCAGGCCACCGCCGAGATTCAGGGTGGTGACGGACGGAAAACGTTCGGCCAGGCTCGCCAGCTGCAATCCGACTTCGCGCCAGTGGCCGGCGTCGAACACGCCCGATCCCAGGTGCGCATGCAAGGTGTCGAGCACCAGGCCGGCGACCTGCGCCACCTCGACGAATGCCGGCAGGTCCGCCAGCGGCAGGCCGAACTTGCTGTCGTGGCCGGTGCGCACGTGGGCGTGCTGGCCGCGACCCGGACCGATGTCGAGGCGAACGGCGATGCGGCGACCGGCGTGACGACCGTCGGCCAGGACACGCACTGCATCCAGCGAATCGAAGGTGACACGCAGGCCCTGCGCCAGCGCGGCTTCGAATTCCTCATCGCCGGCCATTGCCGGCGTGAACAGGATACGGTCCGGATCGATGCCGGGCAGCGCTTCGCGCACCGCCTCGACCTCACCCGGCGATACGCACTCGAAGTCGAAACCTTCGCCGTCCAGCGCACGCAGGATGGCGGGATGCGGGTTCGCCTTGATCGCGTAGTGCCAGCGCGAGACGGCGGTGATGCATTGCAATGCGCGCGCACGATCACGCACGGTCTCGAGGTCGTACACGTACGCCGGCGTCGCCTGGTCCGACATCATCCTCTGCAGCACATCGACGCGCGCGCGCCACCAGGGCGGCGGCCGACGGCTGCGGTCGCCCCCATACAGCTGCGCCCAGGTCGGACCGAACACCTCGTCCTCTTCGGCCGGCAGCGCGCAGGCGGCGATCAGATCGGCGTGCAGGCGCGGCAGCAGGCCTTCGGCATCGGCCTCGTCAAGCACGAAGGTGAGATTGAGATCGTTGGACGACTGCGAGATCAGGTGCACACGCAGCGATCCCATGTCGGCAAGGACGTCGCGCAGGCGATGCAGCATGCCGCGCATGCCACGGCCGACCAGCGTCACCGCCGTGCAGGGCGTGATCGCGCGGACGCGGCAGAACTGCGCCAGCTCCTCGCACAGCGCGGCCAGCACATCGGAACCGAGCAGGTTCTCGCTGGGATCCAGCGACACCGTGACGTTGGTTTCCGCCGAGCCGATCAGGTCGACCGACAGGCCGTGCTTGCGGAACACCTCGAAGACGTCTGCAAGGAAGCCGACCTGCTGCCACATGCCCACCGTCTCCATCGACACCAGGGTGATGCCGCGCCGCGTCGACACGGCCTTGATCGAGGGCGCTGCGTCCGGCGCTTCCGGGCCGATCTCGGTGCCGGCCAGCTGGGGGTTTTCGGTATCGCGGATCCACAGCGGCACGCCGCTGCGGCGCAAGGGCGACAGGCAGCGTGGATGCAGCATCTTGGCGCCGGTGGTGGCGATCTCCTGGGCTTCCTGGAAATCCAGGCGGCGCAGCAGGCGCGCACCGGGCACTTCGCGCGGGTTGGCGCTGAACAGGCCGGCGACATCGCTCCAGATCTCCACCCGCGCAGCGGCGAGCTTGGCGCCGAAGTACGCCGCCGAGGTATCCGATCCGCCGCGACCGAGGACAGCGGTGCATCCATCGGCGGTGCGGGCGATGAAGCCCTGGGTGATGAAGATGTCGGCGTTGCGCCCGGCCAGGCGCGCGCGCAGCTCGTCGTCGCGCTGCGCCGGCACGCTGGCCGACAGCCAGCGCGCCCAGTCGTTCTGGTTCGGTTGCGGCTGCGCCTGCAGGCAATCGCGCGCGTCGAGCCAGCGGCTGTTGAGCCCGGCCTTGCGCAACGTCGCGTTGCCCAGCGTGCTCGACATCAGCTCGCCCATCGCCAGCAATTCAGCCTGCCAGGCATAGCGACCTTCACAGCGGCTGCCGGCGCCGCCGGCGGCCAGTTCCGACAGGTGCGCCAGCCACGGTGCCAGCAAAGCCGGATCGACGCCCAGCTCGACGGCGAAATCGATATGCCGCTGCGCTAGCGCTTCGGCCCGATTTCTCCGCTCGCCGACATCGTCCGATTCACCGATGGCCTTCAGTGCGTCGGTCACGCCGGACAACGCAGAGACGACGACCAGCACGCGGTAGCCGCTGTCGTGGCGCTGGCGGGCCAGTTCGGCGATCGAAGTCCAGCGGGCGGCGCGGGCCACGCTGGAGCCGCCGAACTTCAGGACGACCCAGGGCGCATCAGGCGGAAGCGTGTTGGCGGACGGTGCGTTCATAAACGGCTTGGAGGAATGAGCCGGGCATTGTGCCTCAAGCGTGGCACCGTGCGTGACGCGTCACCGCAGCAGCGGTGGTCGAGGGCTGGACCTGGCCAGCGGATGTAACCCGGCAGCGCAAGGACAAACTTCCACGTCCGGGAAACCCGGTCGCCGCGGCCTCGCTGCCGCAGAAAATCACCGTCGGGATTCTGAAGGCCCGCGGTCGCGGGCATGACGGGTGCGGGGTGCACCACTGGATGCCCGCCTGCGCGGGCATGACGGGGTTTGGGTGCGTC
>CAZYHP010000077.1:13036-14753 GCA_964647135.1 uncultured Rhodanobacteraceae bacterium
ATCCTCCCGTCACACCCGCGCAGGCGGGTGTCCAGTGCTTTTCATCGTCGCGCCATTGGCTTCGCCAACTGAATCGTCAGTCGTCAGCGTCGAAGCCGTCGGCAAACAGCACATCGTCGGGCTTGACGTCGTAGTCCAACCGGTGACCGCGGACATCGTTGCTGGCCGGGTCGTTGTCCGTTGCGTCGCTCCACACGAAGGCAGCGTATCCGGCTTCGCTGGTGGCACCGGCAAGCCGTGCGGACATCGTCGGCGCGGTCTTGATATCCACGGGCGCCGGCCAACGCTCCTGGCCATCGCGATCCAGGTACTGGGCACGAATCGGATGGCTGGTGACGGAGGGATTGCCGGTCGACCAGGCAACGATGACGCCTTCGGGCGCCAACAACACCGCCGGGCGTGACAGTGCATTCTCGCCGGTCGTTGCAATGGCCGGCGCGACCAGTTCGACACCGTCGTCGCCCCATTGCCGATCGCCCGACGCATCGATGCGCTGCACGCGCAGCGAATGCATCGCCTGCATGTTGACCGTCTGCTCATCCACCCAGGCGACATAGGTGTCACCGCGCGATGGATCGAAGGCAGCAGCGGGATTGACGTGGTTGCGTGTGCTGTCGGTCGTGGCGATGACGCCATTACTGCCGAAGCGGCGCAGCCCGCCGCTGTCGATCTGCTGCACGCGTATATCGAACGCGACGCCGGTGTTGTCGTAATAGGCAAACACGGCGCCACCCGAGCCGTCGGCCATGAAAGGCGGAAAGTAGCCCGCCTGAAGATTGCCGGCGTCCGATATCCGAACACCCGTGCCCCACAATGCGGCGCCATCGGCGGCCGCCAGTTTCTGGGCATAAAGGACGCGGGTCAGGAAGTTCGGCTGGTTGCTCCAGGACACGATGGCGTCCCCAAGGGAGCCCGGCTGCACGGCTGCGATGAAACGCGAGGCGCTTCCGGGGCCGACCACCTCGACGCTGCCCGCCGCCCACATCGCCTGTCCATCGGCGTCCAATTTCTGCGCCCTGCCCTGTCCGGACCCGGTCATCCAGGCCACGACCACGCTGCCATCCGTGGTCGCCGCCACCTGCGACACCGCCGCGGCATCTCCGGCCGCCGTGACGTCGATGCCGGGCGCTGGCCAGGCAAGCGTGCCGTCCGGCGCGACCCGCGCCAGCACCAGCCGCTCGTCCGGTCCGCCCTGGACGCAGCACTGGAAGGAAAGAATCGCGTGGTCATCGGTGTCCACGGTGAAACCGTAGTCGGTGGTCCAGTCGAAGCTGCGGTCCGCCACCACGATGCCGTTTTCGGCCCACAGCGCGCGGCCATCGACATCCAACCGCTGCAGACGCACGTCATAGCCGCCGTCCGTATTGTCGAACCAGCTGACATAGAAGCCGCCATCGGACACCGGCAGGATCTTGGCCTGCACTTCCTCGCCGCTGCGCCCGGCGATCACGAGGTTGTTCGCCGGGTCTGGCGACCAGCCATCGGAACCCGCCAGCACGGCGCCAGGCGTCGCTGCCACAACCGCTACGCACAGCGCCATGGCCGTCGCCACCGATCGCCCTTTCGATACCTGCATGTTGTCCTCCCTTGCCGACATGACGGCCACCTCCCGCGGCCGGATCGCGAAGGGCGGCGCTTCAAGAACACACCCCCACTTCCTGCCCGCATGGTAACGGAGCGTGATCCACTTCGCAGAATGCGCCGTCCGCGTGCAGTC
>CAZYHP010000078.1:0-14750 GCA_964647135.1 uncultured Rhodanobacteraceae bacterium
CGTGTTCGCGGGTATGACGGTGTTAGAGCGACAGCAGGACTGACCGTGTTCGCGGGTTTGACGGTGTTAGGGCGACCGCAGGACTGAGCGTGTTCGCGGGTATGACGGCGTTGGGGCGACAGCAGGACCGAGCGCCTTCGCGGGTGTGACGGAGTCAAGGGCAGTGGCGTTACCTGTGCGCTTCGCGGGAATGGCGGAGAAGCAGGGACACGTGTTCGCTACAGGCCGGGCGAGGAAGATGGATGGGCAGGCGTTCGCAACGAAAAAGGGCTGCCCGGAGGCAGCCCTTGGCAGAGGCAGGACCCACTCGACTCAGGGTCGACGTGCCAATTCGGTTTCGTCCCGCATCTTCGGCATGAGATCCTGCTTGGTCACGCCCAGGTGCAGCAGCAACGGCGAGGCGAACAGCACCGACGAATACGTACCGATCAGGATGCCGACGATCAGGACCAACGAGAAGCCCTTGAGCGTTTCGCCGCCCAGGAAGTACATCACCGTCAAGGCCATGATCGTGGTCACGCCGGTGATCACCGTACGCGACAAGGTGTCACTGCACGCCGCATCGATCGTTTCAGCCGGGGTCATCTTCGTCGTGGTCCGGAACATTTCGCGGATGCGGTCGAAGATGACGATCTTGTCGTTGATGGAGTAACCGGCCACCGTCAGCAACGCTGCCAGCGCCTGCAGGTCGAACTCCATGCCGACCAGGGCGATGAAGCCCGCCGTCAGCAGGGTGTCGTGGACTTCGCCGGCCAGCGCCGCGATGCCGAACCGCCACTCGTAGCGGAAGGCCACGTAGACCATGATGCCGGCGAGCACGAAGACGATGCCGACGACACCGTCCTCGGCCAGTTCCTTGCCGATCTGCGGGCCCACCGATTCGTTGCGTTTCACCGTCGCCGGCATGCCCCTGGACGCGAGCAGCTGATGCACGCGCTCACCGGCATTGACACGCTCCGCCACCCCGCCCTCGGCTGCCGCGGCGGCTTCGGCGGGATCGAGGCCCACCTGGTCATGGTCGGGACGCAGGCGGATCAGGATGTCACGGGTGCTGCCGAACGACTGCACCTGTGTGCCGGCGTAACCGGCTTCCTCGAGGATCGTCTGCACGGCTTCGGCGTTCGTTTCGGACTGGAACTCCAGTTCCACCACGGTGCCGCCGGTGAAATCCAGCGCGAAGTCCAGGCCGGGCTTGAACAGCGCGACCAGCGAAACAAGCAAGGCCACGGCCGACACGATCAGCGTGACGCGGCTGATAGCGATGAAGGGAATGCGCCACTTGGGATTGAACAGCTCAAACATGGTTCGCGTTCCTGCCGGTCAGATGGAAATGGACTTGAGCTTGCGGCGGCGGCCATACACAAAGGCGGCGATGGCCTCGGACACCGTCACGGCGGTGAACATTGAGGTCAGGATGCCGATGCACAGGGTGACCGCGAAACCGCGGATCGGACCGGAGCCGAACGAGAACAGCGCGATACCCGCCAGCAGCGTGGTCAGGTTGGCATCGAGAATACTGGTCCAGGCCTTGTCGTAGCCGGCCTTGATGGCGCCCAGTGGCGTGTTGCCCAGTCGCAGTTCGCTGCGGATGCGTTCGCAGATCAGCACGTTGGCGTCGACCGCCATGCCGAGCGTCAGCATGATGCCGGCGATGCCGGGCATGGTCAGCGTGGCGCCGATGATGGACAGGATCGCCAGCAGCAATACCAGGTTCAGCACCAGCGTGACGCAGGTGATCAGGCCGAAGGCACGGTAGTAGATGGCGATGAAGACCATGATGCACAGCAGGCCCAGCGCGATCGCCTTGACGCCGCGATCGATGTTCTCCTGGCCCAGCGACGGACCGATCACGCGTTCCTCGACGATGTCGATCGGCGCCGCCAGGGCGCCGGCCTTCAGCAGCAGGGCCAGCTCGCTGGCTTCCTGGGCGCTGTCCAGGCCCGAGGTCTGGAAGTTGCGGCCAAACGGCTCGCGCACCGTTGCCACGTTGATCACCTCGCGCTTGATGCGCGAGCTGCGGACCTGCTCGCCATTGACGGTGCGGACTTCCGGCACGCGTTCAACGAAGACCACGGCCATGCCCTTGCCGACATTCTCGTTGGTGAAGTCGAGCATGCGGCGGGCACCGGCGCTGTTCAGCCGCACCGACACCATGGGACTGCCATCCTCCGGTGCAAAACCACTCGCGGCGCTGACCAGCTGGTCGCCCGACGCGATGATGCGCTTGCTCAGCACCACCGGATATCCCTGGCGGTGGTAGAACAGTTCCGATTGCGGCGGAACGCGACCGTTCTCCGCGGCCTCGAGCGGATTGGCCGACTCGTCCACGGCGCGATATTCCAGGGTCGCGGTCGCGCCCAGGATGCGCTTGGCCGCCGCCGTATCCTGGACGCCGGGCAACTGCACGACGATGCGCGATTCGCCCTGACGCTGGATGACCGGCTCGGACGTACCAAGTTCGTCGACGCGATTGCGCAGGGTCGAAAGGTTCTGTTCGACCGCGTTGAGGGATTCCTCACGCAGTGCGATGTCGCTGATGCGGGCATCCAGGACCCAGTCCTCACCCGCTCCGGCGCCGGCGGTCAGGACCAGCTCGGGCAGCTGCGAGGTGATGGCGTTGAGGGCGGCTTCGCGGTCCTCGGAGGAACGCAGCACCACGGAGAGGTTCCCCTGGCTGCCGCGGCTCACGCCCTTGTAACGGATGCGACGCTCGCGCAGCAGGACACGGATGTCCTCGACGAAGCGGTTTTCCATCCGTTCCTGTGTCGCGCGCTGGTCGACCTCCATGGTGAAGTGGATGCCGCCCTGCAGGTCGAGGCCCATGACCATGGACTTCCCACCCAGCATCGCCAGCCAGTCCGGCACGGTGGACGCCAGGTTGAGGGCACTGGTGTAGGCCTCGCCCAGTTCTTCGCGCAATGCCTCGGAGGCACGCAGCTGGACGTCGGTGTTGGCGAAATGGGCCATCAGTCGGCCATCAACCATTTCCAGCCGCGTGAAGGGCAATTGCCGCGACTCGAGGATGCCGTGCACGCGCTCGCGGAAGGCTTCGTCCACGACGCTGCCGCGATTGGCGGAGATCTGGATCGCCGGATCTTCCGGATACAGGTTCGGTGCGGCATAGAACGCGGCGAACAGAATCACCAGTACGACCAGCGCGTACTTCCACTTCGGATAGTTCATCATCTGGGGCTGAACTCTGGGTGTGACAAAAACGGACAGGTCGCCGCTGCGATTGCGGACGGAATCAGACGTCCTTCAGCGTGCCCTTCGGCAGCACGTTGCCGACCGCGTGCTTCTGCACCTTGATGCGCACGCCGGGGGCGATTTCAAGGGTCACGAACGCTTCGCCGACGTCTTCGATGCGGCCGGCGATGCCACCGGTGGTCAGGACTTCGTCGCCCTTGGCCAGCTGAGACACCATGGCGCGGTGTTCCTTGGCGCGCTTCATCTGCGGACGGATCAGCAGGAAATAGAAGATGGCGATGAAGATCACCATCATGATCAGCGGCTGGTACGGGGACGTGGCCGGTGCGCCGGCCTGGGCGTAGGCGCTGGAGATCAGGAAATCCATGGTCTTAGTCTCTCTGGCAAGGGGCGCGACGGCCCGCAAAGGGGCCGGATTATGGCACAGGCCACCACTTGCCCGCCCCGCGAGCGGCCCGGCAACCCTGCCTTGCGGCCCGTCAGGAGGTCATTCCGGCACGCCGCGCCGGCGACGCTCGTGGAACCCGGCTGCCCACTCGGTGAACCGGCCGGCTTCCACCGCGGTGCGGATGTCGGCCATCAGGCGCTGGTAGTAACGAAGATTGTGGATGGTCGCCAGTGTCGGACCGAGCATTTCGCTGCAGCGGTCGAGATGACGCAGGTAGGCGCGCGTGAAACCACCGGCGCAGGCCTGGCAGTCGCAGCCTTCCTCGATCGGCCGGGTATCGGTGATATAGCGGGCATTGCGGATGCGCAGGTCGCCGTCCGCCGTGAACAGGTGCCCGTTGCGCGCATTGCGGGTCGGCATGACGCAGTCGAACATGTCGACGCCGCGACGGACGGCTTCGACGATGTCCTCGGGGCGGCCGACGCCCATCAGGTAGCGCGGCCGGTCGACCGGCAGGTGCGGCACCGTCTCGTCGAGGACATGCTCGCGCTCGTCCGCCGGCTCACCGACGGAAAGACCGCCAATGGCGTAGCCATCGAAGCCGATTCCACGCAGGCCTTCCGCCGAGCGTCGGCGCAGTGCCCCGTACATGCCGCCCTGGACGATGCCGAACAGCGCATTGCGGTTGCCTTCGTGCGCGCGCCGGCTGCGTTCCGCCCAGCGCAGGCTCAGCTCCATCGAAGCGCGCGCCTGCGGCTCGGTGGCCGGGTACGGCGTGCACTCGTCGAAGATCATCACGATGTCCGAGTTCAACACGCGCTGGATGCGCATCGACTCCTCGGGCGACAGGAACACCGGAGAACCGTCGACCGGCGAGGCGAACTTGACGCCGTCCTCGGTGATCTTGCGGCGCTGTGCGAGGCTCCAGACCTGGAAGCCGCCGGAGTCGGTCAGGATCGGCCCCGGCCAGCGCATGAAGTCGTGAAGGCCGCCATGCGCCCCGATGACGTCGAGGCCGGGCCGCAGGAACAGGTGGAAGGTATTGCCGAGCACGATCTGCGCACCGAGGTCGCTGACCTGGCCGGGGGTGACCGCCTTGACCGAGCCATAGGTGCCGACCGGCATGAAGGCCGGCGTTTCCACCTGTCCGTGCGGAAGATGCAGGCGCCCGCGACGGGCAGCGCCATCGCGGGCGAGAAGTTCAAAGTCCATGCCGCAAAGTCTAGAGGATCGGCAGGTCCATGCCGATCCTCGACGTTGGCCCTAGCGGCCGGCGGCGGCGATCCAGTCGTCGATATGCCGCTCCAGCAGCGCCAGCGGCATGGCACCGCGGGTCAGCACCTGGTTGTGGAACTCGCGGATATCGAAGCGCTCACCCAGCGCCGCCCGCGCCCGTTCGCGCAGTGCCAGGATCTTCAGCATGCCGACCTTGTAGGCCAGCGCCTGGCCCGGATTCACCAGGTAGCGCTCGATCTCGGCGACGACATCGGTCTCGACCATGCCGGTATTGGCCAGCATGTAGTCGATGGCCTGCTCCCGCGTCCAGCGCTTGGCGTGCATGCCGGTATCGACCACCAGGCGGACGGCGCGGAACATCTCGTCGCGCAGGCGGCCGAGGTTGTCCAGCGGATCGGACTGGAAGCCGGCTTCCCAGGCCAGCCGTTCGGTGTACAGCGCCCAGCCTTCGGCGTACGCGGTGAATCCGAGGATGCGCCGGAACGTCGGCACGCCCTTCAGCTCCTGCATGATGGCGATCTGGAAATGATGCCCCGGCACGCCCTCGTGGTAGGACAGCGTGCGCATGGTGAAGCGCGGCAGCTCGGCCATGTTGCGCAGGTTGATGTAGAACACACCGGGGCGCGAACCGTCCATCGCCGGCGACTGGTAGTAGGCGCCCGGCGCGGTCTTCTGCGAGAACTCGGGAACCGGTCGCACCTCGACCTTCGCGGTCGGGCGCACGTCGAAGTACGGGTCGAGGCCCGCGGCGATCTCGTCGATGATGCGCTGGTACTCGGCGATGATCTGCTTGCGGCCTTCCTCGTTGTCCGGGAACAGCTGGTCGGGGCGACGGTTGATGACCTGCACGCGCTCGCCGATGCTGCCCTCCTCCAGCCCTTCGGCACGCAGGATGGCGTCCATTTCAGCGCCGATGCGCTCCACTTCGGCCAGGCCGATCGCGTGGATCTCGTCGGCCGTCATGTCGGTGGTGGTGTGCACCTTGATCTGGCTGTTGTAGTAATCCAGGCCGTCCGGCAGCGCCCAGGCACCGTGGTTGTCGTTGACCACCTGCTGCAGGTGCTCGAAATAGGCGATCAGTCCGCCATAGGCCGGATAGACCGCGTCGGCGATCGCGGACTTCGCGTCGGCCAGCAGCGCCTCGCGTTCGGCAGCAGAAACGTTTTCAGCCAGCGCGTCGAGTTTTCCGGCCAGGTCCGTGTACAGCAGATGCTGATCCGGTGCACTGGAGACGAGTCCGCGCATCTGCTCCAGCACCTTGTCGACCACGAAGCGCTGCGGCAACACGCCGAGCTTCTCGCGATGGCGCAGGCCTTCCAGCACCTGTTCGAACTTCTCCGGGAACTTGCGCAGACGCGACACGTAGTTGCGCGCGTCGCCGAGGTCCTGCACCGAATGCGTATTCACCATGAAGTCCGGCAGCATGCTCTGCACGCCGAACATCTGGTTGACCGGGAAGTTGTGGAACTGCCAGCGGCGATTGGCGACCTGTTGGCCCAGGAAGTAGTCGAGGATGTCATAGGACAGCTTGCCATCCTCGTCCAGCGACTCGCGGTCATAGGAGCGCAGGGAGGCCAGGTCGCGCTCCAGCTTCGCCATCAGGCGCTCGCCGCGTGCCATCGAGGCGTCGGTGAGGTCGCCGGAATAGAAATCCATCCAGCCCGGGAGCACGCGCATCATCGACAGCAGTTCCGGATCGTCGATCGCGTACTCCATGAAGATCCGTTCGTAGAGCCAGCCAATCTTCAGGGGCTTGTCGGTGCGCCACTGCCAGGTCACGAATCCGGCGCCTGCGACCACGAGAACGAGCACGCCAAGAAGCAGCCATTTCAGGAGACGGATGGCCAGCGGTCGCTTGCGGCGCGGGACAGCGGAACGGTTGGAAGTGGACATGGGCACTCGACTGGGGGTCGCCACGGCGTGGCGGGTTGGGAGCGAAGGCTACTTCATGGCCTGCGTCGAAATCACCGGCCACAAGTCATGCCGGCGCAGCGTGCCGTCGTCTGTCGGCTTGCGGAATCAGCCGTTCAAGCGCCATGCTGCGCCGCAAACGATCAGGCCGACCATGAATTACCGCCATCACTTCCATGCCGGCAATCACGCCGATGTCCTCAAGCATGTCGCGCTGCTGGAACTGTTGCGACTGCTCACCGCGAAAGACAAACCGCTGGCCTATATCGAAAGCCATGCCGGCGCGGGCGGGTACAACCTGGGCGACGCGGCGGAAAAGACCGGCGAATGGCGGGACGGCATCGGGCGGGTCCTGGCGGCGACGGATGCCATGCCCCCGGCCGTGCGCCGATACGCCGAGGCGGTGCGCGCCTGGAACGCCGGCGAACCGTCGCTTCGTCGCTACCCCGGATCGCCTGGACTGGCTGCCGACGCGCTGCGTGGGCAGGACCGTCTGCGCTTGTGCGAGGTGAATGCCGATGTCGCGGACGAACTGAAGCGCCGCCTCGCCGACCATGATTCTCGGGTGTCGATATTCACGGCAGACGGTTACCACCAGGCCCTGGCGGCGTTGCTGCCACCGCCGGAGCGCCGGGCGCTGGTCCTCGTCGATCCGCCCTACGAGGCGCAGATCGCCGAGTTCGACCTGATCATCGCCGCGCTGCGCGAAGGCCTGCGCCGCTTCGCGACGGGCACCTATGCGATCTGGTATCCGATCAAGCTGGCCAGCAGCGTCGCGTCCTTCCTTCGACGCATCACCGCGTTGCCGGTGAAATCCTCGCTGACCCTGGAACTGTGGGTGCGCGCCACCGACTCGCCGCTGCGGCTCAATGGCAGCGGACTGATCGTGCTCAATCCGCCGTGGCGGTTCGACCAGGAAGCGGCGACCTCCTGGTTGCCCTGGCTGAGCCGGACCCTGGCCGACGGTCGCGGCGCCGGCTGGCGCTGCCAGTGGCTGCGGCGTGAAAACGAAGGCGGCTCCGATGACGGACGCGATCATGGCCGTGACAGTGGGCAACCCCCGGCGGCGCCGAAACCGGTCCGGAAGCGCTAAGCTGTCGCGCTTGTTTGTCGGGGAGGACACATGAACGAACCAGGTCGCCGTATTGGTCCGCTGCTGGCCACCTTCATGGTGGCGAACAACATGATCGGTTCGGGTTTTTTCCTGCTGCCCGCCAGCCTTGCCGGCATGGGCAGCCTGACCGCGCTGAGCTGGATCCTCGCGACCGTGATCGCGGCCATCCTCGGCCTGACCTTCGCCCGCCTGGCCCGCGACTATCCCCACCTGGAAAGCCCGGCAGACTATGTGACGCCCGCGCTGGGCCGTGATGCCGGCTTCCTGGCGACGACGCTCTACTGGCTGTCGTCGTGGATCGGCAACAACGCCATCGCAGTGGCTGCCTTCGGTTACCTGGTGCTGCTGCTGCCGGCGGGATTCAACGAATGGCAGCTCACCGGCCAGATCGTCCTGCTCTGGGCCATGTTCGCCCTCAATCTGCTCGGACCGAAACCCATCGCCCGCTTCCAGTCGCTGTGCCTGGTGTTCGGACTGTTGCCGGTGATGATGGTGCTCGGCGGGGGCTGGCTGCAGTTCGATGCCGGCATCTTCGAATCCGCCTGGAACACCACCGGTGCGAGCTGGAACACCGCGGAACCCGCGCCGGTGTCCGACGCCCGCATGGTCTTCGGCGCCCTTGCGCCGATCTTCTGGGCATTCATCGGTCTTGAAACAACCACGATGGTCGCTGCGGTCGTTCGGAATCCCGAACGGAACGTAGCCGTTGCGACGCTGGGCGGCATCGCGGTGGCCGGCGTGGTCTACGTGATTTCCTCGGTGCTGGTGATGGGCATCGTGCCCGCCGATGCGCTGTTCGCCTCCAGTGCCCCGTTTGCCGAAGTCGCGGGCACGGTATTCGGGCCATGGGCGGCGGTCATGATCGCCGGCGCCGCGGCACTCAAGGCGACAGGCACTCTGGGCGGCTGGATGCTGGTCACCGGAGAATCCGGTGCCCGCGCGGCGCAACGCGGCTTCCTGCCGTCCGTATTCGGCCAGTACAACCGCTATGGTGCAGCCTGGGCCGGGCTCTTCATCATCGTGTTGGCGATGACCGCCGTGACGTTCCTCACGCGCGCCGACACCATTGGTGAACAGTTCAGCACGATCATCAACATGGCGGTACTGCTGGTGACCGTGGTCTACGCGGCGGCCGGCCTGAGCCTGGTCGTCGGCACGACGGGGCGGAAACCCTCGGTCGGTGACCGCGTCCTTGGCCTGGGCGCCCTGGCCGCCTGCGCGCTGCTCATCTTCTCTTCGGCGCCGCAGGATATCGTTGGCGCCCTGGTGATCGCCCTGGTCATCTGGATCATTTTCCGGATGGCGGAGATGCGCCGCCGCTGATCGGCGACGGCGCGTTCCGGCGCCTTACAATGGCGCGATGTCGACCTTCCTGCAGTGGCTGCTGCTCGCAGCCGCCATCGACAACCTGGTGCTGTCACGGCCGCTCCGTCGCACCGGCAGGGACGGGCAGTGCCTTGTCGATCGGCGTCTGCTGCTTGCAGTCGCCGTGACGACCGGCGTTGCCCTGGTACTCGCCGTGCCGCTGGGCTGGCTTCTCGAACAGGGCCTGCTGCGGGCACGGGAGTGGGCGCACCTGCGTCCCCTCCTTTTCGCACTCGTTGCCCTGGTCTGCGTTCTCTTGACGCGCCTGCTGCCGGGACGGCGGCACGCCGCCGGCAGTGATGCGCGCGTGGACGTCCTGTCCGCGGCCAATGTCGTGGTGCTTGGCGCTGCGCTGACCCAATCCGCCATGGACACGTCATCGTTCACGGTGGTCGTCGCCTTCGGGCTGGGCGCCGCGGCCGGATTCGGTGTGGCCCTGTTCGCCCTGGACGCCATGGCCGAGCGACTGGCCGGCGCCCATGTTCCGGCCGCGTTCGCCGGCGCGCCGATCCGGCTTCTTGCCGCCGGCCTGTTCGCACTCGGGCTCGCCGGGTTCGCAGGTCAATGAGTCTGCTGGCCGTCCTATGCCTGGTCATGGCGCTGGTCGGCGTGCTTGCGGCGACCGGTTTTCGTCGTGCGCCGGTGTGGATGGACCTTGCGTCGGGCGACGATGTGGCCGAGCTGACGCAACGCATCGACGCCCTGCTCCCGCAGACCCAGTGCGGCCAGTGCGGTTTCGCCGGCTGCCAACCCTATGCGCGGGCGATGGCGGAACGGCGCGCCGACATCAACCAGTGTCCGCCCGGCGGCGAGATCACCATTGCGGCACTGGCGGAACTGCTGGATCGCCCCGCCAGGCCCCTGAATCCGGAAAACGGGATCGAGAAACCCAAGCGTCTGGCGCGCATCGACGAATCGCGCTGCATCGGCTGCACGAAGTGCATCCTGGCCTGTCCGGTTGACGCGATCGTTGGCGCCAGCAAACTCATGCATACCGTCATCACCGAAGATTGCACCGGTTGCGAACTGTGCCTGCCCCCCTGCCCGGTTGATTGCATCGACCTGGTCGAGCCGCCCTCCCCGCTGCGGGCGGTCCGGGTTTCCTTGCCGCCCATGACGCAATGATCCTCACGTCGCCGCTGCAAGCCGTGGCTATAATCCCGGCATTACCCACCGGGACGGGATCGATGACTGCAGAGGACCTGAGAAAAGCCAGCTGCCAGCCACTCAAGGGTGCCGCGCACCGGCTCGGCGACGCCGACATCGCCTCGCTGCTGGCCGCACTTCCCGGCTGGCAGCTTCTCGGTGAAGGCAATCTGATCGGTCGCGACTACCGTTTCGACGGATTCCTCAGTGCGCTGTCGTTCGCCAATGCGCTGGGCTGGATCGCCGAGCAGGAAAACCATCACCCCGACCTGGAACTGGGCTGGGGCTATTGTCGCGTGCGGTTCTCCACCCACGACGTGGGTGGCCTGTCGCGCAACGATTTCATCTGCGCGGCCAAGGTCGATGCCCTACTCGCAAGCTGACCTGCCCCGCGATCCGAGCCGCGAACGCGACCTGGTCTCGCGCTGGCTGCCGGCGTTCTGGCTCATCGCCGTTGCGCTGACGGTCTATTTCATCATCGCGCACTGGCACGCCGCGCCGGCCCTGCATGGGTCGCCCGACAACCTTTCGTCCTATGTGCCCGAGCGCGCGCTGTGGCTGGAAGACCAGCGCCTGTTGGAACAGGGCCAGGCCACGGACACGCTCTACCAGCGCCATGCCGCCGGATCGCTGGTGATTCCGGATGCGGTGTGGATCCTGACGCTGCTGCTCTACCTGATTCCGGTCGCCTATGTATTGCGACGGAGCTTCTTCAAGGGTGACGCGCCACCCGCCTGGAACCTCGCATTGATCCTTGCCGGCCCGTTGCTGGTCGTCATTCTCGGTGGCGTCGAGGACAACACCCGTGCCAGCGCCGCGCTGGTCTTCATCCTCGGCCTGACCTATGGCGCCATCGTCGGTCAGCGCGACATGGAGCGATTGCGCTTCTCGCCCGGTGATGCCGCGGCCTGGCGCAATGCCCTGGCGTTTTCGGCCGCCGTGGTCGCCCTCCTTGTCGCCTACCGGCTGCTGGTGCATCCGGATTACCCGTTGCGCTGGCCGACACCCGAGAAGTTCGCGCGCTATGCCGCCTGGGCGTTGTTCCAGCAGTGGCTGCTCAATCGCGTGCTGGCGCGCGAGGCACTGCGTCTGACCGGCGGACGGCAGCCCATCGCCGCGGCCTTGGTGGCCGCGCTGTTCGGCCTGTTGCATGCGCCGAACTTTGCCCTGATGTGCGCCACCTGCCTCGGCGCCTTCATCTGGATCCAGCTGTATTTCCGGCGGCCGTTCGTGTTGCCGCTGGCGGTTTCCCACGTCATCCTCAGTGTGGCGCTCACCGCACTGACGCCGCCCTGGCTGGTGCGCAATGCCGAAATCGGCGCCCGCTTCTTCATGCCGGCGCTCTGAACGCCGGGGCAGCACCGGCACTGCGCCAACGTGGGCCAGCTTGAAATCGCACTTCGCCAGGTGTTCGCTGTACGTTGGCGATGCACGGGCGCTGCATCCGCCATCTTTTCCTGCGTCGTGCTGCGTGTTGCGGCACCTGCGTGACGACATTGCCCCGAAACGCCGTGCCCGCTGATCAGCCGTTCCGATCCTGATCGCTGCGGCGGCACGGAGATCGCGTCCTGTTCGACCGCTATGGATGATTGCCTGAAAAGGATTCCACGGTGGCAGAAAAAGCAAAGGCCGGTGCGTGACCGCACCGGCCCCTGCGACCCACGACATGCCCGGGATCAGAAGAAGCTGTAGCGCACCGAAGCGTAGTAGTGGCGCGGCAGACCGTAATACGCGGTCTGGATGTTGCCGACGCTGGAGAATTCCTGGCCGTCGATCCGGTAGACCTCGTCGGTGAGATTGCGCACGCCGGCGCGGACCTGCCACTTGTTGTCGGCCGAGTCATACACGCCGAACAGCCCGGCCAGCGTGTAGGCGTCCTGGCTGAGCACATCCCGGTTGTCGACGCTGAGCCAGGTCTCGCCGCGGTAGGACACGTCGGCGCCCAGCGTGAAGGCCGAACCACCGCTGGTGTAGAACGTGTGCGACGCCGCCAGGCGGGCCGTCCAATCCGGCGAGAATGGCACGTGTGCGTGCAGCCGCGGGTTGTAGGCCGGATTGGCCGGATCGGTGGTGCGCAGGTCGGCGAACTCGTCGTACTTGGCGTCCATCCAGCCGATCTGCGCCGACAGGCGCGTGCCCGAACCGACCAGCGCCACACCTTCGAATTCCACGCCCTTGATCGTCATGCTGGCCGCGTTGAGCACCGGGAAGCTGAAGGTCGGCGTCGGCGAGTCCGGATTCAGGACTTCCGAGACGCGCGCCTGGAAGTCCTTGTAGTCGCTGTGGAACGCCGCGATGTTGCCCTGCAGGCGACGATCCTCGGAGTTCATCTTCAGGCCGATCTCGTAGGTCCAGACATATTCCGGATCGAAGATTGCTGCCGTGGTCTCCAGCTGCGAGTTGGCGCGACCGTTGAAGCCACCCGACTTGAAGCCGCGGTTGGCGGACACGTAGCCCATCATCTGCTCGCTGAAGGCCTTCTCCAGGCTGATCGACGGCGTCCAGGCGTTCCAGCTCTTCTTGCCTTCGAAGGCGACGGTCTCATTCAGTGCCGAGAACGGGAGCGCGATGCCCAGCGCCGGGATCTGGTACAGCGCCTCCGAGGCCCAGAACGTGCTGGTGGTGCGCCAGTAGTCCTTTTCTTCGCTGGTGTAGCGGATGCCGGTCGACAAGGTCCAGCTCGGTGCGAACTCCCAGCTGGTGTGCGCGAAAGCGGCATAGCTCGTCGTCGACAGGTCGTCGTTGATGGTGCGCAGGAAATCGACCGCCGTGCCACCGTAGGCGAACAGGTCGTCGGCATAGGCTTCCTGGTAGGACGGCACGTTCTCCTTCAGGTAGTACAGGCCGAAGACACCCTGCAGGTTGCTGCCGTTGTCGTACTGGAACTGGAATTCCTGGCTGGTCTGGTCCTGGTCGAAGGCGACCAGGACGTCACCCAGTTCGAACTCGGAGGCATCGATGTCGATGAAGCTGTCCGATTCCAGCTCGCGGTAGCTGGTGATGCTGCGGAACATCCATTGGTCGCCGATATCGACGTCGAAGCCGAAGCGTCCGCCCCAGTGCTTCAGGTCCTGGCCCTGGTCCGGATCGAACGAGGTGCGCGTGCGATAGTCGTACTCGCTGGCATCGGGAATCAGCAGCGGCACGATGGTCAGCGTCTGCAGGTCAGTACGGATCAGCGGGGCCATCGGCTCGCCGAGGGTCAAGGCATTGTCCTGGCGCGTGTAGTCCAGCGAGAAATCCCAGGACACGCCTTCGGACGGATCGCCGGAGAACTTCAGGCGCACGGCGCGGGTGTCCTCGTCGTTGTATCGCTGGTTCGTCGACGGGTCGCGCACATAGCCGTCGTTGACGCTGCCGGCCACCGCAATGCTGGCACCAGCGGTGTCGCTGAAGGGCATGGCGCCATAGAAGCGGCCTTCGAAACGGCCGTAGTTGCCGGCGGTGAACTCGATGTCGGCTTCAGGCGTGCCACTGATCGGCCGGCGCGTGACCAGCTTGATGGCGCCACCGGTGGAGTTCTTTCCGTACAGGGTGCCCTGCGGGCCACGCAGGACTTCGACGCGCTCGACGTCGTACAGGCCGAACAGTGCACCCTGGATGCGCGAGAAATACACGTCATCGACATACATGCCAACGCCGGGATCGAAGGTCTGCAGCGCGTCGGGCTGGCCGATGCCGCGAATGAACACGTTGACGCTGGAGGAGGATCCACGACCCTGGACGATGTTGAGGTTGGGCACGCTGCCCTGCAGGCCGTCGATGTTCTTCGCCTGCATGTCCTTCAAGTCTTCGCCGTTGAAGGCGCTGACCGCGACCGGCACTTCCTGGATGCTTTCACTGCGGCGGCGGGCGGTCACGGTCACCGCGTCCAGTTGCTGCGCCGTCTCGTCTCCAGCGGCTTCGCCGGTCTGGTCGTCGGCGACCACGATGGCCGCGGGCAGGCTCAGCAGGGCCCCCACCAGGGCGGCGGACAGGCGGTTCATTCGGGGCATGGTCATGGCGTCGGTTTCCCTCCCGGGAAAATTCTGGAGTGATCGGGATCAGGTCGGCAGACTAGTGGTGGCGACGCTTCGGCGGCACTCGTACCTTCGTACAGTGCCGGCAGCCGGGCCGAGCACCGACACTTGCGGCCCGGACTTCCCATGGAGCAGGCGGTGGCGTTTCTGATCGTGCTGGCGGCGCTGGTGTTCCTGATGGTGGCCGCCTACCGCGGCTACAGCGTCATCCTGTTCGCACCGATCGCCGCCATGGGCGCGGTGCTGCTGGTCGACCCGTCACTGGTCGCACCGATGTTCACCGGCCTGTTCATGGACAAGATGGTCGGTTTCCTGAAACTGTATTTCCCGGTGTTCCTGCTGGGTGCGGTGTTCGGCAAGCTGA
>CAZYHP010000079.1:0-14521 GCA_964647135.1 uncultured Rhodanobacteraceae bacterium
CTTCGGCAGGTGCGAGGCGATGGTCGACGTCTGCGGCAGCACCCACAAAGGCTTGCTGCCCCAGACCTTGTGGCGCCCGCCGGAAGCGGGATCTTCGGCACTGGCGGCGAAGCTCAGTGCCGAATCCATCACCGGATCCATGCCCGGCAGCTTGCGGAAACGCTCGGCCATGAAGCCGCCGCTGCGGTAATGCAGGAAGGCCGGATCGGTATGGCGGGTCAGGCGGGCGACCATGGCATTGCCTTCGTGACCGGAGCTGCCGATGGTGTAGAAGACCTTGTTCTGGACCCGAAGCACGCGCGCCATCAGGTCCAGGTGCCGCGAGATCAGCTGCGACTCGAACAGCTCCAGGAACGCGGACACGGTCAGGCTGCTTCCCGGCAGGACCGGAGCATCGGCGTCGGGCGCCGGCGATGACCCTGCCGGATGGCCGCTGACGAACTCGATGAAGTTCTGGTCGCAGATTTCCGCGCGATTGAGGCCGCGCATGCGCGCGGGAATGGCACTGGCCGAGCTGGACATGGAGGACACCGGGGCGAACGAAGGCGCGCATTGTAGCCGTCGGCGAGCAGGCGTTGCCGCGACGAAACATCGCCGATTCACGGCAGGGCCAGCGCAGGCCGGCCAGTCGCGTTCCACCCTCCCCTATACTGCGCGCCATGAATCTTTCCCGCTCCCTGCCCTGGCTGATCGCCTCGGCGGCCCTGGCCGGCGCGCTCGGGCTCTACCTGGGCCAACGCCATTTCGCACCCGCCGCCACGCCTGGCGGGGTCGCGACACAGGTCGCCGTGGTGTTCCCGGAACCGCGCCCGCTGGCCGACTTCCACCTCGTGCGCAGCACCGGCGAAGCCTTCACCCTGGCCGACTGGCGCGGCAAGTGGAGCCTGGTGTTCATCGGCTTCACGCACTGTCCCGACGCCTGCCCGCAGACCCTGGCGGTCTACCGCGACATCGAGAAGGCCTGGCCCGAGGACGGCGGTGCCGCACCGACGCTGTACTTCGTGTCCGTCGATCCGGAACGTGACAGCGCCGAAGCGCTGACCCGCTACGTCCGCTATTTCAGCCCGGGCATCATCGCAGCGACCGGCAGCCACGATCAGCTGAATCCCTTCACGCGCCAGCTCGGCATGATCTATATGACGACGCCGACCGGTGAAGACGACTACACGGTGGACCACAGTACGCAGCTGGCCGTGGTCGGTCCCGACGCGCGCCTGCATGCGCTGTTTCGAGCGCCGCTGGACGCCCGGGCCATCGTCAGCGACTTGCAGGCGCTCCAGGCCGCAAAGCGGACGATCGACCCTTGATACTGCGACGTCTCTATCTGTTGCTGCAGCACTCGCTGCCGCACAAGGCGCTGACCCGCCTGGCCCTGCATTTGACCCGTATCCGCTGGCGGCCGGTGAAGAACTGGCAGATCCGCCGCTTCGCGAAGCGATTCCGCATCGACCTGGATGAAGCGGAAAGCCCCGATCCCAATCATTACGAAAGCTTCGATGCGTTCTTCACCCGCGCTCTGAGGCCCGGAGCACGGCTGCCAGACCCGGATCCCGCGGCGGTATTGTTGCCGGCGGATGGCCGCATCAGCGCCGTCGGCCGTATCGAGTCCGACCGCATCTTCCAGGCCAAGGGCCGCAGCTTTTCGCTGCGCGAATTGCTCGGCGGCGACGCCCGGGTCGCGGACTTCGTGGATGGCAGCTTTGCCACGATCTACCTGCAGCCGCGCAACTACCACCGCGTGCACATGCCGTTGGCCGGCCGACTGCTGGAATCCCTGTACGTACCGGGCCGGCTCTACAGCGTCGCACCCGTCACGGTGGGCGGCGTGCAGCGCTTGTTTGCACGCAATGAACGCCTGATCTGCCATTTCGAGTCGCCGGCCGGTCCGATGGTATTGATCCTGGTCGGCGCGATGCTGGTGGCGGGAATCGAAACGGTGTGGGGCGGCATGGAAACCGAGCATGCCGACGGCAAGCCGGAGCGCAAGGACTACCGCGACCGTTCACCGCCGATCACGCTGGACCGCTTCGACGAAGCCGGCCGCTTCCACATGGGATCGACGGCCATCGTGCTGTTCGCCCGCGACCGTGTCGCCCTGGACCCCTTCGACCCGGGCCAGTCCGTCAAGGTCGGGGAACGGCTGGGAACGATACTGCCCGCCTGAGCGCCGTCACTGCGGCTGCCTCAGCAGAGGCGGATTTTCTGTCCCGGCCGGATCGGATAGTTGGGACCGCGGATGCTGTTCTGCCGGGCCAACGCCTGCATGGAACAGCCGTAACGCCGCGCGATCGCGTACAGCGTTTCTCCACTGCGCACCGTATGCACCCGTCCTGACGATGGCGGTTTGCCCGACATCACCTGGCGCGCGGGCGACGGCGCGCTGACCGGCATGCGTGCGGTATTGAGGTCCGACGCCACGGCCACCAGCGGGCCCTCGACGCAACGGGTCTGGTAGGCGTCGACCAGCAGGGCCGGCACTTCCAGCTGCGTTCCCGCCGGCAGCACGCGGGCGTTGTCGTATTGCGGATTGAGATTGCGCAAGGCGCGGAACCAGCCGACACGGCTGCCACCGGCGTGGCCCAGGCAGACAGACAACTCGTTCAAGGAGGCGGCTTTCTCCAGCCTGATCACCGCCGGCCGGGTATCCAGCCGCGGGAATTCCAGGCCGTATTTCTCCGGATGCAGGAACAGGTAAGCGGCGGCCAGCACCATCGGCACGTAGATCTGCGTCTCCTGCGGCAACGCACCGAACACGGCGGGATCCCACAGGCTCTTCTGGCCGCCGCCCGAGAGCCGCTGCAGGCGGCCTTCACCGCCGTTGTAGGCGGCAACCACCAGTTCGAGGTTGTTGTTGAGACGGTCGAACTGTTCGTTGAGGTAGGCGACCTGGGCGCGCGTGGCCTCACGCGGATCGAAGCGCGTATCGAAACCGTCGCTGGGCCGCCGACCCAGGCCGAATCGCTGTCCGGTGGCCGGCATGAACTGCAGCGGTCCGGCAGCGCCGGAGCGCGAGACCGCATGCACCTTGCCTTGCGACTCACGCGCCATGATCGCGAACAGCAGCGCCTCCGGCAGCGCCGCCTGCTCGTACTGCGGCCACATCATGTAGCGCATGTACTGGTAGTTTTCGTAGGCCTCGATCAGATTCGGCCGCAGCCAGGTGAGCCACTCGTTGATCGCGGCCTTGACCGGCTCGTTGAGCTCGATCACGTCGGCGAGGTTGCGGCCACGCAGCAGCGTGATCGTACGCTGCGCTTCTGGCAGGTCGGCCAGTATCGGCGACACGGCGTCGGCCTCGATCTGTGCCGGGTCGGCATTCGGCCTGTCTTCGGGCAAGGGCGTCAGCGCCGAACTGCGGATCAGTGTGTCGTAGGCAGCAACGAAGCGGCTGGCCTCGCAGGCGCGCAGCTGCAGGCAGCGCTCGGCGTCGATGCGCAAGGCTTCAAGCGCGGCATCGCGTTCGGCCTGTCCGCCCGCATCCCCGGCGGCGAGTGCGTCGCTGCCGGCGGCGAACCGCTGCACGGACTGGCTCAGGCGGTTGTACAGCGCCGCCGTCTCGCGGTCGCCAAGACCATTGCCATTGCCATCGACCACTCCCTTGCCACTGCCCGCCACCGTGGCGCAACCGGACAGGACCAGGGACAGCATCAGGGGCAGGACATTGCGGCGCATAGCGACTTCACCCGGGAAAACCAGCCCGCGACGTTACAGGAGCCCAACGGCGGCCACAATGAACAGGCATGCCGGCGCATGAACCGGAAGGCGATGGACGTCAGCGTCCAGCGAGCACCACCTCTTCCGCGGCCGTCGGATGGATGGCAATGGTCTCGTTGAAATCCCGGCGACAGGCACCGAGCCGGATCGCGACCGCGAACCCCTGCAGGATCTCGTCGGCGCCCGGACCATGCAGATGCAGGCCGACGATGCGTTCATCGTCACCGATGCAGACCAGCTTGATGAACATGGACTGCGGATCACTGGCCAGGGCCTCGCGCATCGGCCGGAAACGCAGCGAATGGACCTGCACCGCCTCGCCCCAGGACCCGCGGGCCTGCGCCTCGGTGAGGCCACAGGTCGCCACCGGCGGCTGTGCGAACACGACGGTCGGAATGTTCGCCAGGTCCAGCGCGGGTGCGTCGGCATCGCCGAACAGACGCTCGGCCAGGCGGCGCGCGGCGGCGATGGCCACCGGCGTCAGGGCCGTCTGCGTCCCCACGTCACCCACTGCGTAGACATCCGGCACATTCGTGCGTTGACAGGGATCCACGATGACGTGGCCGCGGGCATCGGTGTCGACGCCGATTTCCTGCAAACCGATGTCCTGGCTGTTCGGCACGCGCCCGATCGCCCACAACAGCCAGTCCGCGTGCAGGCTTTCACCTGCGGCCGTGCGCACCGCCAGGCCGTCATCGCGGCGTTCCAGCGCCGTGACTTCCGTGCCAGACTGGATGACGATGCCGCGGGCACGCATGGATTCGGCGAGCGCCGCCGCCAGGTCGGCATCGAAGTGGCCGAGCACGCGGTCGCCGCGGACAAGCAGCGTGACCTCGGCACCGAGCCCCTGCAGCAGGCCGGCCATTTCGACGGCGATATAGCCGCCGCCGACGATGACGATCCGCCGCGGCAGATGATCCAGTCCGAATACGCCATCGGACACCGCACCGAGATCGAAGCCTGGGACATCGACGCGGGCCGGTCGGCCGCCGGTGGCGATGAGGCGATGCCTGGCCTGCACCTGCACGCCGGGCGAACACACGGCGCCATCATGGCCCAGGCGCGCCCGCTCGCGGACGACCCGGATCCCCAGCTCTGCCAGTCGCCGCCCGTAGCTGCCCTCGGCGCGTTCGATATAGGCCTGTCGCCGTGCCACGAACGATGGCCAGTCGAGCGCACCCGCGTTGATATCGAAACCGAATCCACGCGCCAGCTCGAGCTGGTGCGCAAGATCCGCGGCCAGCCACATCGCCTTTTTCGGCACACAGCCGACGTGGACGCAGGTTCCACCGAGGCGCTGCGGTTCGAACAGCACGACCTTGGCGCCAAGCCTGGCCGCCTGTTGCGCCGCTGCCAGACCACCGGAACCGCCGCCGAGTACCGCAAGGTCGTAGCGTTCACGCATCACTGTCTGCCTGAAATGAAATGGAAACGATCAACATCCTACCTGCGCAACGGAAGTGCGAGGCAAAGCCGCCGGCAGCCGCGCCAATGTGCCTGGCCGATGAAGGACGGTACCCGTCCAGCCCGGCGGGCATTGGACACGCGGATGAGGCGCCATGGGCGGCTTGTCCGATATTTTCAAGCAAGGCCATGGGTCCAGATCACCGGCGGACGCTGATGCGGCCAGGGATTGCCGGCCGTGCCAGCGCGTGCGCGTGCCAGGTCAAGCCCGTGGTGGCAACGCGTCGACCTGGCGTCGGTCGCAGGATGCCGGAGTGGTGTGAAAGTACTGGAGCTTGCGGCATTCGGGGTCTAAGCTGCAGCTCTGCAAGCCTGAATGACAGCCCGCACCGGGCGGGGCTTTGGCGGTTTCGATGGACATGAACTGCGTTTGCCCGAGGATTCCCTGGATGCGTATTCTGCTCATGGTTGTGATGGTGTCGCTGCTGTTTGCAGCAACGAGGCCAGGGGATGCGCGGGCGCAAATGACCGATGACACCCGTGCCTTCATTGTCTCCGAGCACAACCGTCTTCGTCGCGACGCGATCGGACCAGGCGGACCCGATGTCGTTTCCAACGTCACCGCGACAGCCATGCTGGAGATCGAGTACGACATGGCACTCGAATGCGTGGCCCAGGCCTACATCAATACGATCCCCAGCGCCGGGCAATTTACGTACAACCCGAACATCATGGAGGACTACGCGGCTTGCGGTGGATCCGGCCCCGTCGGTGAAAACTGGTACAGCGGCGACCCGCAAGATCTCGTGACCGGCGGTGCATCCCGCGCCTGGGTGGATTTCGTCTGGCCGACGGCCTGGGGCGGCAACGACTGCTCCGAGCGGGAAAACTTCCATGGCGACAGGGGCTGTTCCGGCCTTGTCAGGAACTACACGCAGGTGCTTTGGTCGTACACATACAAGGTCGGTTGCGGCCATACGCCTGCCGCTGGAACCGTGTGCAACTACTCGCCCGGCGGCAACATCGCGGGCCAGTCGCCTTTCCTCGTCGGAGCGGCGTGTTCGCACTGTCCGGCGTCCCACCCCTTCTGCAACAAGGGGCTTTGTTCCTCGACACAGGCGGAAAGCCCGATCTTTGCGAATGGTTTCGAAGTGTTGCCCTGAGGAAGATCCGGCTTCTGGCCGCTTCGCGTCCGCGTGCCCATCGGGAGCATGCGCCTGCGTTTGCCGAGGGACGCGCAATCATTAACGGCGAAAACGGGTTCATGCGGCCTTTGTCGCCGAGCCTGAGGGCATGCGTGACGCAGTGAAAGGACAGGGAACTGTCGGGATGAGCCTCAGTTGAAGCGGTCCGGTGACAGCGGCCGCGCATTCCATGGCGGTACGCGACCGGTCATCTGGGCAGCGATCAGTTCGCCGGTCACCGCTGAAAGCGTCACGCCCAGCATACCGTGGCCGGTGGCGATCCACAGTCCGGGATGGCGACTGACCGGGCCGATGATGGGCAGGTCGTCCGGCGTCATCGGCCGCCAGCCGCACCATTGCTCGCGCCGGACCGGTCCCTCCGGCTGGCGGAGGTATTCGTGCGCGGCACGCGTCAGCGCGCCCAACCGCACTTCGTTGAGCGAGTCATCGTAGCCGGCGAATTCCATCGTGCTGCCGAGCCGGAACCCACTCGACCAGGCGGTGACGCAGACACTGCGCTCTTTCAGCACCATCGGAATCGACGGCGCCAGCGCCGGTCGGTCGTAGGTGATCGAATACCCCTTGCCGGGCTGGATGGGCAGTCGCAGATCGAGGGATCGCGCCAGTTGCGGCGACCAGCTGCCGCTGGCGAGCAGGACCGCCTCGCCGTGCCAGCTTCGCCCGTCATCCAGTTCGATGCCGGTGACACGACCGGTCGCGCTGAGCAGGGACTTCACCGCCACGCCCTCGATGATGCGCCCCCCGCCCGCACGCAGGCAGCGCGCAAGTTCCGCGGTGTAGCGTTCCGGGCGCAAATGGGCGTCGCCCGGGTGCAGGTAGCCTCCGACCGCGCGATCATTCAATGCCGGCACCAGCGCGCGCAGTTCCTCGCCTTCCAGTCGGCGACAGTCGATCTCCAGCCGTTGCAGCATCTGCTGGTGCCAACGGTAGCCTTCGAACTGTTCCGGATCGATGAAGGCGTAGATCGTGCCCGACGGCTGGAATTCGCAGTCCAGGCCATCCCGCCTCACCCACTGCTCCAGCAGTTCACGCGAGGCCTTGAGCAGGTCGGCGCGTATCGCCGCCGTCTGTTCGAAGTCATGGCGGTTGCAGCGGCGCAGTGCACGCATCAGCCAGCCGTACAGTGCCGGATCCCAGCGCGGGCTGACGTGGAACGGCGCGTCCTTGCGCAGCATCCAGCGGAGCACCTGCATCGGCATGCCGGGCATCGGCAGTGGCGGTGCATGCGATGGCGTGATCGTCCCGCAATTGCCGTGCGATGCACCGGCGGCGACATGACGCGCGTCGACCACCGTCACGCCCCTGCCAGCGCGCAGCAGCGACCACGCGCAGGCCAGGCCGATCACGCCGGCGCCGATGATCAGGACATCGTGTCTGGCTTCCGTCACCGCTGCCTCGACAGGCTGCGACGCAATCAGTGGTGGTGGCCACCTTCGCCATGAACGTGGCCATGGTCGATTTCTTCTGCCGTCGCTTCGCGTACGTCGACGATCTGCAGCGCGAACTGCAGCGTCTGGCCAGCCAGCGGATGGTTGCCATCGACATCGATCACCGTCATGCCCGTCTTCACGACGGTGACAACGCGCGGCCCGCGCTCGGTGCGGATTTCGGTGACCATGCCCGGGCGCAGCTTGTCGGGATTCTTGAAGTACTTCTTGGGCAGGCGCTGGAACAGGTCGTCGCGACGCTCGCCATATCCCTCTTCGGGGGACACGGTCACCTCGATGCTGTCGCCGGCACCACGTCCTTCCAGGGCGCGCTCGACGCCGGCAATCAGGCCGCCATGGCCCCAGAGGATCGCCAGCGGCTGGGCGCCTTCGGAGCTCTCGATCAACGCGCCATCGGCGGCCCTCAACGTGTAGTGAAAGCGCACGACGCAATCCTTGGCAACCTGCATGTACCGGTCCTCGATGAAAGAAGACAATGGTAACGCCCTCGCCGCGCCGCGCACACGCACGGAAACTCCCGATGGAGGGCATTCATGCGGTGGACGGTTGACCGTGGGGCGCGCGGGCGCGAGTCTTGGCATCCCTTCAGGACGGTGATGACTGGACATGACCTCCCCGGCCCGGACCGCCGCCGCGACCGCCCTGCTCTGCCTGCTCGTCCTTTCCGGCTGCGCGGGCAGCCCCCGCAAGGCGACGCCTTTGTCGCCGGTGGCCAGCCATCTGGCAGAAAGCATCACGATCCAGGCCATCGGCTTGGTAGGCACGCCTTACCGCTATGGCGGAAACACACCGGCAGGCGGCTTCGACTGCAGCGGCCTGATCGGCTATGTCTATCGCGAAGGCGCCGGCGTGACGCTGCCCCGGACCGTGCGCGCCCTCTCCGACGGTCCGTGGCCCGAGGTCGCACGCCGCGACCTGGTCAGCGGCGACCTGGTCTTCTTCGCCATCGACGGCCGCACGCTGTCCCATGCCGGCATCTACGTCGGCGAAGGCCGGTTCGTGCACGCGCCGTCCAGTGGCGGAACGGTCCGCCTCGATCACCTGGACAGCGGCTATTGGCAGGGGCGGATGCGTCTGGGACGGCGCCTGCTGCGTTGAGGACTTCGGGCGCCGGCACCCCGGCATCCGCACCGGCATCCATTCCGCCCCTTGTGATCCGGCCGCCCTCCGTTCAGCAATCGGCGCGCTGCGGGCCATCAGCCGTTTGGCTCGTGGCTACGGAGGGTTTTCATTGGCCGAGTCGATGGCCCTGATCGTAAAGAATGCCCGTCATCACCTTCCAAATGATATTGATTCTCGTTCAATAATCGCTATCATGGGCCCATGCGCAAGACACTGAGTTTCGCCCTGGTCCATTTCCACGTCGCCTTCCTGGTCGGATGGGCCCTGACCGGGAGTCCCGTGGTCGGCGGCGTGTTGGCGCTGGTCGAACCGGCCTGCAACACCCTCGCCTATTACGTTCACGAAAGGGCCTGGCTGCGCTGGGGCAACGACAACAGCCGGATCGCCGGTACGACGACGACCGTCTGATCAGCCGCCAGGCACATCCGCCAGGCGCAGCGGCAACGCCGCAAGAAGCCAGTGCGGCGTCCGGATGCCATCGGCAACCGCTTCGACCGGCGCGCCGGAATCGCATTCATGCGTGACCGACAGGGCATGGAACAGATCATGACCCGCCGCAAGCATGCGACCGTCACCGACGCGATGCGCCTGCCGGTCCAGCCGATGCAGATGACCGGCTGCCGCATTGTGTTCGCCGACGGCTTCGGCATGGACGATCCGGAGCAGGGCCAAGCGTGATTCCAGGGGCCAGTCGCGCGCGACCAGCATGCGCTCGGCGTCATCGATGTACCGCCCTGCCGTGGCCCAGTCGCCGTCAAGAACTGCCAGTTCAGCCAGGCCGACAAGGGCATCCGTCTCCAGCAAGCGGTAGCCGGATCCGGACAGCGCGGTCGCCAGTTGCCCATAGAGTCCAGCCGCGCGCTCCCGGTCGCCGGTCCGAACCAGCAAGGCCGCGGCATCGGCCTGCACCAGCCAGGCATCCGGGATGCTGTCAAGGTCGCCCGTGCGCGCAAGCACCGCCAGGGTCCGCGAGCGCGCCGCGTCCAGCTCGCCGTCGTAGGCGTCGACCCGGGCGAGGCCCAGCTCACCCACCAGGGCCACCACCGGGACCTGCGAACTGGCACATCGCCCGTAATGGTCGCGCGCTGCCTGCGACTCGGCGCGCACGTTCGCCACCACACCACGCAGGCAATGGTGAAGGTCGGCGGGTACGGCAGCGATTGTCTCCGCATCACCATAGGCATCCAGGCGCTGCAGCGCATCGTCCAGTCGACCTTCGCGGTACCCGAGATAGGCCTCGAAGTAGTCCAGCCACTGGCCTGCATCACCCTGCATGCCGCCGGCGCGACGGACGCGATCCAGTCGCCTGCCCGCCTGGCGCAGATCGCCGCGCATGATGTCCTCGTTGACGAGATCGACTTCGAACAACGCCAGCGCATGGTGGTCGTCCGCTGATGCCGCGTGGGCTTGCGCCTGCCCCAGCCGCAGCCGGTAGGCATCGAGGCGCCCGTCGCGGTAATGACGATAGGCGACAGCCCGCAGCGCTTGCATGGCCAGGCGCGGGTGGCCCACCTCGCCGGCGCGTGCCAGCAGTGCGTCAAGCTGCTCGTCGCTGACCGGCGCGCTGTCCGCCGAAAATGTCGCGGCCAGCAGGCGTGCCCGCAAGGCATGCAGTTCGTCACCGGCCTGTTCGAAATACTCGGCGGCGGTCTGGAACAGCGACATGTCGGCATCGGCGCGCTGCTCCAGCGCGTGTGACTGGGCCAGCAGCAGCGTCGCCCACGCACGCTCGTGCGGCCAGCCGGCACGTTCCGCGATGGCGTCGGCCTGCGTCGCGCTGGCACGTGCCGCTGCGCCGTCGCCGCTGGCCTGCTCGGCGTCGGCGCGCACCAGCAACTGGCTGATTCGAACCGAGGTCGGCTGCCGCGACCAGACATCGGGAGTCAGGATGTCGAGCGCTTCGTTGTAGTGTCCGGCACGAATGTGCGCGCGCGCCAGTTCCAGTGAAAAATGGGGCTGGTGCGGGTAATGCCGGGCCAGTTCGGAAAACGCGACGACGGCGGCCTCATGGTCGGTGCCGAGCGCGAGCCACTGTGCCTCGATCAGCCAGCCGATGTCTTTCGGCAACGGCGACAGCAGGGAGCGCGTGCGGTCGAGCGCTGCCTGCGCCGGCTGCGTGCGTCCGAGCATCTGTTCAATCTGCGCCATCTCGTACCAGGCCAGGCCGAATCCCGGCGCGTCCTGCAACAGTGACTCGCCCATCGTCGCAGCCGTCGCCCATTGACGGGCGATGCGCGCCCGGCGCAGATCCAGGAAGCGGGCCGCCGTGTCGGCGGTGACGCGAAGTGCCGGCCAGGCCTGGCCTGTGCGTCCGGGCACCAGCGCGTCGCGCACCTGCGCGGCCAGTGTGTCGACCAGGAAAGCCATCCGGTCGGCACCGCCTTCGGCGCGCAGTGTCTGCCCACCCTGCACGGTCGCCTGCACATAGATCTGCCCCGTGCCATTGCCGACCGGGCCCGCCGACAGCGTCACCAGCCGGGTGCTGTCCTGCTTCCGGCTGTCGGCCGCCAGATGTGCGGGCGACAGCAACTGCACCTCCGGCAGCATGGTCAGCTGCCAGGTCAGCCAGGCCTCCAGGAGCCCTGCCGGGACGGCGGCGGCTGTGTCCGCCGGATCGGCAAGCACGATCAGCGACACCGGCATCGGCGATAGTGGCGGAACACCGCGGCGGCCCATCGCAAGCACCATGATCACCACGGCAAGCACGGTGGCGAGAACGGCGAGACTGGCGGCACGACGGCCAGGAGCCGGGACGCGTCGTATCGCCGGGGAAGCGCCTGGCGACGCCTCCGGCCTGCCCGCGGGCGCGACATCAAGCGTCGGCACGATGTCTTCGTCGACAACCGGCTCGACGGGCGCCGGCGGTTCGAACACGTAGCCACGCTTCGCAACCGTGCGCAGCCAGTGCCGCCGCGATTCGCCCAGCGCCTTGCGCAGCATCCACACACTCTGCGACAGGTTGCCATCTTCGACGATGACACCCGGCCAGATGCGCAGGAAGAGATCACTTCGCGCATGCAGCACCTGCGGCTCGGCGACGAACAGCAGCAGCAGGTCGAACATGCGCTGCGGCAGTTCGATGCACTCGCCGTCGCGTTCGACGCGGCGATAGCGCAGGTCGAGGCGGATATCGCCCACGCGCAATTGCTGGACCGTGGCAGGCCACGGCATCTGCACATCGCAAGTCATCGGCGGCACGTCCGTCGAACAACAACGCGTGAGCGTAGGGCGGTTGTCGCGCAATGGCAATGCGGCAGGATCGGCAAATCCCGTCGCAACTGCTGTCGCACCAACCTGTACTTGTGCATTGCAACAACCACGCCGCTGCCATGCCGGCGCGCACACGGACGCAGGCAAGAGTCGCCAGCCTCGTGATGGCACGCACATTAAAGCTCGATTTGAGAAAAATTTGAGACTGAAACCGTGGCCAGATGCGTCCGCACGCGTCTATACCGTCGGTGGCGCCCATGCCCAGGGAGCGCCGGGACTTTTGCGGAAGACCTCAAGGACGATCGGGCGAACGCAGCAACCACTCACCCAACCTTGAAGATGCGCCCGCCCGCGGAAGTGCCGGATCGGCAACCCGGGGGCGTGACATCGGGAGAATGCAATGAACCACCGCAAGACGCTGCTGGCGGCCATGCTTGGTACTGCCAGTCTGTATGCGACGACCTCCATCGCGGCTGATGCCGACAAGCTTGTCTTCAATGACAACGCCATCCAGGGACGCTACATCGTTGTGCTCAAGGACGATGTGGCCCGATTCGCAGATGAACGCTCCAACAAGCCGGAGATCGCCACGGTCGCCACCCAGTTCGCGCGCTCCTACGGCGTCAAACTGGAAATGAGCTACAGCAAGGTCCTGCCTGGCTTCGTCGTGACGGCGAACGACAGGGCGCTGGCGCAGCTGCTGGCCGACGACCGCGTCGCCTATGTCGAAGAGGACAGCTGGGTCCACGCCAACGCCGTCCAGAGCGGTGCGACCTGGGGTATCGATCGCATCGACCAGCGCAACCTGCCGCTCAACCAGCAGTACCAGTACGACACCACTGCCTCCAATGTCCGCATCTACGTGATCGATACCGGCATCCGCGCGGCGCACAGTGATTTCGGCGGCCGTGTGGGCGCCGGCTACACGGCGATCAGCGATGGTCGCGGCACCGAGGACTGCAACGGCCACGGCACGCACGTCGCCAGCACCTCGGGCGGCTCGAACTGGGGCGTCGCCAAGGCGGCCCGACTCCATCCGGTGCGCGTCCTCGGCTGTAACGGCTCCGGCACCAACTCAGGCGTCATTGCCGGCATGGACTGGGTCGCGAACAACCACGTCAAGCCAGCCGTCGCCAACATGAGCCTTGGCGGTGGAGCGTCGACGGCATCCGACCAGGCTGTGCAGCGCATGCACAATGCCGGCGTGACCGTCGTCGTCGCCGCAGGCAATGACAATTCGAATGCCTGCAACTATTCGCCGGCGCGTGCCGGCGTCGCCATCACGGTCGGCTCGACGACGAGCACGGATGCGCGCTCGTCGTTCTCGAACTACGGCAACTGTCTCGACATCTTTGCGCCGGGTTCGTCGATCACCGCCGCGTGGCACACCAGCAATACCGCCACGAACACCATCAGCGGCACCTCGATGGCCGCGCCGCACGTTGCCGGCGTCGCCGCCCTCTACCTGGCCAACAACCCGAATGCCACACCGGGCCAGGTGACCACGGCGCTGTTGAACAATGCCACTCCGAACAAGGTGACCGGCGCCGGCAGCGGCTCGCCCAATCTGCTGCTGTATTCGCTGTTCGGCGGCGGTGGCGGCGGTCCGGATCCGGAGCCGGAACCGCCGACCGGCGCGCTGCAGAATGGCGTGCCGGTCAGCGGCCTGTCCGGCGCGGCCAGTTCCGAGAGGCGCTACACCCTGCAGGTTCCATCCGGCGCCAGCAGCCTGTCGTTCGCCCTGAGCGGTGGCAGTGGTGATGCCGACCTGTATGTGCGCTTCGGCAGCGCGCCGACCACCAGCGCCTATGACTGCCGTCCGTACCTGAGTGGCAACAACGAAACCTGCAACATCGGCAGCGGGCAGACCGGCACCTACCATGTCCTGGTCCGCGGCTACAGCAGCTACGCCGGCGCGACCCTGGTCGGCAGCTTCCAGACCGGCGGCGGTGGCGGCACGGCGCCCTGCTCGGGTGCCAACTGCACATCCTTCACCGGATCGCTGAGCGGCAGCGGCCAGGCCGTTGTGCAACCGAACGGCAACTACTACCAGAGCGGCGCCGGTGCCCAGCGCGGCTGGTTGACAGGACCGGCGACGGCCGACTTCGATCTGGAACTGTACCGCTGGAATGGTTCGGCCTGGACGCGCGTCGCCAATTCGGCGTCGTCGAGCAGCACCGAGTCCATCAATTACAACGGTTCGGCGGGCTATTACTACTGGCGGATCCTGTCCTACTCCGGCAGCGGCAGCTACCAGTTCTACATGCAGACTCCGTAACCACAGCAGAGTCGATTGCGAATTCGAGCCCCGGCCTGACCGGGGCTCTTTTTTTTGACGATACGATGAGAACGCGGGCGAGTGCGCCCCCTCCGGCCGCTTTGCCGATGTGGCTACGAACAGGGCGGGGTGACCCGTCC
>CAZYHP010000080.1:0-14283 GCA_964647135.1 uncultured Rhodanobacteraceae bacterium
GCCATCAGCTCGGCCTCCTCGATCGCGCGCTGGATCGATTGCACCGTGGACTCGATGTCGACCACGACCCCGCGCTTGAGCCCCTTGCCGGGATGTGAGCCCACGCCGATCACGTTGATGCCTTCGTCGGGCTGGTGCTCGGCGACGATGGCGACCACCTTCGAGGTGCCGATGTCCAGGCCCACCAGCAGGGCTTTTTCCGGCTTGCCTTTCATACCTTTGGATCCTGTCGGAGGTCGGCGGACTGTGCGGCGCGGGCTTCGCGCGTGCGCGCATCGTCACTGCCGTGGCTGTCGGGAGCGGACGTCGGCTCGCTCCACGTCAGCGCGTAGCCATTGGGATAGCGGAGGTCGGCGTGGCGCAGCACCTGCTGCGGCCGTGTCTGCATGAGGGTGTCGACCGTGTCGGCGAAGCGGATCAGCCGTTCCATCGCCTGGTGGCGACCGAGGACCAGCTCCGCACCCCCATCCAGTACCACCGTCCAGCTGGCGCGATCGGAGAGGTGCACGTGCGTGACAGCGAGGCGGGAAGCTTCCAGCGCGCGCACCGCATCGGCGTGGAAGCCCACCACCGCCGGAATTTCGCCATCCGGTCCGCTCAGGCGCGGCAGGGCATCGATCGCCTCGATGCCCGGCACCTCGAACAGGCGTCCGGAACGCGACACCAGCGCGCGGTCGTCCCAGATCGCGTAGGGCTGGTATTCGAGCACCGTGACGACCACGGTGTCCGGCCAGCGCTTGCGCACTTCCACCGACTCCACCCAGGGCAGTGTCGCCAGCGCATCGCGCAGTTCCGTCAAGGACAGCGCGAAGAAGCCCTCGCCGGAGAACTGCATCGCCGTGCGCTGGACCTGTTCGGCGCTGACGCGGCGCAGCTCGGCCTTGAGCTCCAGGTGGCGCAGCGGCCAGCGGTCGGAAGCGAAGGAACCGTTGAGGACGCCGACGACGGGCAGTGCCAGCAGCGTGAGCGCGAAGGCCCAGGCCAGCAGGCGGAACAGTGCGGTGCCGTTCACTGGCCGCCTCCGCGATTGACGCTGCTTTCGAGCACGCGCCAGCACAGCTCGTCATAGTCGATACCGACGGCCGCAGCGGCCTTCGGCAGCAGCGAGTGGCTGGTCATGCCGGGCGCGGTATTGACCTCGAGCAACCAGAAGCCCCCTTCGCGGTCGCGCATGACATCGACGCGGCCCCAGCCGCTGACAGCCAGCGCAGTGAAGGCGGCCAGCGACAGCGCGCGCAGCCGCTGCTCCTCCTCGCCCTCGCTGCCCGGACACAGATACTGCGTGTCGTCGGCGACGTACTTGGCGTGATAGTCGTACAAGGTGCCGGCAGGTACGATGCGGATGCTCGGCAGCGCGACACCCTCCAGGATCGCGACAGTGAATTCGTCGCCCTCGATCATCCGTTCCATCAGCAGCTGACCGTCATAACGTGCCGCCAATACCACCGCCCGCTCGAGGTCGTCCGGCACATGCACGCGGCTGACACCGACGCTGGAACCTTCGCGCGCCGGCTTGACGATCACCGGCAGACCCAGCGACGCCGCCGCCGCGGCGACATCGTCGCCCGGATGCAGTACGCGGTAGTCCGGCGTCGGCAGGCCCAGCGCCTGCCAGACCTGCTTGCTGCGTATCTTGTCCATGCTCAGGGCGGCGCCGAGCACGCCGGCGCCGGTATAGGGCACGCCGAGTGCATCGAGCAGACCCTGCAGCACGCCATCCTCTCCGCCACCGCGGGTGCCGTGGAGGATGTTGAAGACGCGATCGACCCGCTCGCCGCGAATGGCGTCGACCAGTGCGGGAATGCCGTCGACAGCGAAAGCATCGATGCCGCGGCGCTGCAACGCGGCGAGAACGCCGGCACCTGAGTCCAGCGACACCTCGCGTTCGCTGCTGCTGCCACCGAGCAGGACGGCGACGCGTCCGAACCTGCGCGGATCGCTGATGCGGTTCATGCCCGGGCCTCCTTGCCGGCCAGCGCGGCCGCGATATGTCCGATGTCGCCTGCGCCCATCAGCAGGACCAGGTCGCCGTCCCGCAACAGCGGCGGCAGTGTTTCGCCGAGTTCGCGCGGATGGCCGATCAGCACCGGATCGACCTTGCCGCGGGCGCGGATCGCACGCGCCAGGGCGCGCGAGTCGGCGCCGGCCAGCGGCGCCTCGCCAGCGGCATAGACTTCCGTCAGCACGAGTGCGTCGGTATCGGCCAGCACCTGCGCGAAGTCGTCGAGGAGATCGCGCGTCCGCGAGTAGCGGTGCGGCTGGAATACCGCGACCAGCCGGCGGTCCGGCCAGCCGCCGCGGGCGGCCTGGAAAACCGCCGCCAGTTCGCGCGGATGGTGGCCGTAGTCGTCGACGAGCATGACGCGTCGACCACCCAGATCGACTTCGCCGTGGCTGTTGAAGCGGCGGCCGATGCCCTGGAAATGACCGAGGGCGGAGGCGATGGCCGCACCCTGCACACCAAGCTGCCAGCCCACCGCAGCGGCGGCCAGCGCGTTGAGGACGTTGTGGCGGCCAGGCAGGTTCAGCGTCACCGGCATCGGTGCGCCCGCCTCCGGCAGGGACAGGTCGAAATGCATGCGCATGCCGTCCTGGCGGATATTGTCGGCCCGCACGTCGGCATCCGGATGGGTTCCATATCCCATCACCGTGCGTGGCGCTTCGGCGGCGAGCAGCGCGGCTTCCGGATCATCGATGCACATCACCGCCAGTCCGTAGAACGGCAGGCGGTGCAGGAAGTCGACGAAGGCCTGGCGCATGCGCGCGAAGTCACCGCCATAGTGATCGAGGTGGTCCGCGTCGATGTTGGTGACGACGGCGATCATCGGATTGAGCAGCAGGAACGACCCGTCGCTCTCATCGGCTTCTGCGACCAGGAACGCGCCACTGCCCAGCCGCGCGTTGGCGCCGGCACTCAGCAGTTGCCCGCCGATGACGAAGGTCGGATCGAGACCGCCTTCGGCCAGTACGCTGGCGACCAGGCTGGTGGTCGTCGTCTTGCCGTGCGTGCCGGCGACGGCGATGCCGCGGCGGAAACGCATCAGCTCGCCCAGCATTTCGGCACGCGGGATGACCGGCACGCGGGAATCGCGCGCCCAGACCAGTTCCGGGTTGTCGGCACTCACCGCGCTGGAGGCGACCACGACATCGGCGCCCTCTGCGTGCGCCGCGTCATGGCCCTGCCCGATACGGATGCCGAGCTGCGCCAGCCGCCGCACGGTCGCGCCCGCCGACAGGTCGGAGCCGCTGACCTGGTAGCCCAGCGTATGCAGCACCTCGGCGATTCCACTCATGCCGACGCCGCCAATGCCGACGAAGTGCACGCGCCGGAAAGCCTGCAGGGGACCACTGTGGTCGGCAAAGCGACGCTGGTTCATCGCGCCACCTCGATGCAGGCCTCGGCGACGCGCCCGGCCGCGTCGGGCCGGGCGCAGCCGCGTGCGTTTTCAGCCATCTGCAGGCGACGTTGCGAATCGCCCAGCAACACCAGCAGACGCCGCGCCAGCGTGTCGGCGTCCAGCTGCGCCTGCGGCAGCAGTTCGGCCGCACCCTGGTCGACCAGGAACTGCGCATTGAGGGTCTGGTGATCGTCGACTGCATGCGGATACGGCACCAGGATCGAGCCGATGCCGGCCGCGGCAAGTTCCGCCAGCGTCAGTGCGCCGGCGCGACAGACCACCAGATCCGCCCAGCCGTAGGCATCGGCCATGTCCGGAATGAAGGCCTGCACGTCGACGTTGCCCACGCCGGCCGTGGAATAGGCCTGTTGCGTATCCGTCTCGCGACCCCGCCCGCACTGGTGCCGCACTTCGACACCCCCCGGGATCTGCGCCTGCACGGCAGCGACCGCGGCCGGCACGGTCACGTTCAATGCCGTGGCACCCAGCGATCCACCGAGCACCAGCAGGCGCACGCCGCCACGACGGCCGCCCAGGCGCTGCGCCGGCGCCGGCAGCGCCGCGATCTCCGCGCGCACCGGATTTCCCACCCATTCCGCCTTGTCGAGCGCATCGGGGAATCCACCCAGAACGCGACGCGCCCATGGTGCGAGGCGCCGGTTGGTGAAGCCGGCAACGCGGTTCTGTTCGTGGACGACCAGCGGCACGCGCTTCAGCACGGCAGCGACACCACCGGGCCCGGCGGCGAAGCCGCCGAAGCTGATCACCGCCCGCGGTCTGATGCGGCCGAACAGGCGCGTCGCCGACCACAGCGCGGACAGCAGCGAGAACGGCGCACGCACCAGCGTCGCCAGGGATTTCCCGCGCAGGCCACCGATGCGCAGGGTGTGCAGTTCGATGCCGGCAGCCGGGACCAGCCGTGTTTCCATGGCGCCGGCGGCACCGAGCCATTGCACCGGCACGCCGCGTTCGCGCAGGGCCTGCGCCACGGCCAGGCCGGGAAAGATATGGCCGCCGGTTCCGCCTGCCATGATCAGCACCGGCCCCTTCATGCCGGCACCCCGCGGTCCAGACCCGTCATGGCGGCGGCATCGGCGTCGGCGTCGGTGTCGATGTCGGCCAATGCCACGGCACCCTGGCGCTCGGCGCGATCCAGCTCGCGCGAACAGCGCAGCAACAGGCCCAGCGCTGCACAGGTCATGATCAGGCTCGAACCGCCGGAGGAGATCAGCGGCAAGGTCAGGCCCTTGGTCGGCAGCAGTCCCATGTTCACGCCGATGGAAAACATCGACTGCGTGGCGATCCAGAGGGCGACACCGAAGGCGCAGTAGCCGGCGAATCGCTGGCCCAGCTGCAGGCAGCGGAATCCGACGAAGAAGGAGCGCGCCGTCAGCCATGCGAACAGGGCGATGACGGCAAGCAGGCCGACGAAACCCAGCTCTTCGGCGAGCACGGCCAGGATGAAATCGGTGTGCGCTTCCGGCAGGTAGAACAGCTTCTGGACGCTGCCGCCGAGGCCGACGCCGAACCACTCGCCCCGTCCGATGGCGATCAGCGCCTGGGTGAGCTGGAAGCCGTCCGCGAACGGATCCTTCCAGGGATCCATGAAGCTGATCAGGCGCTTCAGGCGGTACGACTCCGACAGTGCCGCCCAGGCCAGGCCGGGCAGCAGGAATGCGCCCAGCAGGCCGAGATAGCGCAGGCGTGCGCCGGCCAGCCAGACCATCCCGATGGTGATCGCGACCAGCAGCACCGCGCTGCCGAAGTCAGGTTGCAGCAGCAGCAGGGCGAGCATCAGCAGGACGGCGAAAATCGGCTTCATCGCACCCGCGAAGCTCAGCATGACGGCGTGCCCCTGGCGGACCATGTAACCCGCCAGGTAGAGCACCAGCGCCAGTTTCACGGCTTCGACGGCCTGGAATCCGAAGAAGCCCAGGTTGATCCAGCGGGTGGCGCCGTTGACGGTACGGCCGACACCCGGGATGAACAGCACCATCAGCAGCAGAAGGCTCAGCCACAGCCAGCCCTGGCCGACGGCTTCCAGTCGCGACAGCTCGATGCGCGTGAACAGCCAGCCTGCGGCCACGCCGACGGCGAGGAAGACCAGGTGGCGGTTGAGGTAGTACCAGGGATCATTGGTCTGCGCCTCGGCCAGTGCGATGGAGCTGGACGCGACCATCACCACGCCGAGCGCCATCAGGACGACGATCGGCAGCAGCAGCCGCAGGTCGATGCGTCCTTCAAGATCGTCATGGCGCCGCGCGTGTGCCATCAGCGCACCTTCAGGGTCGCCAGACCGATGAGGACGAGGACCACCGAAATGATCCAGAAGCGGACGATGACGCGGGGTTCGGGCCAGCCCTTCAGCTCGAAGTGATGGTGGATCGGTGCCATCCGGAAGATGCGCTTGCCGGTGAGCTTGAAGCTCGCGACCTGCAGCATCACCGACACCGTTTCCAGCACGAACAGGCCGCCCATGACGATGAAGACGATTTCCTGCCGGACGATCACCGCGATGGTGGCCAGTGCCGCACCCACGGCGAGCGCACCGATATCGCCCATGAACACCATTGCCGGATAGGTGTTGAACCACAGGAATCCGAGGCCCGCTCCGGCCAGGGCGGCGAGGAACACCACCAGCTCGCCGGCACCGGGAATGGAAGGGATCTGCAGGTATTCCGAGAACACCGCATTGCCGGCCGCATAGGCGAACACGCCGAGCGCACAGGCGACCAGGACGGAGGGCATGATCGCCAGGCCATCCAGGCCGTCGGTCAGGTTCACCGCGTTCGAGAAGCCGACGATCATGAAGTAGGCGACGACGACGAAGAACGCGCCCAACGGCCACACGACATCCTTGAACAGCGGCACGTACAGTTCGGTATTCGCCGGCACGTCGGCAGTCAGGTACAGCGCGAAGGCGGCGACGAGACCGAACACCGTCTGCATCAGGTATTTCCAGCGCGCCGGCAGGCCCTTGCTGTTGCGCTTCGAGAGCTTCAGCCAGTCGTCGAGCCAGCCGATGAAACCGAAGGCGACCGTTACCGCCAGCACGATCCAGATGTAGCGGTTGCCGAGGTTGGCCCAGAGCAGCGTGCTGACGATCAGTGCCAGCAGGATCAGTGCGCCGCCCATGGTCGGGGTACCGGCCTTGGCGTGATGCGTCTTCGGTCCGTCCTCGCGGATCGGCTGGCCGCCATGCTGGCGCTGCTGCAGCGCGCGGATCACGCTCGGCCCCAGCCACAGCGACAGCGCCAGCGCGGTCAACGCGCTCATGATGGCGCGGAAGGTCAGGTAGTTGAAAACATTGAAGCCGCCGAAATGCGGCTGCAGGGCCTGCGCCAGTTCAAGCAGCATGCTCGCGTCCTCCCGCGGTCAGTTCCGCCAGCACCCGCTCCATGCCGGCCGAACGCGAGCCCTTGACCAGGCAGTTCACGCCCGGCCTCAGCGCTTCGCGCAGGACTGCAACCAGTGCATCAAGGTTGTCGAAGTGGCACCCCCCGGACCCGTAAGCGTCACTGGCGGCGCGGCTCAGCGTGCCGACCGTGAACAGGCGCGTGATCCCGGCCTCCTTCGCCAGCGTGCCCATGCCGGCATGCAGCGCCTCGCTGTCCTGCCCCAGCTCGCCCATGTCGCCAAGCACCAGCCAGGGTTCGCCGGGCAATGTGACCAGCGTCCGGACTGCCGCCGCGACCGAACCGGGATTGGCGTTGTAGGTGTCATCGATGAGGGCATGGCCACCCGCCTGCCGCATCAGGCGGAAACGCCCGGATACACCACAGGCTGTGGCTAGACCGTCGCGGATGGCCGGCAACGGCACGTCCAGCGCCACCGCGATCGCGGCGGCAGCCAGGGCGTTGCCAATGTTGTGTCGACCCGGCAACGGCAGTTCAACCGTAGTCTGTCCGACCGGCGTGTGCAGCGTGAAACGGCTGCTTTCGCCCAGCACGATGTCGGTGGCGTGGACATCGACCGCGTCCGTATCCAGGCCGAAGCGCAGGATGCGGCGCGCGCTGACGCGACGGGCGAAGGTTTCGGCGAAGGCGTCGTCGGCATTGATGATCGCCGCGCCGTCTGCCGGCAGGGCTTCATAGATCATGCCCTTGGTATCGGCGACGCCTTCCAGCGAACCCATGCGTTCGAGGTGCGCGGGGGCGACGTTGTTGACCAGCGCGACGTCCGGCTGCGCGATCTGCGCCAGGTAGGCGATGTCGCCCGGCTTCCCCGCGCCCATTTCGAGCACGGCGAAACGATGTGCCGGCGTGAGGTCGAGCACCGCCAGCGGCAAGCCGACCTCGTTGTTGCGATTGCCGGGATTGGCGTGCGTCGGCGCGACCCGCGACAGGATTGAAGCAGTCAGCGTCTTGACGGTGGTCTTGCCGTTGCTGCCGGTGATGCCCACCACGCGCGCCTGCATGCGATCGCGATGTCGACGCGCCAGTTCGCCCAGCGCGTGCAAGGAGTCGGCCACGACCAGCTGGGGCAGCTGCACCAGCTCCACCGCACGTTCCACCAGTGCCGCTGCAGCACCTGCTTCGAGCGCCTGCTGCAGCAGGTCGTGGCCATCGACCCGCTCACCGCGCAAGGCGACATACAACATGCCGGGACCCAGCTGCCGGGTGTCGGTGCTGACGCCTTCGACACGCGCGTCGCCACCCTGCAAGCGGCCGCCGCACCACAGCGCAAGTTCGGTCAGCTGCGCACTCAGCATGGCCGGGCCTCCAGCGCGCGAGCGGCATGTTGGCGGTCGTCGAACGGAAAACGCTGTCCGGCGACTTCCTGGTAAGGCTCGTGGCCCTTGCCGGCAACCAGCACGGTGTCGCTGGCGGCCGCGTTCGCGATCGCGGTCGCGATGGCGCGTGCACGGTCGCGCACGATGCGCACCGGGGCACCGGTCTCGAAGCCGCCCAGAATCTCGGCCACGATGGCATCGCCATCTTCGCCACGCGGATTGTCATCGGTGACGATGACCTCGTCGGCGCCGGACTGCGCGATCGCGGCCATCTGCGGACGCTTGCCGCGATCACGTTCGCCGCCGCAGCCGAAAACGCAATGCAGGCGTCCTGGCGTGTGTTCGCGCAGACTCGACAGCGCCTGCTCCAGGGCATCGGGGGTGTGCGCATAGTCGACCACGACCAAGGGCCGCCCGTTGCCGCCGAGGCGGCTCATGCGACCGGGAACGCTTTCCAGCCGGGGGAGCATCTGCGCGACCTGCGGGACTGGCCAGCCCAGTGCGTGCAGGGTGGCGGCGACGCCCAGCAGGTTGGCGACGTTGAAGCGGCCCAGCAGGCGCGTCGTGACCGCGATCTCAGCCGCCGGTGTCACCAGCGTGAAGCGCAGGCCGGCATGGTCGGTGCGGACATCGCAGGCGTGGAAGTCCGGCAGCGAACCATCGGCGAGCGGCTTGAGGCCGCAGCGGAGGACGCGCACGGTGGCCGGCACCTGCGCGGCAAGCTGCGCGCCGAATGCATCATCGGTGTTGATGACCGCCGCTTCGAGCCCAGGCCAGGCGAACAGGCGCGCCTTGGTGGCGCCGTAGCTCGCCATGTCGCCGTGGTAGTCGAGATGGTCGCGACTCAGATTCGTGAACACGGCCACGGCAAAGCGCAGCCGGTCGACGCGGCCCTGATCCAGCGCATGCGACGACACTTCCATCGCGACATCGCTGATGCCGGCATCGACAAACTGTCGCAGCAGGGCATGCACGGACAGGACGTCCGGCGTGGTGCGCTCGCCTTCGACCATCGCACCGGGGCGACCCGCGCCCAGGGTGCCGATGGTGGCGACATCCACGTCCGCAGCGGCCAGCGCCTGGGCCAGCAGGTGCACCGTCGATGTCTTGCCATTGGTCCCGGTGACCCCGACCAGCCGCAAGCGCTGCGAGGGCGCGTCGTAGGCGCGTTCGGCGAGCAGGCCGAGCTGTGTGCGCAGACCCTGCACCGCCACGGTCGGCAACGACGTCGCCGGCGCGGACGCTACGGGCGGCTCGAAGAGCACACAGGCGGCGCCGCGTTGTTCGGCCTGTTGCACATGCGCCAGTCCATGGCCGCGGGCCCCGGCAAGCGCGACGAATCCTTCGCCGGCGCCAATGGAACGACTGTCCAGCGACAGGCCGCGGACCGGTACGCCGGCAAGCTCGTGCGGAACCGGCGCGATGCCGTCGAGCAGTGCCTGCAGCGACGTCGTTGCCGCGCTCAAGGCTGCACCCCTTCTGCGAACTGCAGCAGTTCGGCGGGCAGGTCAGGCAGGCTTTCGGCGGAATCCTCCGGGGGCGGCAAGCGATCGACGGCGGCCAGGACACGGTCAGGCGCGACGTCGAGCAGGCGCATCGCCCCCTCCATCACGCGACCGAACACCGGTGCGGCGACCAGCCCCCCGTAATAGACGCCGCCTTGCGGGTCGTTGATGACGACCACGCCAACCAATCGCGGCGACGAAGCGGGGATCATGCCGGCGAACACGCTGACATAACGGTTTTCGTATCCGCCAGCGGTCGCGCGCCGTGACGTGCCGGTCTTGCCGGCCACCGAATAGTTCGCCACGCGTGCGCGTGTGCCCGAACCATCGGGGCCAGTGACGGTTTCCAGCATGCCGACGATGGTCTGCGCCAGGGCTGGATCGAAGACCTCGCGCGCCGGGCGACGGGTGTCCCTGACAAACGTCGGCGGCACCAGCGTGCCGTGGTTGGCCAGTGCACCGTAGGCCTGCGCGAGCTGCAAGGCCGACATCGAAATCGCATAGCCGTACGACATGGTGACCTTGTGCAGCAGCCCCCAGCGCTGCGCGTCCGGCAGCACGCCGGAGGCCTCGCCGGGAAAACCCGATCCGGTCACTTCGCCGACGCCGATGCGTTGGAAGACGCTCCACAGCTCCCGGTTGTCGAGTTCCATCGCGATGCGCGCGGCCGCGACGTTGCTCGACTTCGTGAGCATCCGCGTCATGTCCACCGGACCGAAATTGCGGATGTCGCGAACTGTGTGGTTGGCGACATGCAGGCTGCCGCCATTGGTATCCAGCACCGAATCGGGACGGAATCGGCCGCTTTCGATGCCGGCGGCGGCGGTGAAGGCCTTGATCACCGAGCCCGGCTCGAACAGGTCCGTCACCGCGCGGTTGCGGCGCTGCGCCGGCTCGGCACTGCCGCGCGCGTTGTTGTTGTAGGAGGGCTGGTTGACCATCGCCAGGATTTCGCCGGTCGGCGCGTCCAGGATCACCATCGATCCGGAACTGGCGTTGTGCTCGAGCAGCGTCGAGGTGAGTTCACGGTAGGCCAGGTACTGGATGCGGCGGTCGATGCTCAGCACCAGGTCCTTGCCCGGCTCCGGCGCGCGGATCAACTCGACGTTCTCGACGACCCGACCGCGGCGGTCGCGGATCACACGCTGGCTGCCCGGCTTGCCGGCCAGCCAGGTATCGAAGGCCAGCTCCAGTCCTTCCTGGCCCTGGTCGTCGATGTTGGTGTAGCCCAGCACGTGCGACATCACTTCGCCGGCCGGGTAGTAGCGACGGAATTCCCGCTGCGTGTTGACGCCGGGAATGTCCAGCGCCAGTACGCGTTCGACCTGCTCGGGATTCATGTGGCGGCGCAGGTAGTCGAACTCGCGGCGCGCGGCAGCCTTGTCCTGCATGCGCCGGCGCAAGTCATCCGCATTCAGCCCGAGCGCCAGGGCCAGTTCGGGAATGCGATCGGCATGCTCGGCAAGTACGGTGGGATTCGCCCATAGCGACTCCACCGGCGTGGACACCGCAAGTGGCTCGCCGTTGCGGTCGAGGATCTGGCCACGCGATGTCGGAATGGCGATCTCGCGCAGGAATCGCGCGTCGCCCTGGCGCTGGTAGAAGTCCTTGCGCACCAGTTGCAGGTCGACAGCGCGCACCACCAGCGCCGTGGTACCGAGTCCGAGCAGCACCAGCACCACGCTCAGGCGCAGTCGCAGGTTCGTCTTGGGCCGACGACGGATCATCGACGCACCACCGTGATCTGCCCGGCGTCGGGACGGACAAGGCCGAGTTCCTCGCGCGCGACGCGCTCGACGCGGCTCATCTCCGCCCACGTGGCCTGCTCGAGCTGCAGACGACCGTACTCGATGTTCAGTTCGTCGCGCTCGGCATGCAGCGCACGCAGATCGATGTAGCGCTGTCGGCCTTCGTGCCGCACCTGCACGACGCCGATGGCGCTGGCAATCACGCCGCTCGCCAGTACCAGCATCACGGTGGCGCGGAAGCCCGGTCTCATGGCTGCCTTTCCGCCACGCGCAGGACCGCGCTGCGGGCGCGAGGATTCGCCCACAGTTCGGCCGCGCCCGGCATGATTCGCGCAACCGGCCGCAACAGCGCCGGCGTTGCCACCGGAAGCGGCAGGCGGCGCCCACCGGGCGCGCGGCCGTCGTGGGCGGCGATGAACTGCTTCACCAGGCGGTCTTCCAGCGAATGGAAACTGATCACCGCCAGGCGGCCACCCGGCTTCAACGCGGCCATCGCCGCGGCCAGGCCGCGTTCGACCTCGCCCAGCTCGTCGTTGATGAAGATGCGCAGCGCCTGGAAGGTGCGCGTCGCCGGGTGCTTGTGGCCGTCACGCGTGCCCGGCACGGTGGCAACCAGCGCGGCCAGCTGCGAGGTGCGCTCCAGCGGTTGCTGGGCACGATGCGCGATGATCGCGCGGGCGATGGCGCGGCTGCGCCGCTCTTCGCCGTAGCGCCAGAGGACCTCGGCGATGTCGGTGTCGGATGCGCGCATCAGCCAAGCGGAGACCGGCTCGCCCTGGCTGCGATCCATGCGCATGTCGAGCGGCCCATCGGACTGGAAACTGAAACCACGCGAAGGATCGTCCAGCTGTGGCGAGGACACACCGAGGTCGAGCAGCACGCCATCGAGACCGGCCTGTACTTCGTCCCAGTCGGCCATCGTCGAGAATGCCGCGTGGCGGATGACGACGCGCGGATCGCCGGCCAATGCGCGCTCCGCCTCCTCGATCGCCTGGCGGTCACGGTCCATCAGAAGCAGTCGTCCGCCCGGTCCGAGTCGCGACAGGATCAGGCGTGCGTGACCGCCGCGGCCGAAGGTGCCGTCCAGGTAGCGTCCGTCCGGACGCAGCGCGAGTGCGGCAACCGCTTCGTCGAGCAGAACCGGAAGATGGCTGAAGGTATTCACGGCCGGACTTCCCTCCGTCGCTGCCACGGTGAGGTCAATCCCCTTCTCCTCGACACCGGTCGCCGCCTGACCCATCGCGTATACCGTGGCACCCTGCGCAGGCGTTCCGGCAAAGCGCATGAATACATCCGACGCTCGATGCATCGAACTGGAGAGCGCGTCACGGACAACGGCCGTTCCGGTGCACAACATCGGCGGGTTTCCAGTATCGGCGTCAGAAGTTGAGTGATTGCATTTCGGCGGTGATGTCCTCGGGAGATATCGGGGTGGCTATCCGTTTGAGATGCGCCTCCTCGCTCCACAACTCGAATTTGTCGCCCAACCCCAGCAGCACGGCGCGTTTCTCGATGCCGGCGGTCTGTCTCAGGCTGTGCGGCAGCAGGAGGCGATGCTGGCCGTCGGGTTCGACAGGCGTGGCAGCACCCACCAGCTTGCGCTTCAACTCGCGATGGGCCGGGTTGAAACTGGACAGGGCATTGACCTGGTCGCGTACGCGCTGCCACTCGTCGACGGGGAAGAGCCAGAGGCAGTGGGCATCGAACGGGTTGTAGGCGAACACCAGGCGGTTGCCGCAAACGCCCGACAGGGATTCGCGGTAGGCCGTGGGAATGGCCATCCGCCCCTTGTCGTCGACGCTGATGCTGGACTCGCCCTGGAACATGCCCGCCTGTTTACCCACGATTTCCCACAAAACTCCACCTGGCGCACGTTACGCGGGGGCTGGAGCGCTGTCAAGAAGAAATCCAAGGCGGGGCAAGGACTTAGCTCACTTTTGTGAGCACATTAGCTTATACTCGCAAGCCTTTGAATATTCGAACAACAGGTCAAGTTGTTCATGGATTGATCACCTTCTCTTGCAGTGCAGCATGATGGAGCCGGGGAGACACGGGCGGCTCGGGGGAACAGGACAAGAGTTGTCCCGCAGAGCCCTCCGTTCCCCCTTGCGACAGAGGATTTCCCGCCGCTGCCGGACAAGCCGGGTCGACCTTCCGCTGACGGCAAGTGACCGCCCAACGACAACGGCCGCCCCAGGGGCGGCCGTTGTCGTGATGCGATGCAGCCCGGGCTGCTGTGGCAGCCTGATTACCGGCTGGCGCAGCCGGATCCGCAGATCACGCCTGACTCAGCCTTCCCATTCGCCGAGCGCGGCCAGACCGTTGGCGCGCGCGCGTTCGAACACGGTCTGCTGGGCCTTCGCGTAGTTGCCGGTCATGTCGGCGGCCCACAGCTTCAGCGCCGCCGACTGCATGGCGCGACCGTAGGAGAACGACAGGGGCCACGGCAGGTCTTCGTACTGGTTCATCGCGTTGAGATGGGCGGTTGCCTGCTGGTCGCTCTGCCCCCCTGAGAGGAAAACGATGCCCGGCAACGAGGCCGGCACCGAGGCACGCAGGCAGCGCACGGTCAGGTCCGCGACGTCCTCGACATCCGCCTGCTCCTCGCAGTCCTTGCCGGCGATGACCATGCTGGCCTTGAGGATCGTGCCTTCCAGCATCACATTGTGTTCGTACAGCGCGGTGAACAGCGCACGCAGCGTCGCTTCGGTGACGTCGTAGCAGACTTCGATGTCGTGGATGCCGTCCATCAGCACCTCCGGCTCGACCATCGGCACCAGTCCCTGCTCCTGGCAGAGCGCCGCGTAGCGTGCCAGCGCATGGGCATTCGATTCGATGCAGGTGCCGGTGGGGATGTCCTCGCCGATGTTGATCACCGCGCGCCACTTCGCGAAGCGCGC
>CAZYHP010000081.1:0-13734 GCA_964647135.1 uncultured Rhodanobacteraceae bacterium
CGCCGACCTGGAGAACAAGTCGCTGCGCGTGATCGCCGACCACATCCGCGCCAGCGCCTTCCTGATCGTCGATGGCGTCCTGCCTTCGAACGAAGGTCGTGGCTACGTGTTGCGCCGGATCATCCGCCGCGCGCTGCGCCATGGCTGGATGCTTGGCGTCCGCGAGCCCTTCTTCCATCGCATGGTGGCCGATCTCGCGGCGCAGATGGGCGACGCCTATCCGGAGCTGGTGCAGCGCCAGGGCGTGGTCGAACAGGCCCTCAAGGCGGAAGAAGAGCGCTTCGCCGAAACGCTTGATTCCGGCATGAAGATCTTCGATGAGGTCGCTGCGCGCTCCGGCGGGACGATTGCCGGCCAGGACGCCTTCCGCCTGTACGACACCTACGGCTTCCCGGTCGACCTGACGGCCGACATCGCCCGCGAGCGCGGCCTGTCCGTGGACATGGCCGGTTTCGAGGCGGCGATGGAACAGCAGCGCCAGACCGCTCGCGCGGCCGGCAAGTTCGGCGGTGGCCATACCATTCCCGCCGATCTGGTGGCGCAGTTGTCGCCGACGCAGTTCCTGGGATACGAGCAGACGGCGGCCAGGGACCTCAAGGTCGTCGCGCTGTTGCGCGACGGGCAATCCGTCGCTGCCGTCGGCAACGGCGAAAGCGTGCTGGTGATCCTCGACTGCACGCCGTTCTATGGCGAATCCGGCGGTCAGGTGGGCGACACCGGTGCCCTGGTGAACGCCTCGGGTCGCTTCGAGGTGGAGGACACGCTGAAGCTGGCGGGGGCCTTCCATGCCCATCTGGGACGCTGGACCGGCGGGACCCTGAAGGTCGGCGACCTCGTCGACGGTCGTATCGACGATGCCCGTCGGGGCGCCGTCGTCATCAATCACACCGCCACCCATCTGCTGCACGCCGCGCTGCGCACCGTCCTCGGCGATCACGTCCAGCAGAAGGGCTCGCTGGTGGCGCCGGACCGACTGCGCTTCGACTTCGCGCATTTCCAGCCGCTGTCGGCGGAGGAGCTCGAGCGCATCGAAGCGCTGGTGAACGACGAGATTCGCGCCAACCACGACGCCGACATCCGCCACATGGACATGCAGGAAGCGTTGGATTTCGGCGCCATGGCGCTGTTCGGCGAAAAGTACGGCGAGCGCGTCCGTGTCCTGAAGCTGGGCGAATTCTCAACCGAGTTGTGCGGCGGCACGCACGTGCGCCGCACCGGCGACATCGGCATCTTCAAGATCCTGTCCGAAGGCGGCGTGGCCGCCGGTGTGCGCCGCATCGAGGCGGTGACCGGTAGCGGTGCATTGGCCTGGATCGGCCAGCAGCAGGCGCGCCTCGACGCCGCCGCCGAGCTGCTGGGTGGTCGCCGCGACGAGGTGGTCGATCGCGTCCGCGCGATGCTGGAACGACAGAAGCAACTGGAAAAGGACATCGACGCGTTGAAGGCGCGGCAGGCCGCCAGCGCCGCCGGCGACCTCGTCGCGCAGGCGGTGGATGTGGCTGGACTGAAGGTGCTGGCAGCGGTGCTCGATGGCGCCGACAGCAAGGCGCTGCGTGACAGTGTCGACCGCCTCAAGGACAGGCTCGGCAACGCCGTCATCCTGCTCGCGGCGCGAACCGGCGATGGCAAGGTCCAGCTGGTCGCCGGCAGCCATGGTTCGGCCCTCGACAAGATCAAGGCTGGCGAACTGCTGGGTCATGTCGCCAGCCAGATCGGCGGCCGTGGCGGTGGCCGACCGGACCTTGCCCAGGGCGGTGGCGAGGATTCGCCAGCACTGGAGACGGCGTTGCGTGCAGTGCCCGACTGGGTGCGCGAACGGGCCGCCTGATCGGGCAGGGGATCGCCGTCGCCGATCGTGAAGGCGGTCACAACCCTACGTCGAAGTACGGCTTCTTGCGCATTGCGGGCGTTCGCGAGGCTCCGCTACTATCAAAATGACGGGGGCCCGACCGCGATGCATGTGCGGGGTCGGAGCATCGGAAGCTCCATACACTGGTGCCGTGAGGTGCCGCGGGCGTCAAGGAGGCAAGCAACATGCTGATTCTCACACGCAGAGTCGGCGAGACCCTGATGATCGGGGACTCGGTGACCGTGACCGTGCTCGGTGTCAAAGGCAACCAGGTCCGGCTGGGCATCACGGCGCCACGCGATGTGACGGTACATCGCGAGGAGATTTTCCAGCGCATCCATCCTGAAGGCGACTCCAGGCCAGCCGGAGACAAGGACAAGCCGGCCAGCTGACGCGGACTGCTTTGACCCGCCGCGACGTTCCGGCTATTCTTCCCGCCCTTGCACGACCGAGCGGTTGTTGCGATCCAGCCCGGAGTGATGCCCGAGAGGCCGAAGGGGCTCCCCTGCTAAGGGAGTATGGGGTCAAAAACTCCATCGAGGGTTCGAATCCCTCTCACTCCGCCAGATAGGACAAGGGCCCCGAAAGGGGCCTTTGTTCTATCTGATGGTGTCGCCGGCATGGCCGAACCGTCCCCAATTCGATGGACGAGGATGCCCGTCCGTGCGGCGCAGTCGTCCGCAGGACGCGGTACAGGACGGACCGCGCCTCTCACTCCGGCGGATGCGGAATCGGCCCACAAGGTTCCCGATCACGATGGCCGCGGCGCCAGCCCAACCGGGAGACGCGCCACGTCCCGACCTGATGATGGCCGGCATTCAACCCGGGTGAGGCCAATGCCGCCTGTGACGGAACGACTCCAGGCTCGCCTGCTTCACGTTTCGTCGAAGTCGCCGGACCCGGCGCCGGCAACATCGTCTTCGGCAATGGCATCGGCATCGGTGGACGCGGTGGCGGCCAGCAGTTCACGCAGGTAACGGAACAGCTCGCGCGAAGCCCGCGGCGTGGTTGCCTGCTGACGCTCGCGCGCCGCCTGCCGTTGCAGCTGCCGCAGATGGTTGCGATCGGCCTGCGGGTGCTCGTCGAGCAGCGCCGCAAGCGCTTCGTCGCCGCCGGCAATCAACTGGTCACGCAAGGCTTCCAGACGGTGCAGGCGCGCTGTCTCTCGGCGAATCTGGCTCTGGTCGACTTCGAAGACGCCGCGCAGGGCATCCAGCTCGTCCTCGTCCAGGCGACGCAACTGCTTGGCGAGGTACTGCGTCTGTCGCTTGCGGGCGATCTGCTGACGGACCCGGCGCGAGGCGCTCAGCAGGTCGGCCAATTCTTCCGACAGCGGCAATTTCGTCACGATGCCGTCGGTGGCATCCATCATTTTTCCAGCCAGATCAAGGACATCCAGTGCCTCACGGCGCCGATGGCTGCGCGATGGGCCGGTCGCGCGTTTGCTGATGCGCTGCGCCGGTTCGTCGGCGGACGGGGCGTCCCAGGGGAGATCATTCATGGCAAAAGTTTACCAGCGTGCCTTGCATGCCGGTGCTCGACGCGCTGTTGCAATTGGACACAAGGACGGCGGCGCCTTTGTGGCAGCATGGCGAGGATGGCGGGGAGGCGGGATGGAGGCGGCGCCCATTCAGATCGGTGGATTCACGCTGGTCGAGGAAATCGGCAGCGGTTCGATGGGACGGGTGTTCCGTGCCCGGCAGCGGCAGCCGGCGCGTGAAGTCGCCCTCAAGCTCGTGTCTGCTCTGGGTCCCGAGTCGCGCCTGCGACTGGCGCGCGAGATGGAGGCGCTGGCGCGTCTTGAGCATCCCGGGATCGCGCGACTGTACGCCGCCGGCAGCGAAACCCTCAACGGCGTCGAGCAACCCTGGCTGGCGATGGAGTATGTGCGCGGCCGCGACCTGTGCGACTGGGCGAAAGACGTTTCCCTGTCCGCACGCATCGAAGCGATGGCGCAGATCTGTCGCGCCGTCCATCACGCGCACGGCCGCGGCATCATCCACCGCGACCTGAAACCCGCCAACATTCTTGTCGAGCCCGGCGGCCAGCCACGCGTTCTCGATTTCGGTGTCGCCCGTGTACTGGAATCCGACGGCGCTGCGACGCGCCAGGGCCAGGTCCTGGGCTCGCTGCCCTACATGAGTCCGGAGCAGCTGGGTGGCGACAGTCATGCGGTGGACGCGCGAAGCGACATCTATGCACTGGGCGCCATCGCCTACGAACTGCTCACGGGCGCCGTTCCCCATCCTGGATTGCTCGATGCCAGTCTGTTCAAGGCGCTGGCGATCCACCGCGATGAGAAGATCGCACCGCCGTCGTCGCGTGTTCCGGCGACGCGCGGTGACCTGGATGCGGTGGTGATGAAGGCGTTGGCGACGGAACCCGAACGTCGCTATGCCTCCGCGGCGGAATTCGCCGCCGACTTCGAACGCTGGCTGCAGCATCGGCCCGTCGAGGCAAGACCGGCGACGCCGGGCTACGTCATGCGCCGCTTCATGCGTCGCCATCGCGCCGCCAGTCTGGCGGCGGGCATGGTCTTGCTCTGCCTCGTCATTGCCACGGCGGTCTCGCTGCGCTTCGCCTGGCGAGCACAGCAGGCGCAAGCGCTCGCCGAGCAGCGCGCTGCGGAAACCGGGGCGGTGAATGCTTTCCTGGAGCGCATGCTGGTCGCGGCCGATCCGGCCCAGGCCCAGGGTCGCAATGTCAGTGTCGCCGAGGTCCTGGATGCGGCAGAGCATACGCTGGCGGCAGAATCGCCGACCACGCCGGTGCGTGCCGCCGTGCTGCGCACGCTGGCCGGGACGCGCCTGGCACTGGGCGAGTATGAGCATGCGCTCGCGCTCAACGCGCAGGCGCTCGCAGATCTCCCGACCACCGACGCCACGAACCGGCTCGGCCTGCTGCGCATGCGCGGTTCGATCCTGACCGAGCTGGGTCGTTTCGAGGAGGCGGCGGCTGCCCTCGACGAGGCCGGTAAGTCGGTGGACGAAGCGACTCCCGCGGCCCGATACGGGCTGCGACTGACGCGGGCCCGCTTGGATGATGAGGCCGGTCGGACCGACCAGGCGATGGCCGGTTATCGCGAGGTGATCGCTGCCATCGAGGGCGCCGGGTTGCCGGCCAACGACCTGTCCGTGGAGATCTCGCGCAGCAATCTGGCCAGCTTGTTGCGCAGCGAGGGGCGGTTCGAGGAGGCGCTTGCACTCAGCGAGACGGTTCTCGAGCATCGCCGTCGGCGGTACGGCGAACGGCATCCGCGGACGCTCGCCACCCGCCACACGCGCTCGCTGATTCTCCAGGACGCCGGACAACTCGACCTGGCCGCCGCCGAATCGGAGGCCGTGCTGGCGTTGCGCCGCAATGTCCTGGGCAATGACCACGCGCACACGATGACGACGGCGCAGATGCTGGCCAACATGCGTCTCGAACAGGGACGCCTGGACGAAGCGGCGCCGCTGATCGACGAAAGCCTGGCGTTCTTCACGACGCGCCTGGGCGAATCGCATGCGCAGACGATCACCAGCCTCAATTCCCTGGCGTACCTGCACGCCGAGAGACAGGAATTCAGTCGCGCCGAAGCCACCTATCGGCGCATCGTCGCATTGCAGCGGGAACTCAATGACAAGCATCCTGCCACACTCGGCCCGCAGAACAATCTGGCGATGCTGCTGCTCGATGCCGGTCGCCTGCAGGCAGCCGAAACCGAATTCCGTGAGCTCATTGAACGCAGCCGCGCCATCCTGGGAGACGCGCATCCATTGGCCGCCGTATTCCAGAGCAACCTGGGCCTGTGCCTCGGAAAGCAAGGTCGCGATACGGAAGCCATCGAAGTGCTGACACGTGCCCGGGACAGACTGGCTGAAAGTTTCGGGCCGGACCACACGCGAACGCGCACTGCCGGCGAACGGCTGGCTGATATCCAGCGGCGGCAGCCAGGCGCGCCCGTCCCGCCCGAGGGCGACGGCACGTGATCTGGCTGCCCTGGATGATCACCCTGCTGGCGGGCCTGGGCCTGCTCCTGTGCATGACGCTGCTGCCGCGGCGACTGCGGGCGAAGGCCGACCACCTGCGCAGTGAACTGGCGGCACAACGCGAGCGTCTTGCCGCCCAAGCCGCTGCAGCGGAACGCGAGCGCATCCATGCCGACCTGCACGACGATCTCGGCGCCCGCCTGCTGGAACTCATCTACGCCGCGCCCGACCGTGCCACAGCCGATCGCGCACGCGCCATCCTCCAGGATCTTCGCGATGTCGTCTCACGGTCGCGCGGCGAGCCTGGCACCCTGCAGGATGTCCTTGCGAGCATCCGTGGCGAAGCCGTCCAGCGTCTGGCCGTGGCCGGCGCAGTCCTGTCGTGGGAAGAGGACGACTCGTTGCCGGATCCACTGCTGGACAGTGCATCGGCCCTGCATCTGCATCGCATCGTCCGCGAGGCGATAAGCAATGCCCTGCGCCATGCCGGCGCGCGCAGCCTGCGCATCCGTGTGCATGCATCCGATGCGGGTGAACTGCTGCTGGAACTCACCGATGACGGCTCCGGCGGCGGCCAGGTGCCGGAAGCAGGCGGCGGGGGAGCGGGTCTCGACAACATGCGCGCCCGTGCCCGCGAGTTGCAGGGTCGGATCGACTGGACAGCCGGAACGCTTGGCGGTACCAAGGTGCTCCTGAAGGCGCCGCTGCCATCTGGAAGGTCAATGTGATACCCATCGAGCGCATCGTGGTTGTTGACGACCTGTCCGCCAGCCGTGACTGGCTGGCACGTGCCGGTGCACAGGCGTTCCCCGGTGCGACGGTCGCGGCCTGCGCCAACCTGGCCGCGGCGATCGCCACTGTCTCGAATCCACCGGACCTGGCGCTGGTTGACCTCGGATTGCCGGACGGATCGGGGATCCGCTACATCGAGTCGCTCCGGGAGGCGTCGGCGCCGACGCTCTGCGTGGTCGCCACCGTTTTCGACGATGATGCCCACCTGTTCCCGGCATTGAGCGCCGGTGCGCAGGGTTATGTCCTCAAGGATCTTGCCCTTGAGGATCTGGTCGACCTGCTCCGGGGCATTGTCGACGGGCAACCGCCCCTCTCGCCCAGCATCGCGCGCCGTCTGCTGCGTCACTTCTCGACGCCCCCTGCAGGCACCACGCCCGCGCCTCGTGTCAGCGACGGCGAGGCGCTGACGCCGCGCGAAACCGACGTGCTGCGCCTGATCGGCAAGGGCCTGACGGTGCAGGAGGCGGCCGAAGCACTGGGGTTGTCCCGGCACACCTGCGCCGGTTATGTGAAGGAGATCTACCGCAAGCTCCGTGTCGGCACGCGCGCCGAGGCGACGCTCGCCGCCAGCCGCATGGGTCTTGTGCATCCGGACGCCCACTGAGCCGAGCGGACCCTGTCTCACGGCCCTGCAGCGATTGAACCGGTCACGTCGCGACAGTGTGTGTTGCGCGGATCGTCCTCGGCGAACCGGAGAGGCGGCCGGGTCTGTGGGACAATGGCGGCATGAACCAGGTCAACGTGATTGCGGGCGATTCGCGCCGCGAAGAACTCGATCGGCTGGTGGAACTGGCCGATGACATCCTGCGTCGTTGTGCGCGCCACGGGTCTTCACAGGCCGAAGTTTCCATCAGCTCCGATCGCGGGCTGAGCACCACGGTGAGACTGGGCGAAGTGGAAACCATCGAACACCAGCGCGACCGCGGTATCGGCATCACCGTGTATTTCGGCCAGCGCAAGGGCAGCGCCAGCACCGCCGATCTCGATGCACGCTCCGTCGAAACCAGCATCGAACAGGCCTGCGCCGTCGCGCGCTACACCGAACCGGATCCGGCGGCCGGTCTGGGTGATGCGGAGCGCATGGCCCGGGAGCTTCCCGATTTTGATCTATGGCATCCCTGGGCACTGGAGGCCGAAGACGCCGTCGAACTGGCGCGTGCCTGCGAGGCCGCCGGCATGGCCGTCGACCCGCGAATCAGGAACTCCGACGGCGCCAGCGTGCAGACCGGCGAAAGCCTGAGTGTGTACGCCAACAGCCATGGCTTCGTCGGTCCCGAGCGCACCACCCGGCACAGCGTGTCCTGTGTGCTGGTGGCAGGCGATGACGACGGCATGCAGCGCGACTACTGGTATGACAGCACCCGCGCCCGTGAAGACCTTGTCGAACCGGCACTGATCGGCCGCCGCGCCGCCGAACGCACCGTCGCTCGCCTGGGCGCGCGATCACTCACGACCCGGACCTGTCCGGTGATGTTCGCCCCCGAGCTGGCGCGTGGCCTCATCGGCCATTTCGTCGGCGCCGTCAGTGGCGGCGCACTGTACCGGAAGGCCTCGTTCCTGCTCGATCACCTTGGCAAGCCGGTATTCGCCGATGGCATCGACATCGTCGAACGGCCCTTCCTGCTGCGCGGCCACGCTTCCGGGGCCTTCGATGGCGACGGCATCGCCACCGTCGATTCCGACCTGGTCCGGGACGGCGTCCTGCAGCGCTATGTGCTGGGGAGCTACTCGGCGCGCAAGCTGGGCATGGAGAGCACCGGCAATGCCGGCGGCATCCACAACCTGATCGTCACGGCACGCGAGCCGGGCGGTGATTCCACGCAGATGCTCGGACGCCTTGGCACCGGCCTGCTGGTGACGGAACTGATGGGGCAGGGCGTCAACTCGGTGACCGGCGACTACTCGCGTGGTGCGGCTGGATTCTGGGTGGAGAACGGCGCCCTGGCCTATCCGGTCGAAGAGATCACCATCGCCGGCAATCTTCGTGACATGTACCGGCAGATCGTTGCCATCGGCAGCGACGTCGACCTGCGCTCGCATATCCTCACCGGGTCGATCCTGATCGAGCGGATGACCGTCGCGGGCGGCTGAGCCTAGGGTTGCCGCCCGGCTCACGGTCGCCACGCGCGCTTGCCTTCCAGGTCGACCGTGGCGCAGGGAAGATGGGGTCACTCATTGCGCGTGATTGGATTTGCGACAAAGTCGCGCTGCCACGGAAATTGCCCGACCACCGACGTGCAGGCAGGCATTGGCCCACCGATGCTGGAGCACGCCATGCAGGCGAACCTGGAGCCGGACAACGCCGCAACGCCCGGCAGCGAGGTGAGGCGGGCATGATTGGCGGGCCGTTGCTGACGATTATCCGACCGGGGCGCTGGTGACCGGCCTGGCCTTGCAACTGCCGGGTTCGCGGCCGCCGCCGGAACGCTGAAGCGCTGCCGCCTGAGCGTCACCGATCACGCATCGAAAATGTGCGCGATGGCGGCGCGCGCAGCCGCAAAGGAAAAGTGGCGCTGCACATTGGCCAGGCCAGCGGTCGACAGCTGGTTCCAGAGGGCCTCGTCGCCATACAGACGCAGCACGGCCGCGGCGAAGCCGGCTGGATCGTCGGCCACGAGCACTTCCTTGCCCGACTCCAGATGCATGCCTTCCACGGCGATCCGGGTGGCGACTGCCGGCTGGCCGTAGCTCATGCTCATGTTGAGCTTGCCCTTGACGCCGGCACCGTAACGCAGGGGCGCGAGCGCGATCCGGCAACCGTCCAGGAAAGGTTCCAGGTCGGGGACATGGCCGTGCACCTTGACGCCGGCGCCTTCCAGACCGGCGACCGCCGGCGGCATCTTGCTGCCGATGACATGGACTTGGATATCCGGCAGCACCCCGCGCACGATCGGGAACACCTCGCGAACGAACCAGGTGATCGCATCGATGTTCGGGGGATGCTGGAAACCTCCCACGAACAGCAGATCGGCGCGCTCGCCGAAGGCGCGCCGACAGCCGTGGACGGGATGGACATTCGAGAGGATCTCGACCCGGGAACCCGGTGCGTCGGTCGCCAGCAGTGCCTGTTCGGCCGGACTGACGACCAGCGTGACGTCGCTGGCGCGGATCAGCGCCAGTTCCTGCTGTCGCGTCTTCTCAGCCTGGCCGGCCAACTCCTCGCTGCCCGTCAGTTCGGCGGCGCGTTGTTCCCGCAGATAGTGCAGGTCCACCGTGTCGAAGATGAAACGGGCCCTGGGGGCGAACTGGCGTACCAGCGGCAGGTAGTGGCTGGCGATGTAGTGGCGGCAGACCAGCACGGCATCCAGGGCGGGGCCGTTTTCGCGCAGCCAGGTGACCGGATCACCCAGCCACGGCCCATGCAGCACTTCGATGCCGAGGGCCTGCAGTCGCTCGGTATAGCCCGGCACGTAGGCACGGTTGTCGGCGAAGAAGTAGACGTGGCGTCCGGACTCCCGCAACAGCCGAAGCGTATGGGTCAGGCGCACCGAGCCGGAATCCTGGTCCGGTTCCGGGGTGGTTGCGTCTATGGCCAGCACGGCGCCCTTTCCACGACGGCGCACCAGTGCGTCCACCGGCGTGCCCGGCGCGGGTTGGCGGGGCAGTACGTCCTGCCAGCGCGCCACGAATTTGTCCTGGTTGAGGACCTGGAAGCGTTTCATGCCCGTGGATGTATCGGTGCCGCTGGTGATCCCTTCGTGATGGACCACGGTCGCAGCGGGTTGCACCACGACTTTCAGGCCGGCTTCGCGGACCTTGAAGGCCAGGTCGGTGTCCTCGTAATAGGCCGGGGAATAGCGCTCGTCGAAACGGCCGATACGCTGGAAGAGTCGGCGCTCGATGAGGATGGCGGCCCCCGAGCAGTAGTCCGTCTCGCGCGCCCAGGCCAGGCGCGGATCGGCCGGGTCGCCAAAGCGCCCGTAATTCCAGCCGGAGCCGTCGCTGAACACCAGGCCGCCGGATTCCTGCAGGCGTCCATCCGGATAGACCAGGCGCGCGCCGACCAGACCGGTGCCTTCGAACTGGTCAAAGGTCGCCAGCAGCGTTTCCAGCCAGCCGGCGGTCACCATGGCATCATTGTTGAGGAACACCAGCCAGCGACCACGCGCCTCGTCGGCACCGGCATTGCAGCTGCCGACGAAGCCGAGGTTGCGCTGGTTGCGCAGCAGGCGCAGCCCGGCCACCGCTTCGAGCACATCCGCGCTGTCGTCGGGCGAGGCATCGTCGACGACGATCACCTCGAACGGCGTCGGTCCCGCGTGCTCGACGAGTGCGGCAAGGCAGGCACAGGTATAGGGCAGCTTGCCGTGGATCGGAATGATGATCGACACCGCTGGAGTGTCCGAGGTCGGCAGGCTGGCCGGAGGCTGCCGGCTGACCGGTGCGACGACCGGCCGCAGCGCCAGTGGGCCGGTCGCATCGCCGCGGCGCCGCTGCCGAAGGTGACGCAGGGTGCCGGCGACGCCGCGTGTCGACAGGCTCAGGCGCAGGCGCTTGAGCATGTTGCCGGCGCGCCGCAAGTGGAAGCCCGCGCGGGTGCGCAGTGCGCGCACCGCCCGGGCCAGCCGCCGTGCCGGACCCATCAGGCGCCAGGAGCGGCTGCGGTGCACACGCTCCAGTTCATCGGAGCGTGCCTGCAGGATGGAGCGGTCGCGCAGCAGCCCGGCATTGTCCGCGCGCAGACCGTCGATCACGCTGCACAGCTCCTGCAGGCGGGCGACCTCGCGGTCCAGTTCGCCGATCTGCCGGTTCAGGGCGAAGCCCCAGTCGGCACGGCGGGCGAGCTCCTTTTCCTGCGCCGCCTGGGTGTCCAGCAACCGGGCGATGCCCAGCTCCGCCTCAAGGGCGCGCCTGAAAAGCGCGCCTTCGGCCGTGGCGGCCGGTGAAGCCTCGGTCACCGTGGCGGGCTCGGCGAGGCTTCTCGGCTGGGCAATCGGCAGCAGACGACGGTAATCCCCGGCCATGTCTGACGTACTGCGCGGCGCATGCTCCGCCAGATGCCGGCGGATGGCAGTCAGTGGCGAGCGGTCCAAGGCCAGCGCCGACAGCCGCCGGGCGAGGCTGTCCGCGTCTGGGTCGACCAGCAGGCCGTCGCGACCCTCGCAGATGCGTTCGGCGTAGGCACCCATCGCCGTGGCCAGCACCGGAATGCCGAGACTCTGCAATTCGCTCAGTACATAGCTGAATGTTTCGGCCACCGTTGCCGGAAGCAGCGCCAGGTCAGGTGCCAGCTGCTGCACCATTGCCGGCAGGTCTTCGCGTGCGTAGTCGCCGAAGACGTGCACGCGATTGCGGCCATGCAGGCGCGCCGCCGCGGTCCCGGCGCCGACCAGCACCAGTTCGCAGCCGTCCGGCAATCTGGCGCTCAGGGGATCGAGGAGGTCCAGGCCTTTGCCGCCATCGATGCGCCCTGGCACGAGAATGCGCAGCGGCCGGTCAGCAGGGCGCGTCGGGGCCGGCTTGGTCGCAGGCGGCCACGGCGCCAGTCCGTGCCCGACCACCTGCCAGTCCAGCGCGGCCAGTTCCGGCGCCATGCGCAGCCAGTTGTCGCGCACCTGTCCTGTCGGCGTGACCATGAGTGGGCGTCGCGCCAGCAGCCGGGCAATGAACGTCTCGCGCAGGCGCCACCAATGGTCGGCATCGCGGTTCCCGAACAGGGTCGGCGGACGACGGGCCAGCTCCCGTTCCAGATCGGCACGGTCGAAAGGGCGGCCGGCATCGCCGAAATCGCAATGCAGTTCGGGCCACAGCGGGTAGTAGTCATGGCCGACCACCAGCAGGGGCAGGCCGGTATCGAGCGCAGAAATATCGTGACCGATGAGCGACGAGACCATCAGGGCATCGACCTGCCAGCGCTTGCACAGCGCTTCGAGGATCTGGGCGTATCCAGCGTTGCCGATGCCGGTATCGGTGATGATCGCCGGCAACGGGAACCGGTCCAGCTGCAGCGCCGGAGAGGCTGCGCTGCGCAGCTCCAGCCACTCCCCGAACCGCCTTCTTCCCGTATCGCCGTGGCTGGTCAGCATCAGATGGACGCGCGAGGTATCGGCCTGCGCCAGGTCATGGATGAAGCGGGCGCTGCCGCCACCCCAGCCGTGGCAGATGTGCAGCACCACCGGCACCTCGTCCAGGCGGGGGATCGGAACGGGTGCGGGTGCCGGTGAGCGCAGTGCGCCGATCACTGGGTCGCCACGCTGGTCCCGGCTGTGCGGCCATCGTCCGCGCAGCGCGTCCAGCGCCGAGGCCGGCGGCGGAACGGCGTTGCGCTGCCAGGCTGGCGGCGACTGCAAGGGCCTGGACGGATCGACAGCCAGGACGGTGTCGAGAACGCGGCAGGTCAGGCGGGCGGGCAGACCGTCATCGCCTGTCGGCCACCCTGCGTCCAGTAGACACCGTGCCGCGCCCGGCATCCACAGTGCCGCCATCAGGGGAATACTATCTGACTCAATGAGTTGGCCACGCCCCAGCCAGGCGCAGGTTCGCGCCAGGGCGTCGGCGTCCAGAGGGGCAGGGAGCTGCGTTCCGGGCGGCAACGGGCTGAGTGCCGGCACCGAATTGTCCAGCGCGCCGATGATCGCGTCGCGCTCCAGGCTCGACCTCTTCCGGTCAAGCGCCGCCAGCGTGATCGCCGGAATGTCGGCTCTGGCGCACACCAGAAGAACCGGCGAATCCAGTTGCGCGAGCCTCCGCAGCAGTTCCGGCCAGTGTGCAGGCTGGCGTTCGGGGTCCAGGTCCGGCCAATGCAGCTCGTTGTCCGGCACACCGGAAGCGGCCTGGGCCGTGCCCCAGCGGATCGTCTTGGGTGCGGATGGCGGCATGGAATCTCGACAGGCGCAGGGCGCGGAAAGGCCGCGAATTATCGCCAATCGTGGCGAGGTTCGGCCAGCGTGAGCCGGCGATGAAAATTGCCCACATCAGCCCGTTGACATGGCCACGGGCTTGCGGGGACAATGCGCGGCTCCCAAGGAGGGATACCCAAGCGGCCAACGGGGGCAGACTGTAAATCTGCTGGCTTACGCCTTCGGTGGTTCGAATCCACCTCCCTCCACCAGGAGTTTGCCCGGCGAGCGGGAGTAGTTCAATGGTAGAACCTCAGCCTTCCAAGCTGATGGTGCGGGTTCG
>CAZYHP010000082.1:0-6197 GCA_964647135.1 uncultured Rhodanobacteraceae bacterium
GCGACATCGAATTCCGGGATTCACTGCCGAAGACCAACGTCGGCAAGATCCTGCGTCGCGAGTTGCGCGATGAACACGTGACCCGGAATGGCGGCTGATACCGCCGATCCATTGGCGTCAGGCCGCCAGCCGCTGCTGCAGCCAGGCACGGGCGAAACGCAGGTCGCGATCGACCGTCGGCACGGACACGCCCAGGGCGGCCGCGATCTGATCCCGCGTCAGCCCCAGCAGGTAGCTCATTTCAATGATTTCGCACTTGCGCGGATCGATCTGGCGCAGCGCGTTGAGGGCATCGTCGAGGACGTCGGCGTCGTTGCTTTCGATCGCTTCCTGTTCGGCCGCCGACAGCGTGACGTGCGCACGACCGCCTCCGCGCTTGTCGCTGCCGCGCGCGCGCGCGGCATCGATCAGGATGCGCCGCAGGGCGACCGCCGCGGCATTGTAGAAATGCCGGCGATCTTCCCAGGCTGCCCCGTTGTGGAGCAACTTGATGAACAGCTCGTTCGCCAGCTCGGTCGGCTGCAACGTGACCGCCTGGCTGCCGTACTGCCGGCGCAGATGTCTTGCCGCCAGTTGCCGGACCTGGTCGTAGACCAGCGCGATCATGCGGTCACGCGCCCCGGTGTCACCGCCACGCCACGCACCCAGCAACTGGGTCACTTCACCTTGTCCGGCCTGCTCTGAATTCATCACCCTGGCTCCCGCGGCCCCGCCGCCGGCATGGGCCCATGGTGAAAGGTCGGCGACGCCGTGGCAAATGCCGGCAGTCACGGATGGAGCGCGGGTTAAACTGGCGCCCGCCCACTGCCTGCACAGACCATGACCGGATCCCCCGAAGCCCTGCCCGACCCGCTGCTGGATGCCACGGAAGCACGCGTCCTCGCCTGTCTGATCGAAAAGGAAGCCACGACACCTGAGCAGTATCCGCTGACCGCCAACGCGGTCCAGGTGGCCTGCAACCAGAAGACGGGGCGTGAGCCGATCCTCGACCTGGAAGCCGGTGCCGTCGGCCACGCATTGCGTACGCTGGAAGACAAGCGGCTTGTGCGCTCCATCCATGGCGCGCGCGCACAGCGTTACGACCATCGCACCGACGACATCTATGCGATCAGTCCGGACCAGCGTGCGCTGCTCGCGCTGCTGATGCTGCGCGGCGCACAGACCGCGGGCGAGCTGTTCACGCGCAGCGAGCGGCTGGTCCGGTTCCAGAACCTTGAGCAGGTGCGCGGGATCCTGGAACGGCTGGAAACCCGGCATCCGGCGCTGGTGCTGAAGCTGCCCCGGGGTCCCGGCCAGCGCGAGGACCGCTACGCACACCTGCTATGCGGCCGTGAGGCGGCACGGGCACAGGCCGCGGAGGCCAGCGCGGTTCGCGGATCCCCGTCGATCGACAACACTGCAGGCGACCTGCGCGAGCGTGTCGACCGCCTGGAAGCGGAACTCGCCGAGCTGGGCGCGCGCCTGGACGCACTGGCCGCACGGCTGACGGTTGCCGGTGACGAGAGCTGACATCCGTCAGTGGTCGCCGCCAACGTCTTGACCGAGACTGCACGCCGTTCCATCCGGAGATTGCCATGACATTCCGTTCTCCCACCAGGGCAGCCGTGCTGGTGTTCGCACTGTTGCTCAGTGCCAACCTGCAGGCGCAGCGCATCGAAGTCCGTCCCGACGTCATCCTCTCGGGCGAAGAAGTCCAGATCGTACTCAAGCAGTTTCCCCGCGATGCCGCCGTCGAACTGCGCGCGGAACGGGCCTTGAACACCTGGCAGCCGAACACGAAGCCGGCGCTGTACCGATCGCAGGCGCGGTTCCGCACCAGCGCGGCCGGCAGTCTCGACCTCGCGACGGCGACGCCACTGGAAGGCAGCTACCGCACAGCGGATGTGCGCGGACTGGCCTGGTCGATGAAACCCACCGGCGAATCCGCACCCGGGGACTGGCCGACCGACCGCCTGCGTTTCACCGCACTGATCGATGGCGAAGTGGTGGCGGAGGCCAGCCTGACCATCCACGGTGCGCGTGATGATGTCATCGTCGAGGACATCGGCGACGCCTTCCCCGGCGCGGTGTTCGCGCACCTCCCCGGCAGGCAGCGACGCCCGGCGATCATCGTCCTGGGCGGTTCGGAAGGCTACGACTGGGTGGCGCGCAGCGTGTCCCCGCAGTTCGCCTCGCGCGGCTACGCGGTGCTCGGCCTGCCCTATCACGCACCGGCCTTCATTCCGCGCCGTGATCTCGACATGCTGCCGAAGTCCTTCACCGACATCCCGGTGGACCGGCTTCAGTCCGCCTACGAATGGCTGCGTGGTCGCGACGATGTCGATGCCGATCGCATCGGCGTCTACGGTGTCTCCAAGGGCGCGGAGTTCTCGCTGATCGCCGCCACCCGCATGGACTGGATCGACGCCGTCGCCGCCATCGTGCCCAGCGATGTCGTATGGGAAGGTTTCGGGGCATTCGACGCCGCGGCAGGCACGCGCAGTTCGTTCTCGTGGAAGGGTGAACCCTTGCCGTTCGTTCCCTACGACAACATCCAGGCCGAATTCTCGGCCATGGGAACAGGCGGGGGCGCGGTATTGCGGCGGCCGCACGACCACGGTCGCGCTGCGCATCCGGATCGCGCTGTCGCCGCGCGCATTCCGGTCGAGACCTACCGCGGCGCACTGCTGGTCGCCGGCGGCATGCTCGACGCGATCTGGGGCTCCGGCCCCATGGCGCAGTCGATCGCCGAGCGGCGGGCCGAAGCCGGGCTCGATACCACCACGCTGGTGTTCTGGGGTGCGGGTCATGCCTTGACCGGCGATGGCTGGTCGCCGACCACGCAGCTGGATGCCGGGCCGATGTCGATGGGCGGCCTGCCTGCGGAGACCGCGCAGGCACAGGCGGAAACCTGGCGATCGACGCTGGCCTTCTTCAACACCCACCTGGCACCTCCGGCGCCGCCCGTGGAAGACGCAAAGCCTTGACGGCATCCCGACCGGGCAGTGCGGAAGCACCGCCCGGTCAGGGGCCCGGCGCGCAGCCGCTGCCGCGGGAGCGGCCCCGGCGACCAGGCGGCGGCTGGCTGGGGGCCTCGCCTTCCCGTGCGTGCAGACCCTCCCTTCCCTCGGGCGTCCGGCCCCTTTCCGGCGCTGATCAGCGGTCTTTCGTCGCCCGGCCCAACCTTCGGCAGGATCGTCCCGGCTGGCCGGCCTGTATCCTTGCCGCCTTCCCAACGACTGGAGTCGCCGATGCGCCTCATTCCCACCCTGCTGGCCGGCCTTTTCACGGCCGTCGGCGCCCTGGTGCCTGCCGGACCCGCGACGGCGGCCGACAAGCTCTTCGACCAGCCGTATCTGATGCGGACCCTCGACAACGATCTGCGCGTCATTGTCGTGCGCACCGACACGCCGGGCGTCGTGTCGCTGCAGATCCCGGTGCAGACCGGTTCGCGCAACGAGGTCGAAAAGGGCAAGTCCGGTTTCGCGCACTTCTTCGAACACATGATGTTTCGCGGCACCGAGGCCTATCCACCCGAGGCCTACCAGGCCCTCCTGACCCATGCCGGGGCCGACCAGAACGCGTTTACCACGGCGGACTTCACGAACTACTACATCAACTTCACGACGGCCGACCTCGAGAAGATGCTCGAGATCGAGGCGGACCGGTTCCAGAACCTGAAGTTCACCGAGGCGCAGTTCCGCACCGAGGCGCTGGCCGTCAAGGGCGAGTACCTGAAGAACTACTCGAACCCACTGCTGAAGGGATTCGAGAAACTGGCGGAAATGTCGTTCGGCGTGCACACCTACGGTCACACGACGATGGGTTACCTCGAAGATATCGAGGACATGCCCAACCAGATGGCCTACGCGCACACCTTCTTCGACCGCTGGTACCGCCCGGAGTACACCAGCATCATTGTCGTCGGCGATGTCGATCCGGAAGCGACCTTCGAACTGGTGCGCAAGTACTGGGGCGGTTGGGAGCGCGGCAGCTACACGGTCGACATTCCCGTCGAGCCGGCGCTGCAGGGACCGAAGTACGAGCACATGAAGTGGAACGGCCCGACGCTGCCGTACCTGCTGCATGCCTGGCGTGGCCCGGCCTTCACCACCGACGCGCGCGACACCGCCGCGCTGATGCTGGTCAACGAGCTGTACTTCGGCGCCAGTTCCGAGCTGTACCAGCAGGTCGTCGTTCGCGAGCGCTGGGCCGACCAGCTGTTCGCGCGCGCGCCGAGCAGCATCGACCCGTCGAACTACTCGCTGATCGTCCGCCTGACTGATGCGGCACACGCCGGCAAGGTCAATGAAGCGATCGCTGCGACGCTGACGCAGATCCGCAGCCAGCCCGTCGACCAGCAGCGCCTGGACGACACCCGTTCGCGCATGAAGTACGGCTTCGCCGGCACGCTCGCCTCCGCCGACAGTCTCGCCAGCGTGCTGGCGCAGTTCGTGCAGTACGAGCGCACGCCGGAAACGCTGAACGCACTGTATGCCCAGGTCGATGCGGTGACACCGGCCGACATCGTTGCCGCCGCCGACCGCGTGTTCGTGAACGGCAATCGCACCAGCCTGTCGATCGACACCACGACGGACATGGAGGGCGCCGCGAGCTTCGCCGATGTCGACGCCGCGGTCGCCGCCGCCCGCGGCGCCGCGCTGCCGGACATCGACCTGATCGCGCTGCCTTCCAACTCGCCGCTGGTCGAGGTCTCGCTGGTCTTCGAAGCCGGCGCCGCCTACGACCCGCCCGGCAAGGCCGGCCTCGCCGAGCTGACCGCCGCCATGCTCACCGAAGGCGGCAGCGCCCGGCGCGGCTTCGCCGAGCTGCAACACGCCTTCTATCCGATGGCCAGCGGCTTCAGCGCGCAGACCGACAAGCACATGCTGCGTCTGTCCGGTGTGGCCCATCGCGACAACCTGGACGCCTGGTATGCCCTGGTTCGCGAGATGCTGCTCGAACCGGGCTTCCGCGAGGACGACTTCCAGCGCCTGAAGCAACAGCAGATCAACTTCATCCGCGTCTCCCTGCGTGGCAACAATGACGAGGAACTTGGCAAGGAAGCGCTGTATGAAATGGTCTACGGCCCGGAACATCCGTATGGCCGCCTCAACTACGGCCACGTCTCCGATCTGGAATCGATCACGCTCGACGACGTGCGCGCGTTCTACCGCGAGCGCCTGACCCGGTCCGGCCTGCGCGTCGGCCTGTCCGGCCACTTCGACGACCGCTTCCGTGATCGCCTGCTTCGCGACCTGGCGACGCTGCCGGAAGGCGACGGCAACGCCGTGCGCGCGAGCGTTCCGGCGCTGTCCGGCGTGCGCAACGCGCGCATCCTGCAGAAGGAAACCACGTCAGTCGCCGTTTCCTTCGGCTGGCCGATCGCCGTCAACCGCAGCCATCAGGACTGGCTGGCGCTGTGGCTGGTGCGCAGCTGGCTGGGTGAGCACCGCACCTCGTCGGCGCAACTGTACAAGCGCATCCGTGAAGAGCGCGGCATGAACTACGGCAACTATGCCTACATCGAGTACTTCCCGATGGGTGGCATGCGCATGAAGCCGGAAGCGAACTTCGCGCGCCAGAACGACCTGTTCCAGGTCTGGCTGCGTCCGCTGCGCGACAACAACGACGCCCTGTTCGCGACGCGCACGGCGCTGTTCGAGCTCGACAACCTGGTGAGGAACGGCCTGACACCGGAACAGTTCGAGGCGACGCGCGCGTTCCTGCGCAAGTACGCCGCGATCCTGACGGCGTCGCCGCATGACCGCCTCGGCTATGCGGTCGATGCGCACTGGTTCGGCACGCCGGCGTTCCTGGACCAGGTCCGCGACGGGCTGGATCGGCTGACCCTGCGGGAGGTGAACGCGGCGATCCGTCGCCATATCAAGCCGGAGGCGGCGCAGTTCGTGTTCGTCGCCAAGGAGGCCGCGGCGCTGTCGGAGGCGCTGGCCGCCGATGCACCCTCGCCGGTGAGCTACAACAGCGAGAAGCCGGCCGACCTGCTCGCCGAGGACGCGATCATCGGGACGTTGCCGCTCAGGCTTTCCGCCGACCGCATCGAGGTCGTTCCGGCCGACAGCGTCTTCGAGTAAGAACTGCCGGCCCCATCGCCTTCCAGCGCTGGGGCCGGTCACGCGCCGTACGCTTCGACAGGCGTCGCCCGCCATCGGCCGCCATCGGCCGCTTCCGCGTGCTTTCCCCGGCGCGACCGACGG
>CAZYHP010000082.1:6297-13186 GCA_964647135.1 uncultured Rhodanobacteraceae bacterium
CCGCCATCGGCCGCCATCGGCCGCTTCCGCGTGCTTTCCCCGGCGCGACCGACGGCGCCCGAACAGTTCCGCGCCGCGATTCCGCGTGACAGCGCCGGTACAGGCGCCAGCAAGCTCAGGGTCAGGATAATCCCGCCGAACCGCATGTCGTCGAAGCCGCATGCCGTGCTGACCGGTTGTCAGCAATCTATCCGTATCAAAGGGTGCCTGAGCTAACATCCCGGCCATGATCGAAGAGCAGCAGCATGCCCCACGCGTCGTCCATACGCCCGTGCCGCGTCCGCCCGGCAAGGTCCGGGTAACCCTGACCCTGATCGACGGCGGCGCGCCGCCGCTGCTGCTGGATCGCGGCGAGATCCGCGTCGGCAGCCACCCGGAGAACGAGCTGGCCGTCCCGGGCAGTGAATTGCGTCCGGTCCATGCCCGCATCAGCGTCAACCAGGACGGCGCGCTGCTGCGACTGGTCCAGGCGGATGCGGATGCATTCGTCAGCCGGCGGCCGGTGCAGTCACTGGCCTTCCTGCATGACGGCGACCTCATCGAACTGGGCAAGGTCGCGATCCGTGTCGAGATCGCCTATCCCGGCCGCGAAGGCAACGGCGATCCCGAGGCCCTGGCCACGCGCGTTCGGCGCGTGCCGCCACGCTACGTCCTGCGCGGCGTCACCGGCTCGCAGTTCGGTCGACTGATCCCGATCTACGGCCGGCTGCTGATCGGCCGGGACGCCAGCTGCGACCTGATTCTCGACGAGCCGGGCATGTCGCGTCGGCACGCCGCCATCGAAAGCCACACCAGTGGCCTGGTGCTGCGCGACCTGGACTCCGCCAACGGCGTGCAGCTCAACGGCAGCAACGTCAACCACAGCGCGCCACTCAAGCACGGCGACCAGATCGTCCTGGAAGGCGTCCGCTTCCTGGTGCAGGCCATCGACCAGATCGACACGCCACTGGGCAGCGGCGATGCCGCAGGCATCCCGGTGTCCGGTCGCGGCGAGGGACAGGGTGCCCTGGCGTGGTGGGCAGCGGCCGTGGTCGTCCTGGCGATTGCCGCCGTGGTGGTGTTCTTCATCCAGGGACACTGATCGGCAGGCGGCAGGCACCGCCGCGGATTTCAGTCGCCCCGTGCAGCGCGGCGACGCAGCGCCAGCAGCTGCTTGCGCCAGGCCTCGTAATTCGCCTTCCGTCGGTCGTAGCCCTCGCGCAAGGCGTTTCGCCGGGCGGCATCATCGGTTTCGGCGCGCAGCCGCTCGCTGCGCTGGCGATCGGCTTCGATCGTGCGGCGACCGAGGTCCATGTGGGTATCGATCCGCTGCAGCCGCTGCTCGCGATTGCCGGCGAGCAGGAACAGCGGCACCGGCGGCACCGATTCGAAATCGATCGGGAAACGTGGCGCCGGTGCGGGCACCGCGGACTCCCGGCGCGGGCGCTGAGCGGTGCTGTCCGCCGTGCTGCGCGACGGTTCCGCCGCTGACGATGCGGCCGCGACCGACGCTGCGGGGACGTCGCCAGGCACCGGCCCGACTTGCGGTGCAGCAGCGCTGCCCTGTGCCGGGTCTGGAGCCTGCGGTGACGTCGTGTCGGCGACCCTCGCGCTGTCGCCCGGCGCCTCAGGGCTTTCGCCGCTGACAACGGGAAGCGGCTGGCCGGCATCCGTGCCGGCATCGACCGGCGTCGATTCGCCCGCCCCGCCAGCACCCTCCAGCGCGTCCTGATCGGCGTCGGCGCCCGCGTCCGCCGCTGCCGTACGCGACGACTGCGATGCATCGTCCGCGTCGTTTGACCAGAGCACTTCGCCGAAGCGCCAGATGGCAATCGCGAGCAGGCAGAGGATCAGCAGCGGCATGCCCAGCCGCAATGCAAGCGAAGGGCGTCGGGGAGAAGGCCGCCCCGGAATGCGCTGCAGCGCTGCGGCCATCGCCGCCGCGTTGGGAAACCGCTGCTCTGGCCGTTTGGCCATCGCGGTGTCGATCCACGTTTGCCACTGTGCCAGCCCATCCGGCAGGCGCGGCACCGGCTGTTGCATGTGCGCGACGACGATGCTGAGGTGATCCGGCCCGGAGAACGGTGGCTCGCCGGTCAGCAATTCGTAGGCGATGGCGCCGACGCTGTAGAGGTCGCTGCGGCCGTCCGGCAGCTCGCCACGGGCCTGTTCGGGGCTCATGTAGAGGCTGGACCCGAACGTCTCGCCGGCCTTGGTATGCCGGCTCACCGTCTCGATGGAACGCGACACGCCGAAGTCGGCGAGACGTGCGCGGCCGACCTGATCGAACAACACGTTCTCCGGCTTGACATCGCGATGCACGACGCCGTGCTCATGCACATAGGCGAGCGCATCCAGCACCTGGCCGAGGACCTCGCGGACACGCGGGCTGTCGCCGTGCAGGTCCGCCTGCGCCAGCGTTCCATTTGGAACGTAGGGCATCGAGAAATACAGCCGGCCGTCGGCCGTCTCGCCGAACTCGATGATACCGACGACATTGGGATGGTCGAAGCGCGCGACGATCGCCGCTTCCTGGCGGAATCGCGCCAGGCGCTGTTCGGCTTCGAGGCCGGGCGATACCACCTTGACGGCAACGGGACGCGACAGGGCAAGCTGCTCCGCCAGCCAGATCTCGGACATGCCGCCATGGCCGAGACGACGGAGGATGCGGTAACCGGGGATGTCGGGCTTGGCCTGGTTCTGCACCATCGCGGCACCTGATCGCGGACAGGACGGCCACTGTAGCCCAAGCGCCCGCCGCCGGGCAGTCCGGGCCCTTGCGGTCCCAGGGCGACGATGTGCGATGCTTGCAGACGTTATATCGGTGGAGACCTCCCGAAAGATGCCACGCGAGTACAGCATGGGCGCGCGCGCGCCGTCCGGACCGCAACCCCCGCCCGGCGCCGCAGCGGAGCCGGCCAACACGTCGCTGCGTGAACGCGTCGGTGCGCTGCGCAACCTGCCCCCCTTCATCAAGCTGGTCTGGCAGACCAGTCCGTCGATGGCCTTCGCCAGCCTGGTGCTCCGCCTGGTTCGCGCGCTGCTGCCGGTGCTGATGCTCTACCTGGGCAAACTGATCATCGATGAAGCCGTCCTGCTCGTGCAGGCCGGCGTGCCGCCGTCGGGCTGGCGTGCCTGGTGGCTGGGCGGACAGCTCGATTATCTCGCCTTCCTGCTCGTCGCCGAGTTCGTGCTGGCGGTGGTGTCCGATGTCCTCGGCCGCATCGTGTCGCTACTTGATTCACTGCTCGGCGAACGCTTCAACAACATCACCAGCGTGCGGCTGATGGAACACGCCGCGACGCTGGACCTCGAGGATTTCGAGGACAGCGAGCTGCAGGACAAGCTCGAACGCGCACGCCGCCAGGCCATGGGCCGCTCCACCCTGCTCAGCCAGCTGCTCGGCCAGGCCCAGGACATCGTCACCATCATCAGCTTCGCCGCCGGCCTGATGATCTATGCGCCCTGGCTGATCGGCTTGCTGGTGCTGGCACTGGTGCCGGCCTTCATCGGCGAGGTGCACTTCAACGCCAAGAGCTATTCGCTCAACTACGCCTGGACGCCGGAGCGCCGTGAACTCGACTACGTGCGGCAGACCGGCGCCAGCGTGGAAACGGCGAAGGAAGTGAAGATCTTCGGCCTCAACCGTTTCCTGATCGAGCGCTACCGCACGCTGGCCGAGGGTTTCTACCGTGCGAACCGCCGGCTCGCCATCCGGCGCGCCGGCTGGGGCGCCCTGTTCACCACACTGGGCACGGTCGGCTATTACGTCGCTTACGCCTTCATCGCCTGGCGCACCGTGCGCGGCGACTTCTCGATCGGCGACCTCACCTTCCTGGCTGGCTCGTTCCGCCGCCTGCGCACGCTCCTGGAAGGCCTGCTGATGGGCTTCTCACAACTCGCCGGCCAGGCGCTGTACCTCGATGATCTGTTCTCGTTCTTCCAGATCGAACCGGAGATCGCCTCGCCGGAAAATCCACGGCCGTTCCCGACGCCGATCCGCCAGGGTTTCGAGTTCCAGGACGTCGGCTTCATCTATCCGGGCGCCGAGCGCTGGGCCGTGCGCCATCTCAGCTTCACGCTGCATGCCGGCGAAGTGATGGCGCTGGTCGGCGAGAACGGCGCCGGCAAGACCACCCTGGTGAAGCTGCTGGCGCGCCTGTACGACCCGGACGAAGGCCGCATCCTCCTCGACGGCCACGACCTGCGCGAATACGACCTCGACGAGCTGCGCGCCAATATCGGCGTGATCTTCCAGGACTTCGTGCGCTACCACCTGACCGCGGCGGAGAACATCGCCGTCGGGCGCATCGAGGCCGGGGACGACCGCGCCCGCATCGAGGAGGCGGCACGACGCAGCCTCGCCGATGACGTGATTTCCAAACTCCCGGGCGGCTACGACCAGATCATCGGCAAGCGCTTCAAGAAGGGCGTCGACCTGTCCGGTGGCGAATGGCAGAAAATCGCCATCGCCCGTGCCTACATGCGCGATGCCGAACTGCTGATCCTCGACGAGCCGACGGCGGCGCTCGACGCCCGTTCGGAGTTCGAGGTGTTCCAGCGCTTCAAGGAACTCAGCGCCGGCAAGACCGCCGTGCTGATTTCGCACCGCTTCTCGACCGTGCGCATGGCCGACCGCATCCTGGTGCTCGAAGGGGGTCGCATCGAGGAAGTCGGCAGCCACGAGGAACTGCTCGCCGCAGGCAAGCGCTACGCGGAGCTGTTCGAACTGCAGGCGGCGGGTTATCGCTGACGACGGACCGCAGTGTTCACGAAGGTGCCGCCCCCACGCCTATACCCCACCAGGGGATCGGAATGCATGGATGGCTTCACGCTTCCGCGGCGACGATGCACCCGAATGCTTGCGGAAAACCTGCCGACGCCTCACCGTCACACCCGCGAAGGCGGGTGTCCAGTGGGTTCATCGCCACGCCACTGGATGCCCGCCTTCGCGGTCATGACGCGATTGCGTGCATAGCGACCCTCATCGCCCTGGGCGTGACGGGATCACGTGAATAGCGGCTGGCACCGCCGCGGAAGGACTGTCTTGCGGCCCTCATCGCCCCGGGCATGACGGGATTACGTGCATAGCGGCCAACACCACCGCAGGCCGGACACGAGGGATCGGGATGCATGGATGGCTTCACGCCTTTCGCCGCGAGGATGCACCCCAGTGCGTGCGGAGAACCTGCCGACGCCTCACCGTCACACCCGCGAAGGCGGGTGTCCAGTGGGTTCATCGCCACGCCACTGGATGCCCGCCTTCGCGGTCATGACGCGATTGCGTGCATAGCGACCCTCATCGCCCTGGGCGTGACGGGATTGCATGCATAGCGGCCCACACCGCCGCGGATAGGACTGTCTTGCGGTCGTCATCGCCCTGGGCATGACGGGATGGGGTGCAAGAGGGCACATACGCCGCGGCCTTGCCGGGTGACGCTTCGCCTAAATGGCCTTGGTCTTGCTCAGGCGGTCGGCCAGTCGGGTAGGTTCGGGCAGGCGGTAGCGGGTCAACAGCGCCTGGACGAAATCGACAGCGCGCTCCATGCCGATGCGGTGTCCGGGTGAAACGATCAGCGGTGCGCAGCCGGCTCGCGAGCGCAGAACCGTGCCGACCACTTCGCCGTCGACGAGCAAGGGCCGCTGCGCACCTTGCCGCTCGGGCAGCCGGTCATGCTCGCCAACCAGGATCGACTTCGCCACGCCGATGCTGGGCAGTCCGGTCGCAACGCCAAGGTGCGCAGCAATACCGAAGCGGCGCGGATGCGCGATGCCCTGGCCGTCGCAGACAAGCAGGTCGGGCTGACGCGGCAGCTGCGCGAGGACTTCAAGGACGACCGGCAGTTCACGGAATGACAGCAGGCCCGGGATGTAGGGCAAGGCCACCGGCTGCTCGACCGCGGCTTCGGCGACCGGCAACAGCGTGCGCGAATCGATCAGGACTGCAGCGGCGCGGGCGATCTTCGCGAAGCGGCCAAGGCCGACATCAACGCCGGCGATCCAGCGCGGAAGCGTGCGGAACGCGTTGCGCAGGCTGACCCGGCCGGCCAGCGCTTCCTGGATGCACCGCAGGTCCGGCACCGTGCCCGTCCAGCCCTGCGGAAACAGCCGCGACGGCGGCAGCGTGAACTGTTTCAGCACACGCGCCACCGCTGTGTCCCTCTCAGCCCGCCCAGCCCGGATTCGTCAGCTGCTCCCAGAAGATCAGCAGCACGCGCGGCTCCATGATGAGCATGAAGACGATGCCGTAGGCCGCACCCCAGAGGTGCGCGCTGTGGTTGACGTTGTCGCGCGCCTGCCGCTCCGCCCACACCGAGTAGCCGACATAGACGACCGCGAACACGATCGCCGGCGCCGGAATGAAGAACACGTAGAGCATCGCCCACGGCTGCAGCAGGATGAAGGCGAACAGCACGGCCGACACCGCGCCGGACGCACCAAGGCTGCGGTAGCCGGGATTGTCGCGATTGGCCAGGTAACTGGGCAGGATCGAGACCAGCAGGCCACCGACATAGAACAGCACATAGCCGACATCGCCAATGCGGCTGGCGAACACCGGTTCCATGGCGCTGCCGAAGAAATACAGCGTGACCATGTTGAACAGCAGGTGCATGCCATCGCCGTGCACCAGGCCGTAGCTCAACAGCCGGTAATACTGGCCGCCCCGCGAAACGGCCGGCGGCCAGAGGATGAGGCGCTCAAGCAGTGCGTGGTCGCGGAAGGCCACCAGCGAGACGCCGACGGTGGCCAGAATGATGATCAGGGTCAGGGAGATATCCATGCCGCATTGTGGGGCAAGCGGTGGCGGGCCGTCGATCCGATGAACACGGCTGCAGACTGAGGCCGCGCCCGCCAGTTCTGGCGAAAAGAACGGACACGCTTCGTCCTGCAGGATCGGCGTTCAATGCGG
>CAZYHP010000083.1:0-13088 GCA_964647135.1 uncultured Rhodanobacteraceae bacterium
TGACGGCGGTGGAGTGTGAGGGCTTGTCATCCCCGCGTAGGCAGAGATCCAGTGGCTCTTGCTCGTCATTCCAGCGCAGGTGGCTCTTGCTCGTCATCCCCGCGCAGGCGGGGATCCAGTCACGCCGGCGCATCAGGAGGCTGGATTCCCGCCTTCGCGGGAATGACGGGGTTGAGTGTGTGGGCTCGTCGTGCGCGCAGGCGGGGATCCAGTGACGCCGGCGTATCAGGAGCGCTGGATTCCCGCTTTCGCGGGAATGACGACGGGGTGGCTGGTGAGCGCGCGGCGGACGGGCGGATCAGCCGCGGACGACCTGGAGGCTGATCAGGCCGAGCACGATCATGATGGCGCCGCCGATGCGGAGCTGCCGCGAGGGCAGCTCCTGGATGCGCATGGCCATCTGCTTCCAGCCATCGGGCGACACGAAGAGCATCAGCCCTTCCAGCACCATGACCAGGCACAGCGCCGCCCAGAGGTCACTCATGGCTGCGGTGGCCGGGTCAGCGGGCGCGCACGCCTTCGCCGAAGTAGCGGAAGAACTCCGAATTCGGGTCCATCACCAATACGTCGGTGCCGTTGCGGAAGACTTCGCGGTAGGCCTGCAGGCTGCGGTAGAAGCCATAGAACTCGGCGTCGGAACCGTAGGCCGCAGCGTAGACCTCGGCGGCACGGGCATCGCCCTCACCGCGGCGTGTCTGCGCATCGCGCTCGGCTTCCGCCAGCAGCACGTTGGCCTGGCGATCGGCATCGGCGCGCACGCGTTCGGCGGCTTCGCCACCCTGCGCGCGCAGTTCGTTGGCGACGCGACGACGCTCCTCGCGCATGCGGCGGAACACCGAGTCGATGACTTCGCTGTCCTCGGGCAGTTCGATGCGCTTGATGCGCACGTCCACCACGGTGATGCCCAGGGCGCGCGCGGCCTCGTCCGACTTCGACTTCAGCACGTCGGTGAGGTTGGTGCGGACGTCGGCGACAACTTCGGCCAGCGTGCGCTGGTTGAACTCGTTGCGCAGCGCTTCCTTGACGATCGGGTTCAGTCGCGCCAGCGCGTTGTCCTCGTTGCCACCGGTGGCCTGGTAGAAACGCGACACGTCGATGATGCGCCAGCGCACGAAGAAGTCGACGCTGACGTCCTTTTTCTCGGAGGTCAGGTAACGCTCCGGCTGTGCGTCCAGCGTCAGCAGGCGGCGGTCGAAACGGCGTACCGACTCGATGAACGGCACCTTGAAGTGCAGGCCCGGCTGGATGTCGGAGCGGGTGATCGCGCCGAGTCGGAACAGCGCCGCGGTCTGGTGCTCGTTAACGGTGAACAGGCTGTTGGCCAGCACCAGCACGACCAGGGCGACGACGATCAGGATGGCGGGTTTCATCGGCGGCTCTCCCGTCCAGTGGAACGACTGCTGTCACGGCTGCCCGACGAACTGCCGGCGGCGGGCTCGCTGCGGCTGGGCGTGCTGCTGCCGGAGGTGGCCGGCGGCTCGAACAGCTGCGCCTGACGACCCTTGAGCAGCTGGTCCAGCGGCAAGTACATCAGCGACTGGCTGCCGCCACCGCTGACGTCGACCATGATCTTCGGATTGCGCGCCAGCACTTCCTGCATCGTTTCCAGGAGCAGGCGCTTGCGCGTCACTTCGGGGGCCTTGCGGTACTCGTCGACGAGCAGGCTGAAGCGCCTGGACTCACCGTCCGCACGGGCGATGGTGACTTCCTTGTAGCCCTCGGCGTCGAGCGTGATGCGGGCGGCTTCACCGCGCGCTTCCGGAACGACGCGGCTGGCATAGGCTTCGGCCTCGCGTACCAGGCGCTCGCGGTCTTCGCGGGCGGCGATGGCATCGTCGAATGCGGCCTTCACTTCCTGCGGCGGCTCGACGCCCTGGAAGTTCACGTCGCTGATTTCGATGCCGGTGCTGTAGTCCTGGAGTGCTTCCTGCAGGTGGTCGCGCACTTCGGCGACCAGCGCCGCGCGCTGACCGATCAACACTTCGTCCAGCGTGTTTGCGCCGATGACCTGGCGAACGGCGGCCTCGGCGGCTTCGCTCAGCGCGAGATCCGGATCACGGCTGCCGAACAGGTAGAGATTGGGATCGGCGATGCGGTACTGCACGTTGAAGCGCAGGACGACGAGGTTCTCGTCGCGCGTCAGCATGCGCGCTTCGGCGTTCACCGAGCGCACAGAGGTGAAGTCGACCTTGCGCACATGCTCGATCGGACGCGGCCACTTGAAGTTGAGGCCGGGGTTCATCTGGCGGTCGTACTTGCCGAAGCGCAGCACGGCGCCGCGCTCACGCTCCTCGACGACGACCACCGAATCGAACGCCGCCCAGATCAGCAGGCCGGCCAGCACGATCAGCGCGATGCCACCGAAGCCGGGGCCACCGGATCCAAGGCCATCACCGCCATTGCCGCGCTTGCCGCGGCCACCGCCGAACAGGCGGTTGAGGCGATCGCCGATGTTCTTCAGCCAGCGATCGAAATCCGGGCCGTTGCCGCCACCGTTTCCGCCGCCACCTTTGTTGTTGCCGCCACCGGACCAGGGGTCACGCTGGCCGCCGCCGGGTTCATTCCAAGCCATCGACTGCTCCGTCGTTGCGGTCGGCGCGGGACGCCAACCTTAGGGGCGAGCCGGAACCGGCACGCCACAGGGCCGCTGATTGTACCCCAGCCGTCAACAACGACCGGCCGCGGTCAGGGTTTCCCGGAATCGGGATCATGCCGGTGCGTCGTCGTCGTCGGGAACGGGTTTTCCGTACGGTTCGTCACCCGCGCCGACCGCCTTGCCGCGCCCTTCTTCGCCCTCACTGCCGACGTCGCCGGGTTGCCTGTCGAAGGGGTCGCCGGCGTGTTCGACATGCCGGGCGGCGACCTCGCCGGTCAAGGCGGCCGTGAAGGATTCACTGGCATCGACGGCCCTGTCGACGCCCGTCGCGAAACCGGCATCGATGGCGCGGTTGGACTTGCCGGCGTGCGTCGCACCCACGGCTTCCCCGTCGGCGGGCGCATCGGCGGCGTCATGCCTATCGCTGGACTGGCTGGCGCCGATCGCATCGACCCGGTCACCGTCGTCAAACCCAGCACTCGCGTCGACAACGTCCATGGCTTCGATGCGCAGACCGTCGGCGTCCTCGCGTTGGCGCAGGCGGTTGGCCTCCGCTTCGCCGAGGCGGACCTCGAGCTGCCAGCCCTCGTCGGCGGCGAGCTCGGATTGGATCGCCTGTTGGCGGTAGAGCGCCGCGCGCACCGAACCCTGGCTGTGCGGCACGAACAGCCGGTAGCACAGGCGGCGCTCCGCGAAGTGCTCGCCGATGGCGTCGAACAGCAGTGCCATGCCCTCGCCCTTCGCCGCCGACAGCCACACGCGTGGCTGGTTGTCGCCGTCGATGCGGTCGCGATACGGCACGCGGCCTTCCAGGCAATCGATCTTGTTCATCACGAGGATGCGCGGAATGTCGCCGGCGCCGATCTCTTCAAGCACGACATCGACCTGGCGGATACGCTCGGCGTGGTCGGGATCGGCGGCATCGACGACATGCAGCAGCAACTCGGCTTCGCGCGCTTCGGCAAGGGTCGAGCGGAAGGCGGCGACGACCTCATGCGGCAGCTCGCGGATGAAGCCGACGGTGTCGGCCAGCAACAACGGGCCGCAGGGCAGCCCTTCGATGCGGCGCAGGGTCGGGTCCAGCGTCGCGAACAGCTGGTCGGCGGCGTAGACGCCTGCGCCGGTGAGATGGTTGAACAGCGTCGACTTGCCGGCGTTGGTGTAGCCGACCAGTGCCAGCGTCGGCAGTTCGCCACGGCGACGAGAACGACGCGACTGGTTGCGCTGCACCTGCACCTGGTCGAGCCGCCGGCGCAGGATCTTCACGCGTTCGGCAAGCAGGCGACGGTCGGTTTCCAGCTGCGTCTCGCCCGGTCCGCGCAGGCCGATGCTGCCACCGCGCTGGCGTTCAAGGTGGGTCCAGCCGCGGACCAGCCGTGTCGACAGATGTCGCAGCTGCGCCAGTTCGACCTGCAGCTTGCCTTCGAAGCTGCGCGCGCGCTGCGCGAAGATGTCGAGGATCAGCCCGGTGCGGTCGAGGACGCGGCACTTGCAGTGGCGTTCGAGGTTGCGCTCCTGCACCGGCGACAGCGGCTGGTCGACCAGCACGATGTCGGCGTTGTGCAGCTCGCGCAGGTTCGCGACTTCATCGACCTTGCCGGAACCGACATAGGTGGCGGAATGCGGCCGGTTGATGCGCGCCGTGACGACGGCGACGACCTGGGCACCCGCGGAGGCGGCCAGTTCGGAAAATTCGGCGATCTCGCCATCGGCATCTTCACCCGAGGCGAGCGGTACCAGAAGAATGGCGCGCTCGCCGCCGCGGGCGCGGCTGAAAGGATCGGGGCCGGCCTCGTTGTCGGGCCGGCCGCTCTGCGTGTTCGAGTCGTTCAATCGTCGTCGTGACCGTTGCCGTTGCCATTGCCGGGGTCATGGCTGCCACCCGGGGCTGACGCGACCTGCGGGCCGTGCTCGGTCATGCGCACGTTGCGCGCCGGCACCACGGTGGAGATCGCATGCTTGTAAACCATCTGGTTCACCTGATTGCGCAGCAGCACCACGAACTGGTCAAACGACTCGATCGTGCCCTGCAGCTTGATGCCATTGACCAGGTAAACCGAAACCGGCACGCGCTCTTTGCGCAGTGCATTCAGAAAAGGATCCTGCAGTGACTGGCCCTTCGACATGGTGCTTCTCCTTATGCGTGCAACCTGTTGTATTTTCTGCCTGATACGGGCCGCCAACTGACCACGACCTAAGGGACGCACCGGCTTTTTCAAGTCGCCCGAGTATAGGTGATCCGCCCCTGTCCCGCCCCTGCCGATGGTTGGCCGGACGCTCGCGGCCAGCCGATCAGCCGCGCAAGTGATTGTCCGGCAAAGAAATTCCCGGACAGGCTGCCGGGTCCGGCGCAGTCAAAATGCCCGGATTGTCTTTTTGTTCAAAGACTTGCGGCGGTTTTCACGCGGATTGGCATCCGTTCATTCAGGCCCGTGCGCCCAGGAAACCCGCCACATACTGCAGCGCAGCAGGCAAGGGGTCGACTGCCAGCGGGTCGAGGGCGAAGGCGTCGCGCTCGGAGCGGAACCAGGTGAGCTGGCGCTTGGCCAGTTGCCGGGTGGCCTCGATGGCCCGCCGGCGAAAACCCTCGGCATCGGTATCGCCATCCAGATAGGACCAGGCCTGCCGGTAACCGACGGCACGCAGCGCCGGCAGATCGGGCCGACCGGCCAGGCGCGGATCGGCGCGCAGGCGATGCATTTCATCGAGGAAGCCCGCTTCCAGCATCTGATCGAAGCGCAGGGCGATGCGGCGATGCAGCTGTGCGCGATCCGCCGGCAGCAGCACCAGTTTGAGCAGACGCCACGGCGGTCGCTGCGCCGACTGCGCCTGCAGCGTGCTGAGCGGCTGGCCCGTGCTGAGGCAGACTTCCAGCGCGCGCTGGATGCGCTGCGGATCGGTCGGGCGGATACGGGTTGCCGCCAGCGGGTCGATGCGCGCCAGCTCGGCGTGCAACGCGGCCCAACCCTCGCGTTGCGCGCGCGCCGCCAGCGCTTCGCGCAGCGTCGGCTGCGCCACCGGCAGTTCGGCCAGGCCGCGCGTCAGCGCACGGAAATACAGCCCCGTGCCGCCAACGAGCAGTGGCACCTTGCCGGCGGCATGGATGCGCGTCATCGCCGCCAGCGCTTCGTTGCGGAAATCCCCGGCGGAGAACGGCTGGTCGGGTTCGCGGATGTCGACCAGCGCGTGCGGATACCGCACCAGCGTGTCGGCATCGGGTTTGGCTGAACCGATGTCCAGGCCGCGATAGACCAGCGCCGAATCAGCACTGACCAGGCCGAGCGGGAAACGCCCGGCCAGCGCGATGGCCAGGTCGGTCTTGCCGCTGGCCGTCGGCCCCATCAGCGCGATCGCCGGGGGCCGGGTGTCGATTCCGCCAGTCATCGCCGCGTCCTGCGGCCGGCGACTCAGTGTCGCGCGGACGACAGGCCCATTTCGCGCAGCAAATGGTGGGCGCCATCGACCACGTCCATCACCCACAGCATGTAACGCACGTCGACGTGGATGGAGCGGGTGATCGCCGGCTCGAACAGCCAGCTGGCACTCACCGATTCGATGTTGCCGTCGAAGGCCAGGCCGATCAGCTCGCCGCTGCCGTTGAGCGTCGGCGAACCGGAGTTGCCGCCGGTGATGTCGAGGTCGGCCAGGAAGTTCACCGGCACCGAATCCAGCGCCGGATCGGCGTAGCTGCCATGGCGCTTGCCGGCGATCGCTTCCAGCTGGCGCTGCGTGGCATCGAAGGGATCCTCGCCGGTGTGCTTCGCAGCCAGGCCTTCCAGCGTGGTGAACGGCAGGTACTGCACGCCGTCGCGCGGCGCATAGCCGGTGACGGTGCCATAGCTGACGCGCAGCGAATTGTTGGCGTCGGGATAGATCGGCCGGCTGCGGCTGCGGTTGTAGTCGATCATCGCCTGCATGTACTGCGGGCGGTAGAGGAAGGCGTTGCCGCTGACCTGCTTTTCCTCTTCCTCGGCACGCAGCCAGGCCGGCATCAGCGCATCGACGAAACGCAGCATCGCGTCGTCGCTGGCCTTGATCCGTTCGAGGTCGGCGGCGAACCACTGCAGCCGCCTGGCCGGATCGGTCAGGCCGGTGGCCGTGTACAACGCTGTGAGCTTTGCGCTGATCGCTTCGGCGCTGCTGGCACCGTCCAGCCAGGCATCCAGCTCGGCGATGCGCTGGTCGGCCGGCAGGCGCGCGTAGCGCAGCAGCAGTTCGGTGCCCAGCTTGACCTCGATGGCTGGATCGAAGCGCCGGTCGATCATGCGCAGGAAACCTTCCAGGCGTGCTTCGTCGCGTTCCTGGAAACCGTATTCGCGCTCCGCATCCGGCTTGCCGCGTTCCAGCGCCAGGCGTTCGATGGTGTAGCCGGCGCGCACCATCAACAGGCCGCTGAACTGGCGGAACAGCAGGTCGCGCTCGCGGGTGCCGCGCGCCGTGGCCAGTTCTTCGCGCAGCTTGGCGATGCCGGCCTTCAGTCGTTCGCCATCACGGTTGCGGTCGAGCCAGCGCTCCAGTTCCTCTTCGCCACGCGACTTGACCGCGACGGCGTCGGCGCGACGCAGGCCTTCGATCTGGCCGCCGAAGTTCTTCAGCGTGTTGTTCCAGGACGCGACGTTGCTGGCGTACTTCAGGCGTGCGTCGGCATCCGGATGGGTGCCGACGATATCGACGTAACGCTGGTACAGCTCGATGGTGGTCGGGTACTGCCACTCGATGGCGTCGCGGACCTCTTCGGCCAGACGGTAGCGGTTGGTGCGCCCCGGATAGCCGGTGACCATCACGAAGTCGCCGGCCGACACGCCCTGCGGTTGCACCTTCAGGTGATGGCGCGGCTTGTAGGGCACGTTTTCTTCGGCATACGCGGCCGGCTTGCCATCCGGTCCGACATAGGCGCGCAGGAAGCTGAAATCACCGGTGTGGCGCGGCCACATCCAGTTGTCGATGTCACCACCGAACTTGCCGATGGCGCTGGCCGGCGCGTAGACCAGGCGCACGTCGCGCACTTCCAGCTGGCGCACGAGCTGGAAGGACAGGCCCTGGTGGAACACGTAGACGTCGCAACGGTAACCGGGCGAGGCCTCGCATTCGGCGACGACGGCCTTGCTGGCGCGGTCGATCGCCTGGTGGCGTGCAATGCCGGTGACGCTGTCGTCGAGGCCTTCGGTGATGCGCGCGGTCACGTCCTCGATGGACTCGGTGACGAAGATGCGCATGGTCGGATCGGCCGGCAGCTCGTCCTTGTGGGCCGCGGCGAGAAAGCCGTCGGCGAGCAGGTTGCGCTCCGGCGTGGAGTTGTACTGGATGGCGCCATAGGCACAGTGGTGGTTGGTGACCACCAGGCCATCCGGCGACACGAACGACGCCGTGCAGAAGCCGAAGCCGACGATGGCGCCCAGCGGGTATTCGGTCAGGCGCGCCAGGTCTTCCGGTTCCAGGTCAAGGCCTCGCGCCTTGAGCTGGACTTCCAGGTCCGGCAGCTGCGCCGGCTGCCACATGCCTTCCTCGGCGTGGCTGTTGGAAGCGGGCAGGACGAGCGACAGGCTCAACAGCAGACCGGACAAAGCGCGCATGGTGATTCCAGATGGTCGGGAGGTGGGCAGGATAGGCGTACGGAGAATCAGCGGCAAACAGGCCAGGCGTGGCCTCAGTTCGAGGCGAGCGGTTTTTCCAGCACGATGAAGTACAGGTCGTCGCGACGCGGCAGACCGAAGCGCGGTTCGCCATAGGGAAACGGATGCGTTTCTTCGCAGCGCTGGAAGCCGCGGCGCTGGTACCAGGCGATCAGGCTGTCACGCAGCCAGATCACCTTCATGCGCAATCGATGGCTGCGGAAAGTCCCGGCGACGCGGCGCTCGGCCTCGGCCAGCAGGCGGTCACCGATGCCATGGCCCTGCAAGCCGGGATCGACAGCAAAGAGGCCAAACCAGGCATCGTCGCCATCGCGACTGACGTGGCAGCAGGCGAGCAGCGCGCCTGCGACGTCGTCACGTTCGGCCAGGACGATGCCCTGCCCTTCGCCGATCAGTTCGAGAACGCCGTCGCGGTCGATGCGCTGGCCGTCGAGGAAATCCGCTTCGGTGGTCCAGCCGGCGCGGCTTGCCTCGCCGCGATAGGCGGCCTGGGCCAGCGCCACGATGGCGTCGGCATCACGGGCGGTGGCCCAGCGATAGCGCAGCGGCGGGCGGAGAGTGGGGTCGGTCATGGCGCCGCGATGGTGTCGCCTCAGGCCAGCAGTGCGCGAGCTCGCTCGAGCGCATGGACGAGCTGGTCCACCTCGGCCTCCTGGTTGTAGAACGCCAGCGAGGCGCGGCAGGTCGCCGAGACGCCGAAGCGCTTCATCAGCGGATGCGCGCAATGATGGCCGGAACGCACGGCCACGCCTTCCAGGTCGATGAGCGTGGCCAGGTCCTGCGCCTGCACGCCCTCGACCAGGAACGAGAACACCGGCACGCGCTCGCGGGCGCCGGCACCGATCAGGCGCAGGCTCGGCATCGCCTGGAGTCGCGCCAGCGCGTAATCGGACAGGGCCTGCTCACGCGCGCAGATCGCCTCCATGCCGAGCGCTTCGATGTAATCGACCGCGGCACCGAGACCGATCACACCGGCGATATTCGGCGTGCCGGCTTCGAAACGATGCGGCGGATCGGCGAAGGTCGTGCCGGCGAAATCCACTTCGCGGATCATCTCGCCACCGGACAGGAACGGCGGCATGTCGGCGAGCAGCGCGCCCCGCGCCCAGAGCACGCCCGTACCGGTCGGCCCGAACATCTTGTGGCCGGTGAAGGCGTAGAAATCGCAACCGATGGCCTGCACGTCGATGCGCAGGTGCGGCGCCGCCTGCGAGCCGTCGATCAGCGTGGCGATGCCGCGCTCGCGCGCCAGCCGGCACAGATCGACGACCGGATTGACGGTGCCGAGCGCGTTCGAGACATGCGTGAAGGCGAACAGTTTCACCTCCGGCGTCAGCAGCGCCGGCAGCGCGTCGAGATCCAGCTCGCCGCTGTCGAGCACGGGCAACACCTTCAGCGTCGCGCCGCTGCGCTCGCAGAGCAGCTGCCACGGCACGATGTTGGCGTGGTGTTCCATGCCGGTGACGAGGATGGCATCGCCGGCGCGGATGTTGGCGCCGCCCCAGCTGTAGGCGACCAGGTTGATCGCTTCGGTGCTGCCGCGGGTGAAAATGATTTCCTGGCGCGACGGTGCGTTGACGAAGCGCGCCAGCCGGTCGCGCACGCCTTCGTAGGCTTCTGTCGCTTCGGTGCCGAGCGTGTGCACGGCGCGCGAGACGTTGGCGTTGTACTGCCGGTAGTAACGATCCATCGCCGCCAGCACCGCCTCAGGACGCTGGCCGGTGTTGGCGTTGTCGAGATACACCAGCGGCTTGCCGTGCACCTGCCGGCGCAGTGCCGGGAAATCGTCGCGCAGGCGCAACCAGTCGCGGCCGATTCCAGGCTTGGCTTGCGGCAGCACGGGGCGGTCCGCCGTGGCGCTCATGCGACCTCCAGCCACTGCGCCAGGCGCAAGGCGGCTGGCGAATCCTGTCGATCGCTGAAGGCTTCGGCGGCGAAGGCGCGCGTCAGCATCGAGCGCGCCTGCTCCAGGCCGATTCCGCGGCTGCGCAGGTAGAACAGCGCCTGCGCATCGAGCTGGCCGACGGTGGCGCCATGCGCGCACTTCACGTCGTCGGCATAGATTTCAAGAACGGGTTTCGCATCCACCTCCGCCTGCACCGAACCCAGCAGGCTCTTGCAGCCCAGCTTCGCGTCGGTGCCGTCGGCACCCTTGGCAACGCTGATGTGGCCGTTGAACACGGCACGTGAACGCCCGTTGGCGATCGCCCGCCACGTCGTGTTGCTGAAGGCGTTCGGACTGTCGTGCCGCAGGTCGAACTGCAGGTCGGCGAGGCGTCGGCCGTCGAGCAGGAACACGCCACCGACGTCGGCCTGCGCGTTTTCGCCACCCAGTACGACGGTGAGGTCATGGCGCGAAGGCGCAGCACCGGCGTCGAGGACATGCAGCGTCAGGCGCGCGTCCGCTTCCAGTTCGATGCGGGTCCGCGCGATGCTCGCCATCTCGCCGACCGCGCGCGTCCACGCCAGTTCCAGGTGCGCGCCACGACCGACGCGGATATGACTGGCAATGGTCGCCAGGCCACTGCCGGACAGCCCTTCCTGGTCCAGGTGAAGGCGCAGGTTCGCACCTTCGCCGAGCGTGATGCGATGAGTCAGATGCCAGTGCGACGCCGTGTCGACTGCCGCGCCGCGGACATGGATGCGGAACCAGTCCTCGTCGACGTAACCGGCCGGCACGTCGATCAACGCGCCATCGCTGGCGAAAGCGGCATTGGCATGGTCGAAGACGTCGTCAGGTCGATTCTCGCCCTGCCCAGCCGCCAGTAACCACTGCGCGGCTATCTGCGCCGCCATGGTCGTCGAGCCAGGTGATGCCAACTCGTCGGCGAGGCGACGCATGAAGGGCGGCGCATTGCCGACCGCGCCCTGCCCCGCCACGAACACCATCGCGGCATCGTCGACGACAGCCGGCACCGCTGCCTGCGCGACCTGCGGCGCCTGCTGCGCCAGTTCGTGCAGGCTGGTGTATCGCCAGGCCTCGTCCTTGCGCTGCGGCCAGCGCGCGCCGGCCAGTGCTACGAGCGCGCGCTGGCGGCGCTCGACGAACCATGCCGGCCATTCCGCCGCGGGTGGCGGCAACTGCGCCGCCAATGTCTGTTGCAGCACCGTGTCCATGGCTCAGGCCCCGGCGTCGGCGAGGTGGCGTTCGGCAACCCAGCCGTAGCCGTGCGCTTCGAGTTCCCTGGCCAGCGTGCGGTCGCCGGATTCGACGATGCGGCCGTCGACCAGGACGTGCACGAAGTCGGGCTGGATGTAATCGAGCAGGCGCTGGTAGTGGGTGATGACGATGAAGCCGCGCTCCGGCGAACGCAGCGCATTCACGCCGTCGGCCACCTGGCGCAGGGCGTCGATGTCGAGACCGGAATCGGTTTCATCGAGGATGGCGAGCTTCGGTTCCAGTACCGCCATCTGGAAGATCTCGTTGCGCTTCTTCTCGCCGCCGGAGAAACCGCTGTTGACGCCGCGCTTGAGCAGATCATCGGGCAGGCTCAGGACCTTGAGTTTTTCGCGCACCAGGCGCAGGAACTCGACCGAATCGATTTCCGCTTCGCCGCGCGAACGACGTTGCGCGTTCAGCGCCGCGCGCAGGAAATAGGTGTTGTTCACGCCGGGAATCTCGACCGGATACTGCAAGGCCAGGAACACGCCGGCGGCGGCGCGTTCTTCCGGCTCCAGTTGCAGCAGGTCCTGGCCTTTGAACTGCACCGACCCGGCGGTGACTTCGTAGCCGTCGCGTCCGGACAGCACCGAGGCCAGCGTGCTCTTGCCGGAACCGTTCGGCCCCATGATCGCGTGCACTTCACCGGCGCCGACCTTGAGGTCCAGGCCCTTGAGGATGTCCTTGCCGGCGGTACGCGCGTGCAGGTTGTCGATGGTCAACATGTCGTGTCAGTCCAGGAAAGGCTTGAGGTCGGCCGGAATCGGCATCGGCCGGGTGGCCGGAACATTGGCGCCACCGGTGTTGCCGACCGGCACCCAGATCAGGCTCTTGGTGAGCGCCGCGGGAATGCGCAGCAGCTGGCCGGCCAGCTCGCGCAGGTCGCGGCGGCGCCAGCCGATGCGCAGCATGTGCAGGTGCGCGCGCGCGTGCGCCCAGGTATTGCGCTGGCCGAGGATGTGCGCGCGCTCCAGATGCGCGAAAGCGCTGTCGAGATCGCCTGCGGATTCGGCACTTCGGGCCTGCGCCATTTCGTTGTCGTAGGCGACGCGCTGGTGCGGACGCAGCTTCATCCGACCGACCCCTCCAGCGACACTTCGAGCAGGCGCTTGGCTTCGACGGCGAATTCCATCGGCAGCTCCTTGAAGACGTCGCGACAGAAACCGTCGACGATCATCGACACCGCGTCTTCCTCGCCGATGCCGCGCGAACGGCAGTAGAACAGCTGGTCATCGGAGATCTTCGAGGTCGTGGCCTCGTGCTCGACGATGGCATCCGGACGGCGGACCTCGATGTACGGGAAGGTATGCGCGCCACACTTCTTGCCGATCAGCAGCGAGTCGCACTGCGTGTAGTTGCGCGCATTGGCCGCCGTCGGCTGCACGCGCACCAGGCCCCGATACGTCTGCTGGCCGCGGCCGGCGGAAATGCCCTTGCTGATGATCTTGCTCTTGGTGTTCTTGCCGATGTGGATCATCTTGGTGCCGGTATCGGCCTGCTGGCGATGATTCGTCAGCGCCACCGAATAGAACTCGCCGACCGACTCCTCGCCCATCAGCACGCAGCTGGGATACTTCCAGGTGATGGCCGAACCGGTCTCCACCTGCGTCCAGGAAATCTTCGAGCGCGCGCCACGGCAGGCGCCGCGCTTGGTGACGAAGTTGTAGATGCCGCCGACGCCGTTCTCGTCGCCCGGATA
>CAZYHP010000084.1:0-12972 GCA_964647135.1 uncultured Rhodanobacteraceae bacterium
CCGCGAAGGAATGGGAAGAAACGATGAACAAGGGCCGCGCCCTGTTCCGCGCCGTTGCCCAGGCCGCCAGCGGCCTGTAGCAGCCGGCAGAGGGCGGTCAGTAGCCGCCGTTCGCCATCAAGGCAGTGATCGCATCGTGGGCCTGGCGTGCGAGCGCCTGGCGATCACTGGCCTGCATGCCGGCGGTGTCGATGGGTTCGCCGAAGCGCAGGGTGATCGTGCCTGGCCGGACCTTGAAGCCGCCTGGCGGCAGCACGGCACCGCTGCCGGAAATCGACACCGGCAGGACCGGGCAACCGGCGGCGATGGCGATCTGGAAGGCGCCGCCCTTGAATGCCGCCGGCAACCCCTCCGGCTTGCGTGTGCCTTCCGGGAACGCGACCAGCGTGGCGCCGCCGCGCACCCGTTCCGCCGCGCGTTCGATGCTCGCGCGCGCCTTGCGGCCATCACCGCGGGCGATGCCGATCATGCCCATCGCACGGATGTACCAGCCCAGGAACGGAATGCGCGTCAGTTCTTCCTTGAGCACGAAGCGCAGCGGAACCGGCGCGGCGCGGAACAGCGCCGGGATATCGATCATCGACTGGTGGTTGGCCACCAGCACCTGGGGCCGTGACCAGTCGATGCGTTCGGCACCTTCGACGCGCAGGCGCGCACCGGCGCCGAGCATGAGTCCCGGCGCCCAGATGTGCCGCGCCAGCGCCAGCGGCAATCGTTGCGAGCGCGTCACGGCATGGATCAGGAAGGCGATGAACAGGCCGGGCAGCGTCCAGCACAGCGTAAACAGCGCCTGCACGGCGTTGACGGGCCACCAGCGCGTGGCAGCGAACTGCCGCCACACCGGCGCGGTAGGCAGTGGATGTTCAGTGGGGGTCGACACGGGGCGCGATTCTAGCCCAGGGGCATCCGCCTGACGCCTGTCCGTATCGGATGCATTACGGTAGGACTTTCCGTTCCGCTCGGAGACCGCATGAGCCTGTCGACACTGCTGTCGCGATTGTTCGGGAGGCCACGACGCGCCGCGGGACAGGAGGCGCGGGAAACCGGGGCGATCAACGTCGACGACACCGGCGTCCGCCGCCTTCTCGCGGACGGCCGTACCGAAAGCGTCCGCTGGGACGAACTGGAGTCGGTCGAACTGCTTGGCACCGACGACGGTCCCCTGGGCGAAGACCAGTACTGGCTGCTGCGCTCGGCCACCGGTGGCTGCGCGGTGCCGGGGCTTGCGGCCGCCCGGACGGACCTGCTCGACCGTCTGCAGGCCCTGCCCGGCTTCGACAACGCGGCGCTGATCGAGGCCATGGGCAGCACGGAAAATGCGTGCTTCCCATTATGGCGGCGTCGGCCATCGGGCGATGAAAGCGCTAAATGCCCGCCGTAGCGGCAGTTTTTTTCGCCCCCGCTGTGCCCGTTCCTGAGAATGCGGTCACGAATAAACGCCAACAGGCTTATTTGCTTACGATTTTTTCTGGAGTACACTGCCCGAACCATCAGGGGGAGACACCGATGTTCAAGCGCCTGCTTGTGCCCGCCGTCGCACTCATGACGTTCGTGGCCGTGCACGCTGCCGACAGCGTGCTGCGCAGCGATCATCCCGATCGCTATGTGGTCCAGAAGGGCGACACTCTTTGGGACATCTCCGCGCGATTCCTGCGCCATCCCTGGCTGTGGCCGGAGATCTGGCAGGCCAATCCGCAGGTCGCCAATCCGCATCTGATCTATCCGGGAGATGTGCTCGACCTGAGCTATCTCGGCGGCAAGCCGCAGCTGAGCAACGGCGGCCCGCAGATCCGCAGCGACGACGAGGCCGCGATTCCGGCCCTGCCGCTGTCGCATATCGAGGCCTTCCTCAAGAACGTCCGCGTTCTCGAGGACGATGCCTGGAAGCATCTGCCCTACATCGTTGCGAACGAGGAAAACCGTCCGTTCGCGACGGAGACCAATTACGTCTATGCGCGTGACCTCGATGCGCAGGCCGGTGATCGCGTCGCCATCGTGCGGCCGACCATGGCCTATCGCGAGGTCAGCAAGCGCAACCGTCAGCGTCACACCGTCGAGCAGTTCGGACACGGCTCGCCGTGGCGTGCCGCCGACAGCATCCACGCGCCGGAAGAGACCAAGCATCGCGAGACGCTGCTCGGTTACGAGGTGCTCGAGGTCGGCCTGGCGCGGGTCATCCGCACCGGCGATCCGGCGACGCTGCTGGTCGACGATGCCGACATGGAAATCCGGGCCGGCGACCTCGTCGTGCCGCTGGAGGTCGCGCCGTACGATCTGTATTTCCATCCGCAGCCGCCGGCCTCGGTGCCGGAGGGCATGGAAGTGATGGCGGTCACCGGTGATGGCGACATCGCGGGCAAGTACTACGTGGTGGCGCTGAACCGTGGCGCCAGCGACGGCATCGCCAACGGCCAGGTGTTCAGCGTGTTCAATCCGGGCGAGCACATCCGCGACGACGTCCGTTACCCGAACCGCAACATCTTCCGCGATCACCGCCGCGACGACAGCCATGTCACGCTGCCGGACGATTTCGCCGGTCACGTGATGGTCTTCCGCGTGTTCGACCGCATCAGCTATGCGCTGGTGATGGAAGGGCAGCGGCCGATCCGGCCACGCGATCGTGTGAGCGAGCCGTACAGCCTGTAAGACGGCATGACCCAGGGCGGCGAAGAACGCGACGCCTGGCTGGTCCTGATCCGCGCGCCCGGCCTGGGCGCGCGGATCGTCCGTGATGTCCTGCACAGCGAAGGTTCGGCCAGCCGTGCCCTTGCCCGGCTGCGGCAATCGCCAGCCGCCGAAACGGGCATCGCCGACGCGACGCGCTCGACGCTGATCGATCCGGATCGCCACGCCATCGATGGCGACCATCGCTGGCTGGATCAGCCCGGCCATCACCTGCTCACCTGGCTCGATGATGACTATCCGGCCCTGCTGCGCGACACCGCGCGACCGCCGCTGGCGCTTTTCGTGCGCGGTGATCCGGGCCTGCTGTGGCAACCGCAACTGGCGATCGTCGGCAGCCGCAATCCCACTGCCGGCGGTCGCGACAATGCGCTGGCCTTCGCGGCGGCGCTGGCGCGATCCGGCGTTGTCATCACCAGCGGCCTAGCCGGGGGCGTCGACAGTGCCGCTCATGAAGGCGCACTGCGCGGCGGCCAGACCATCGCCGTGGTCGGCACCGGCCCCGACGTCGTCTATCCATCCGGCAATGCCGCGCTGGCCGCACGCATCGCAGCGACTGGCGCCATCGTTTCCGAATTCGCGCCGGGCACGCCGCCGCGTCCCGAACACTTCCCGCGGCGCAACCGCCTGATCGCCGGGCTGAGCCTGGGCACGCTGGTGGTGGAAGCCGCGCTGCGTTCCGGCTCGCTGATCACCGCGCGCCTGGCCACCGAAGCCGGTCGCGATGTCTTCGCACTGCCGGGATCGATCCACAATCCCATGGCGCGCGGCTGCCACCGCCTGATCCGCGACGGCGCCCGCCTGGTCGAAACCGCCGGTGAAATCCTCGAGGAACTGAAGCCGATGGCGGCACGCCTGGCGGAGCGGCTGCGTGACACGCTGGCGGCCGATGCCGCCGTCACCGCGAGTGCCGACGATGCCGGGACAGGCGCTGGCCGACTCGCCGATCCCGACTACCAGCGCCTCTGGGAGGCCCTCGGCCATGACCCGCAGCCGGTGGATGCGTTGGCTGAACGTACCGGTTTGACCGTCGCGGACATTTCCTCCATGCTCTTGATCATGGAGCTGGATGGCCTCATTACCGTCGGCGCCAACGGCCGTTACGGTCGGGCCGGCAGGAAGGCGGAATGAAAGAGAACATACTGGACGTACTGCTCTACCTCTTCGAAAACTTCGTCTACGACGACCCGGACAGCCTCAACGACCGGGACTCCCTCCAGGCCAGCCTGCTTGAGGCGGGCTTTTCTCCCTCCGAAATCAGCAAAGCCTTCGACTGGCTGGACGTGCTCGCGCGCGAGCGGCCGCAACTGCGCCCGGTCACCGGCGGCGGGAAGGCACCGGTGCGCATCTTCGCGGCCGAGGAAGTGGCGAAGCTGGACGTCGAGGCGCGCGGATTCCTGATGTTCCTGGAGCACAGTGGCGTCCTCGATGCCGAGCGCCGCGAGCTGGTGCTGGACAGGATCATGGCCCTGGACGCCGACGAAGTGGACCTGAATGACCTCAAGTGGGTCATCCTCATGGTGCTCTTCAGCCAGCCCGGCCAGGAAGCCGCCTGTGCGTTCCTCGAGAGCGACCTGCTCGAAAGCGAAGGCGAAGCGCTGAACTGAGCCATCACCGGCGGCCATCCGGCCGTCTCGTTCCGGCACTTCTTCGCCGGCGCGCCTGCGACCGCGTCGGCCAGGATCTCCCATGCCCACCATCGAGTCACGAATCCGCAGCTTCCTCGGCGAGCAGTTCCAGGCGCCGGAAGACCTTGCGCCTGACGTCAGCCTGCTCGAAGGCGGCATCATCGATTCCATTGGCGTGCTGACGCTGGTGACCTGGCTGGAGGAGGCCTTCGGCTTCCTGGTCGACGACGAGGACGTGCTGCCGGAAAATCTCGACGGCATCGGCAACCTGGTCGCCTTCGTGCAGCGCAAGCTCGACGTCGCCGCCGCGCACGATTGATGCGCTACGAGCGCTTCCTTCATGAGAGTGCGGCCCGACATCCGGGCCATGCGGCGCTCGTGTGTGGCGCACGGCGCACCTCGTATGCCGAGCTGGCAGACCAGGCGGAGCGCTTCGCCAGCGTGCTGGTGAACGAAGTCGCGCTGGCGAATGGCGACCGCTGCCTGCTGTTCCTCGAGAACCGCGCCGAAACCGCCATCGCCCTGTTCGGCACGCTCACCGCCGGTGGCGTTTTCAGCGTCATCAATCCGGCGACCCGCGCCGGCAAGCTCGCGTATCTGCTTGAAGACAGCGGTGCCCGCGTGCTGGTCACCCAGGCCAGCCTGCTCGAACCGGCACGCGCCGCCGCCGCGCAGGTGCCGGGGCAGTGCCGGATCGTCGTCATCGATGCGCCGGCCGCCACGCTGCGCGACGGCGAACTCGACTGGGCGACGGCGCTGTCATCGGCGCAGCCGCTGGCGCCGGCAGCGCGCGGCATCGACATCGACCTGGCGATGCTGGTCTACACCTCCGGCTCCACCGGGCGTCCCAAGGGCGTGATGATGACGCACCGGAACATGGGGCATGTCTCCGCTTCGATCACGCAGTACCTGGAAAGCCGCCAGGACGATGTCGTGCTCAGCGTGCTGCCGCTGGCCTTCGACTACGGCCTCTACCAGCTGCTGATGTGCGTGCGCCTGGGCGCGACGCTGGTGCTGGAAAAATCCTTCGCATTTCCGCAGAAGATCCTGCCGCTGCTCGCCAGCGAGGGCGTCACCGTCTTCCCGCTGGTGCCGACGATGGCGGCACTGATCGTGCAGATGCGCAACCTCCGCCCGGAGTGGCTGGCCGGCGTGCGCACGCTGACGAACACCGCCGCGGCCTTGCCGCCGGCACACATCCGGCGCCTGTGCGAGCTGTTCCCGAACGCGCGGCTGTTCTCCATGTACGGCGTCACCGAGTCGAAGCGCTGCACCTGGCTGCCGCCCGACGAGCTGGAACGCCGACCGGACAGCGTCGGCATCGCCATTCCCGACACCGAGGCCTGGGTCGCCGACGACAGCGGCCGACGGCTGCCGCCCGGCGAAACCGGCGAACTGGTCGTGCGCGGCGGGCATGTCATGCAGGGCTACTGGAACGATCCGGAAGCCACCGCGCGCGCCCTCAAACCCGGCCGCTATCCCTGGGAAAGGGTGCTGCACACCGGCGACCTGTTCCGCATGGATGCACACGGATTCTTCTACTTCGTTGCCCGCCGCGACGACATCATCAAGACGCGCGGCGAAAAGGTCAGCCCGAAGGAAGTCGAGAACGTCCTCTACGCGCTGCCCGGCGTCCGCGAGGCCGCCGTGGTGGGAGTCCCCGATGACATCCTGGGTCGCAGCCTGAAGGCGATCATCGCCCTCGACGAAGGCGTCGCGCTGTCGGCCCGCGAGGTGGTCGCGCACTGCGCCGGGCAACTCGAGGAGTTCATGGTGCCGCGCCAGGTCGAGTTCCGCGATGCGCTGCCGAAGACCGGTACCGGCAAGATCCGCCGCAGCGCGCTGCAGGCCGAAGCCGAAGGCCGGGAATTGCCAGCCGATGATGAATGAAGCGCATGCCCCGGCCGCCGTCGGTAAACGTCCGACACATGCGGTCCGGACCGGCTTCGCTACACTGGGCATCCTGCAGTCCGGCTGCGTGGAGACAATGCCGCCGGGTTGCCGATTCCGCCCTTGCGACCACTGGGAGTCACCGACATGAATGCGATCACCGTGCAGCCGCTCAAGCAACTGGACAAGGCCCTGTCCGGCCTGCGCCGCATCGGCCTGTTGCCCGCCGACAGCAAGTCCGAAGAGGCGCCGGTGGTGGCGCTGATCGAAAAGATCACGCACCTTGATCCGGACAAGACGCTGGCGATCGCGCGCACGCTCGCGCAGGCCAGCCTGTTCAACCAGGTCGTGCGCGAGAACATCGACGCCATGCGCATCGGCGAGCGCTACAAGGCGATCACCCAGGGTTTCGACACCATCCGCGACGACGCCAAGCGCATGGTGCAGCAGGTCGACGACGGCAAGATCGACACCTTCGAGCGCCTCTCCAACATCTGGATGAAGGTGACGCGCGGCGACATCCCTTCGCGCTTCGACAAGATCAAGGACGTCTACCTGGAAGTCGCTGCCGATTCCAAGGACCAGATCCAGCGCGAACAGACCATTCTCGAAGCCTATCGCGATTTCCGCGTCGCGCTGAAGGAATCGCAGGTGCTCGGCTTCGAAGTGCTGAAGAAGGCCGAAGCGGTCCTGGAACAGGCCAAGACCGAACTGACCACGGCTGCGCAGGCGCTGGAGTCCAGCACCTCGGAAGACCGCGTCGTACAGTCCGGCCTGGAACTGGAGCGCGACCGCAAGCTGCGCGCCGTGCAGGACGAGGACAAGCGCTACCAGATCGCCAAGGATCTCGCCGAGAACCTGTCGATCGCCTACAACACCTCCGACGTCATCATGGCGCGGCTGATGCAGATCACCGATGCCAAGGAGCGCGTGTACTCGCAGGCCGTCACCTTCTTCGGCACCAACGAGACGGTGTTCACCGCGCTGAGCGCCTCGTTCACCGGCATGCATGGCCTGCACGAGGCGACGCAGACGCTGGAGGCGATGAAGGACGGCATCAACAAGAGTCTGGAAACGCTGGGCGAAGTCGGCGACAAGATCCAGGAAGCCGCCGTGCGTGCCGGTTACGGCCCGACCATCCGCGCCGAGTCGGTGAAGAAGCTGGTCGACGCCGTGGTGAACTTCCAGGAGAAGTCGCAGCAGATCATCGCCGAGATGCGCCAGCTGGCCGAAAAGAACGAGATCGAGGTGACGCAGGCCGTCGAGGACGGTCGTCGTCGCCTGGTGCAGCTTGCCCAGCAGGCGCACTCGTTGCCGGGACCGACCACCGTCCAGCTGGACGGCTGATCGCGCCGACTGGAGCCCAAGGTGCGCCTGCAGAAGCCCGACGAGCATGATCCGGCGGCCCGCAAGAGGGGGCGCCGGGAAGAGGCCAAGGCCAACGCCGAAGCGGCCGTCCCCGCCGTGGTGACGGCACCGGCGCCGCTGACGCTGGACGCAGCCGACCTCGACCTGTTGCCGCCGCTGCCCGATGACGGCGGCGGACTCGACAAGGTCATGCTGGCCATGGATGTGGTCGACACCCTGCGGCATCAGCAGGATCTCGTCGAACACGCCCTCGGCCAGGAGGAACGCGACGCCGAGCTGATCGCCCGCATCCGCAAGATCTATGCCGACCAGGGCATCGAGGTCAGCGACGCGGTGATCGCCGAGGGCGTCCTTGCGCTCAAGAAGGACCGCTTCACCTACCAGCCGCCGGAGCGGGGTTTCGCGCGCCGGCTTGCGCACCTGTACGTCGATCGCGGCAAGTGGCTGCGACGCACGGCGCTGGTTGGCGGACTGGCCGTGGCCGGCTGGCTCGCGTTCGCGGTGCCGGAATGGATCGACGCCGGGCAACGCGCCGGTGCGGTGCGGTCCGAGGTGTCCGATCTGCGCTCGAGACTGGCGCAGGCGCAGGAACGACTGGCCAGCACCCAGCGCGCGCAGGCGGCGGTGACTGCGCCCGCCGGCGGCGCCGGGCAGCGCCTGCTCGCCGACGCGCGCGCCGAATCCGAACGGGCGGGACAGGCGCTCGCGCAGGCACAAGCGGCCATGCCGCGCCTCGACGGCGTCGCCAGTCTCACCGATGCCAGCGCCATCGAGCAGGTGCTGGTGCCGGTGCGCACGCCGCTGGTCGATGCCGAACAGGCCTTGCAGCAAGCCGAGTCGCGGCTCGCCGACCTCTCCAGCCTGGGTGGCCTGGAAACCGCTCTCACGCGCGCCCTGGCGGCGCTGTCCGGCGGCAATCTTTCAGCGGCCGCGCAGGCCGACGTCCAGGTCATCCACGCGCAGGCGCGACAGGCGCTGGCCGCCGGTGACGTGGCGCTCGCGCGCGGTCGCATCGATCGCCTCAATGGGCTGGCGGAAACCGTCAACCAGGCCTACGAGCTGCGCATCCTCTCGCGCCCGAGTGAACAGTCCGGTGTCTGGCGCCATCCGGCCGACAACCGCAATGCGCGCAACTACTACATCATCGTCGAGGCCGTGGGCCCCGACGGCAGGCCGGTCGAATTGCCGGTGACCAGCGAAGAGGACCAGGTGCAGCGCCGTGTCAGCCGCTTCGGCATCCGCGTGCCGCAGGCGGTCTACGACGCCGTGCGCGACGACAAGCTCGACAACGGCCTGATCGACAATCCGGTCTTCGCGGTCAAGCGCCGCGGCGATCTGGAACCGGTGTACCGGCACAACGTTGCCGGCGGCAACATCACCAGCTGGTGACGGGGCAGGCTATGACGAGTGGACGCAAGGCCTACGACGACCTCAACCGCCAGGTCGAAACGCTGCGCAGGCAGGCGGCGAAGGCATCGGGCCGGCTCGACGAGCTGACCCGTCGCGACGAACAGGCGCGTGCCGAGGAGGGTCGGCAGACCGCGTTGCTTGCGAAGTTCCGGCTCGATGAGCTGGCGGCGCAGCGCGTCGGCCAGAGCCTCGGTTCGGCCGAGCGCGAAGCCATGGTGCAGATGGCGCACAAGCAGGTGGCCCAGGAGCGCTGCGAGCAGGCGATCCAGGCGTCCGTGGCCGTGCAGCGGCAACTCGAGCAGCAGCGCCAGGCACTGGTCGGCGAATCCGACACGCTGCGCGCACGCGTCGAGCGCGAGCATCTCGAGGTGGCCGAGCGCACACGTGCCACCCCGGAGTGGCAGGCCCTGAGCGAACGCGCCGATCGTCTGTCCGGGCAGGCGGCACTGGCCGACGACAAGGCGGATGTGGCCGAAGCCGATCGCCTCGAGAAGGGCAAGCCCTACGAGTCGGATCGCCTGTTCGTCTATCTCTGGCAGCGCCGTTATGGTGGCGCCAGCTATCGCGCCGGTGCGCTGGCGCGCACGCTCGACGGTTGGGTGGCCGGGCTGATCCGCTACAAGGAAGCGGCACGCAATTACCGCTTGCTGGTGGCATTGCCGATGCACCTGCGCCGGCACGCCGAAGACCTGCGCAGGCAGGCCGACGCGGCGCAGGATGAACTGGCGACGATGGAGTCGCAGGCCCTGCTCGAGGCCGGCGTCCATGCCCTGCAGGATCAGGTCAACGAACTCGACCAGCGCATCGCTGCACTGGCTGCCCAGATCAGCGAGGAAGAGAAGAAGCACGCCAACCTGTTGCAGCAGCGCGGCGAGATGGCCGAGGGTCGCGACGAGTACACCCGCAAGGCGCTGGCGGCGTTGACGCGAGCCATCGAGCAGGCCTCCGGCGACGAGTTGCGTCGCGACAGCGCGGTCACGCCCAGCCGCGTCGACGACAGCGCCGCCGTCGGCATCGAGCAGGCGCGGCAGTCGCGGAAGATCCTCGCCGGCGAACTGGTGTCCGCCCGTCGCGAACACGAAGGCGTGATGGCCTCGCTGCAACGTGTCGAAGAATTGCGCCGGCGTTTCCGCGAACGCCAGTACGACAGCGGCGATTCGGAAATCGACGACGGCCTGGACTGGGACGACGTGCTGGGCGGCGTGATGCGCGGCGTCCTGGAAATGGGTCGCGCCTGGGAACGCGTGCAACGCAACCAGCGCTTCCGGATGCCGAAAGGCATCGAGTTCCCCGGCGGCATCTTCGGCGGCGGCAGCAGCAGTCGGCGAAGAGGCGGTGGTGGTGGATTCGGCGGTGGCGGCTTCAAGGGCGGCGGCGGATTCGGCGGCGGCGGATTCAAGAGCGGCGGCGGATTCTGAGCCGGAAAGTCACGCCCGCTCGCGCACCGGAATGCCCGCCGGTGCGCCTCAAGCTTGTACTTCCATCACCCTCGGCGCGGCAGACCGATACGCCCATACGGCCAATCGAGCGCTAGGCGTTTCTTCACGATCGAACCTTTTTTATGCCGTACCATCAAACACCTGCCGCCCTCATCCGTGGGCGGCATTGGTGTTTGGACAAGCCGGGCGCGGGCGCTTGAACGCGGTGCCGCGGCCGGAAAAGGTGCGCAGATGTCGGTTGTATATAAGTTGAACGGCTTGGCCGGACGTGTTGCCGCCACAGCGCTGGCGATCACGCTGGCGGGCTGCGGAAGCGACGCGCCCGGACCCCGCTCGGGGCCCGGTGGTGCACCGGCCACGGTGACGGCCCATGTCGTCGCGTCCGACGAGTGGGTCGATCAGATCGAGGCGCTGGGCACTGCCCGTGCCAACGAGTCGGTCACGATCACCGCCAAGGTCACCGAAGTGGTGCGCAGCGTGCGCTTCGACGACGGCGACCGTGTCCGCCAGGGCGATGTCCTGGTCGAACTCACCGGGCAGGCGGAAACCGCCAACCTGCGCGAGGCGCAGGCTTCACTGAACGAAGCGCAGCAGCAGCTGGAGCGCCTGGAGCCGCTGGTCAGCCAGGGCACCTTGCCGCGTGCGCAGCTCGACACCCAACGGGCGCTGCGTGACACCGCGCGGGCGCGTGCCGACGCGATCCGCGCGCGCCTGGCCGAGCGCGTCATCACGGCGCCGTTCGCCGGCGTGCTCGGCTTCCGCCAGGTGTCCGACGGCGCGCTGGTGATGCCGGGCACGGTGATCGCAACGCTCGACGACATCGACCTGATCAAGCTCGACTTCACCGTGCCGGAGCGCTACCTGTCGACGCTCGCCGCCGGCCAGGCCATCGTCGCGCGCAGCGTTGCCTGGCCGGACCGGCCCTTCAACGGCAAGGTCACCTCGATCGGCTCGCGCGTGGACCCGGTTGCGCGTGCGGTGGCGCTGCGTGCCGAACTGGCCAATCCCGAACACATGATCAAGCCCGGCATGCTGCTGACCGTCGAACTGGCGACGCAGCCACGACAGGCGCTGGTGATTCCCGAACTCGCGCTGATCCAGGTCGGCACACGGCAGTCGGTGTTCCGGCTGAATGAGGATGACACCGTGACCGAAGTCGACGTGCGCACCGGCGCGCGCCGCCTCGGCGATGTGGAAATCCTCGACGGCCTGGCGGCGGGGGACCGCATCGTCCACGAAGGCACCGGCAAGCTGCGCGATGGACTGCGTGTCACCGTGGTCGAACCACGGTCGACGGACACGGCTGTCGCAGGCAACCAGGACTGACCGGCATGAAGCTGTCGGATCTCTCCATCAAGCGGCCGGTGTTCGCCACCGTGCTGAGCCTGCTGCTGGTGGTGCTCGGCGTGATGTCGTTCACCCGCCTGACGCTGCGCGAGCTGCCGGCCATCGATCCGCCGATCGTCTCGGTGCGCGTGGACTATCCGGGCGCATCCGCGGCCGTCGTCGAATCGCGCGTCACGCAGCTGCTCGAAGATGCCGTCAGTGGCATCGAGGGCGTGGAGATGCTGGAGTCGCGCAGCGTCAACGGGCGCGCCGGACTGACCATCGAGTTCTCGCTCAGCCGCGACATCGAAGCGGCCGCCAATGATGTCCGCGACGCCATCAGCCGGGTCACCAACCGCCTGCCCGACGAAGCCGATCCGCCGCAGGTGGAGAAGACCGAGAGCGACGCCGAAACCATCATGTGGTTGAACATGCGTTCGCCGTCGCTGGACACGCTGGAGCTGTCCGACTACGCCGACCGCTATGTCGTCGACCGCCTGGCGTCGCTGGATGGCGTCGCGCAGGTGCGGATCGGCGGTGAACAGCGCTACGCGATGCGCATCTGGATCGACCGCGCTGCGCTCGCCGCGCGCGAGCTGACCGTCAGTGACGTTGAGAGCGCACTGCGCCGCGAGAACGTCGAGCTGCCCGCCGGCCGCCTGGAATCCGCCGACCGCGACTTCACGCTGCGGGTCGCTCGCGGCTATCAGAGCGCCGAGGATTTCGCGCAGATCACCCTTGGCAAGGGCGAAGGCGACTACCTGGTGCGACTGGGCGATGTCGCGCGCGTGGAGTTGGCCTCCGCCGAGCGCCGCGCCTATTTCCGCAGCAATGGCCAGCCGAACATCGGCCTGGGCATCATCAAGACCTCCACCGCCAACAGCCTGGATGTCGCGCGCGCTGCACGCGCCGAAGCCGATGAGATCCAGCGCACGTTGCCCGAAGGCATGGAGATCTTTGTCGCCTTCGATTCCACGGTATTCATCGAGGCCTCGGTCAATCGCGTCTACTGGACGTTGTTCGAGGCGATTGCGCTGGTGCTGGTGGTGATCTACCTGTTCCTGGGCAGCCTGCGCGCGGCACTGATTCCGGCGGTCACCGTGCCGGTGTGTCTGGTCACCGCATTCATCGCGTTGTTCGCGTTCGGCTTCTCGATCAACCTGCTGACGCTGCTGGCGCTGGTGCTGTGCATCGGCCTCGTCGTCGACGACGCCATCATCGTGCTGGAG
>CAZYHP010000085.1:0-8460 GCA_964647135.1 uncultured Rhodanobacteraceae bacterium
AGGACAACGCCCGGCAGGTACCGCGGCGCGGGGCGACGCACTAGCATGCGGGGATTCACTCGATCAGGGCGCCATGGCCACGCATTCCCGCCGCCACTTCCTCAAGCTTGCCGCCGCGCTCGGTGCCACCCTGGCCTGGAGCTGCGCCCCGGTTCGTCCATCGCGTTCGGGCTGGACGGAGCGCCGTGACCTGTATCCGCAGGGCGTGGCCTCGGGCGATCCGGACGAGTCGAGCGTGCTGTTGTGGACGCGCCGGCCTTACGACGATGGCCGCCCGCAGGCGAAGCTGCAGGTCGAGGTCGCCGAGGATCCAGCCTTCGCGCGCGTGATCGCGTCGGCGCCGGCGGTGGTGTCGGCGGCTTCGGACTGGACCTGCCGCGTGCTGGTCGGCGATCTGCAGCCGGCACGCGAATACTGGTATCGCTTCGTGGACGGTGATGGGGCGGGCAGCCGCATCGGCCGCACGCTCACTGCGCCGGCAGCCGACGATCCGCGTCCGGCGCGCTTCGCTTTCGTCAGTTGCCAGAGCCTGCCGGAGGGCGCCTACAACGCCTGGCGCCGCATGATCTTCGAGGACGAGCGCGCGCCGGCCGATGAGCGGCTGGGCTTCGTGCTGCACCTGGGCGATTTCATCTACGAGGTCGTGCAGTATCCGGAACAGGTCGCCGCGAACGGCAAGCGCTATGACCGCACGATCACCTTCCCGGTGCGCTTTCCCGACGGCCAGAAAGTGGCCGGCGGTCGTTACATGGCGCCGGCTTCGCTGGCCGATTACCGCGCGCTCTACCACGCCTACCTGCTCGATCCCGACCTGCAGGACGCACGCGCACGCTGGCCTTTCGTCGCGATCTGGGACAACCACGAATTCTCCTGGCAGGGGTGGCAGTCCATCGCCGGTTTCGGCGAGGGTCCGGTGCCGGCGCAGCGGCTGAAGGTCGCCGCCAACCAGGCCTGGTTCGAATACCTGCCGGCGCGCGTCGCCGTGCCAGGCAAGCGGCTCGACCGTTTCGAAGCACCCGACGTCGATGACGTCGAGGTCACCGACTTCGACGACGATGGCCTGGGCAACGAGCCGAACAACATCGCCGCGATCGAAAGCCTGATTGCCTGGCGCGCGCTGCGCTGGGGTCGCCACCTTGATCTGCTGATCACCGACCAGCGCAGCTTCCGCTCTCCGGACGCGTCGAAGCGCGCCGAGCTCGCACCGCTGTTCGACGGCGACACGCTGCCGTTCCGTCCGGAAGCGATCGCGCGCCAGCTCGATGGGGGTCGTGCCGTCGAAGGCGGGCCGGCGCCCGTGCTGCGCTATCGCGACCGCGAGATCCCGAACTTCCGTGCGGACGAACCGCCGCAGTCGATGCTGGGCGCCCGCCAGAAGGCGTGGTTCCTCGATCGCCTACGCAAGGCCGACGCGACCTGGAAACTCTGGGGCAGCTCGTTGGGCACGCTGGACTGGCGCATCGATCCGCAGAATCTGCCGAAGGACATGCTCGACTGGCGCGAGGGCTACGCGATCCTCGCTGGCAGCGACTGGGGTGGGACCTACCACGAGCGCGCGCAGATCTACGACACCGTGCGCGAGGCCGGTATCACCGGTTTCGCCGTGCTCGCCGGAGATCGCCACAGCTTCTGGGCCGGCTATGCGTCCAGGTCGTTGCCACCGGCCGGGTTCGCGCCGGTCGGACTGAGTTTCGTTGTCGGCTCGATCACCTCGCCGGGTAGCGCAGAGGCCTGGGAACACGGGCGCCTCGACCATCCGCTGCGGCCCCTGTTCATCGCCGACCGCGCCGACGGGCGCAAGGAACACACCATCAACCTGCTGTTGAAGCACGGCGTGCGCAGTGCGCTGGAATACGTACGCAGCAACGACCTTCCCAGTGCCCACGACCGCAGCAATGCCGAGCTGGCGCCGCACCTGGAATTCGTCGACATGGCCGGGCACGGCTACGCGACCGTACGCGTCGACGGCGAGCGCATGCAGACCGAGTTCGTCTGCATCCCGCGCCCGCTGATGCGCCACGCGCAACCGGACGGCGGGCCGCTGCGCTACCGCGTGCGCCTGGAAGCCGACCTCTGGCAACCCGGCCAGCAACCGATGCTGCGCCAGCAGGTGCTGGAAGGCGATCCCGGCCTGGCCATGCCAATGGCGCAGCTGATGTAGCGCGGTCGAGGGATCGGAGCCGAATGCGTCCCGCCCGCGCGATCACATCGGCTCGCCCGCCAGGAACGAAAACTCCGGAGCGCGACGGGCCAGAAGGCGGAGCGGCATGCGGCGCGTGCTGCATGGCATGGCCGCCGGGACCGGCATGAAGGCGTGCGACTTGACCTCTGCGCAGGTCAGGCCGCCAGTCGTCGCGATACGCTTTCGACGACGTTGCGAACCTGCTCGACGATCGGTCCCTCGCCATGGTGGGAGAGCTCGAGTTGTCGAAGTGCGCGCGTCATGGCGACGTAAAGCAGCCGCACCTGCTGTTGCCGACGGTCGACATCGCGATCCGGTGACGACATTTCACAGATGCCGGGAATGAACACCGTGTCGAACTCCAGGCCCTTGCTGGAATGCATGGTCATCACCTTGATGGCGGGATCACCGCTGAACAGCTCTCGGCGCTGCTGCTCATTTGCAGTCAGCACGGGTAGACCGCGCTTCTGCAACTGCGTACCAACCAGGTTGGCAAGTTGCCGGGAGTGGCACAGGACTGCGAAGTCGTTCGGGTTCGCGCCGTTCTCCAGGGCTTCTCCGACACGCTGCGCGATCAAGTCGGCTTCACTCCAGATGTTTCGAGCCTGCCAGACTTCCGGCATCGGTCCGCGCCGACCTGCACTTTCAGGCGGGATAACCGGTACGTGGTCTTCATCGGTTTCCTGTGCAGCCAGGACTTCCTCCGCAAAGGCCTTGGCGACCGAAAGCACCTCAAGCGTATTGCGGTAATTCAGTCGCAGGATCGTGGTGCGTCCACGCGCCTGTATGCCGACGCTGGCAAAGCTGAACCTGCGGCGGGCGCCCTTGCCGTAGAGCGTCTGCGCGTCGTCGTAAAGCAGCAGCAGCGCATTGGTTTCCGGATCGACCATGCCGGTGACCAGCTGAAGCCACTCCGGTGCAAAATCGTGGCCTTCATCAATCAGCACCGCGCCGTACTGGGCGCGCGGGATCGCCCTGCCTTCCACGCCAGCGATCACCGCCTGGACCAGCTCGGCGGCGTATCTGTCCGCACTGTCCTGAAATGGCGGAGGCTTCACGCCATAGGTCTGCAGCTGCTCCTTGCACCAGCCGTGGAAATGCCGGACGGCAACCCGATCCTGCACGTCCTGTGAGACCATCAGTTGTTCCAGCCGGCTCGCCAGCGTCTTGTTGAAGCACAGGACGAGCACGGGTTTGTGCAATCTACGGGCCAGCTCCACGCTGCGATAGCCGAGGATCATCGTCTTTCCTGAACCCGCTACGCCGTGAATGATCCGGTGGCCGTCGCCCAGCGACCGCGCCAGCTGCTCCTGCTGCAGATCCATGATCCGGATGAGATCCGGGATTTCGGTCGGTGCCAATTGTGGTTCAGCTAACGGTCTTGGTAGCAGTTCGCCCTGCTGCTGGATCCTCAGTTGCGGGAAAAGATGCCACCTCACGCGATCAATCTGGGGAACCGTGAGCTGACATGGAAACGGCATCATGAACATGTCCCACAGTCGCGTCTGGAATTCCTCCGTGTCAACGCTCTCGGTCATCTCGTCACGGCAAATCACGTTGCCGGACGTCATGACATTCTCCAGTTCCATCTGCTCGAACTGGTGTCGCGTGATATTCGTGAGTACGACCCCGAAACCCCAGGGCATCACGAGCTTCCCTTCTCGGCGATGGCCGGCGGGCTGGAGCAACGCGGGGTCGGCCTGAAGCAGCCGGAGAATCTCCATTGCGTAAGCGCGTGCCTGCCGTAGCGGGTTGGATTCGACCACCAGCCCGCGCTCGGTATTGAGCACTACGCGATCGCGGTCGATTTCGGCCAGTGTTTCCGGTTTCCAGTCCTTGACCTCGAGGATCAGGACACCCCGGTTCGGATGCAGAACGACGAAATCGGGATGCCGGTAGCTTGGTCCGACAGGCACGTCGTACCAGCACAGGTAATCCTCATCCAGCTTGTCTTCCAGACGCTGGGCGAAGCGTCGTTCACCCGACGTCATGCGCCCGGAGCAGGTTCCCCGATTCGGGATCAACGTGGCCAAGGCCATTTCCTCCTGAACGCCAGCGCGGTGGCTCGGGGTGAATATACCCGTTGTGCTGGATCCTTCCGGGGGTGGAGGCGGCCTGGACCCCGCATCGATGGTCGCGGCGGTGGCAGGGCGATAGGGGCTCGAATGCCCTGACCGGCCGAGCGCACATCTGTCGGCGGGTTGCGAGGGCGGAGCAGGACAAATCCGGCATTTTGGCCGGGTTTGCCGTCTACCGTGGGGCGATGGCGAGCAACGGCGCGGTCGGGCCGCGCCGTGCAAGCGTCGGATCAGTCGCTGTCCAGGTCGGTCAGGCGCACCACGATGTCCTGGCGGGCGACGTCGACATTCCAGAACGTGTAGGTGTCGCCATCGGAATCGACCAGGCGGACATCGAAGATCGAGCTGTCGTAGCCACGCAGCTGCACGCGGCGCGAGGCGCCGTCCGGCAGGACGTTCGCACCCAGCACGTCTTCTTCCCACGACGAGGACTTGGCCGGGCTGACGTACATGTAGGTGATGGTGAAGCCGGTCCGGTTCTCGATGTCGACGTAGTAGTCGCTGGCGAGGGCAAGGGCGGGAACGATGAAAAAGGCAATGGCCGCCAGCACGGCGACTTTGAACTTGCGCATGTGATGTTCTTCCTGGGCTGCGTGGTTTGATTGCGGTCGCCCGCCGCCGCCGGTGCGGCCCATTGACCGACCGGGACGGTTGACGCCTCGTCTTGGATTCCCGGACATCTGACGCCGCGTTCCGCCCCCACGGATTGCAGCGTTCCGACTCCCTCCGGATGGGCTCGCTTCGATACGCCCGGCGCGTTTTCCCCGCCCTGCAGCGCATCCGGAAACCCCGCGCGGAGATTACACGGGTTGCAACCGGACGGGCACAGTCCGTGCGTCGTGGGACGCTGGAATCGTGCATTGCATCGCATTGCATGGACTGGACGCCAACCGGCGACGGTCGTCCTGTTTCCATCGTCGGCGCTGATCGTGCCTGCGGCGCCGGCAGGGCAGACGTAGGCAGCAGTGGTTGCCGCCGATGCCGGGCGAGGGCGTTGCCACGGGTTGCCGGCATGCGTATCGGGCGGTTGCGAGGTCGCGTCCGGCGACAGTGGGCGGACTGTCGGCGACGCCGGGCAGTGAATCAAGAGGCGGGCCTGCACCGGACGAATCGCCGCCAGTCCCTTCCGGCATCTCGCGCGCCCACTCACGCGCCGCGGGCAGCCGTCGGCGCTGTTTCGATCAGCTGCTGTGCATGGTGGCGCCAGGGATGCGACGGCGGCAGCGCTTCGAAGGCCTGCAGCGCGTTACGCGCGTGCCCTGCGGCACTGGCGCTGTCAGCGGCCACGGCGGCGGCCGCCAGATGCAGGCGGCCGAGCGCGAAATGACCGGCAGCGATGTCACGCTCGGCGCGTGCCCGCCAGGTCGCCAGCAGCGCCTGTGCGTCGGCTGCGTGCCCCTCGCGGTGCAGCCATTCGACATGCTCGGCGACTCGCGGCAGCAGCAGCGGATCGGTCTGCGCCGGCATCGAATCCAGGGCCGCGTCCAGGGCGTGGGCCGCCTCGTCGGTGCGGCCCATGGCGGTGAGTGCGGTTGCGCGGGCGTAGTGCGCTTCCGTCTCGTTGCGCGCCCGCAGGGTCGCCAGCGTATCGACCGCGGCGATCACCGCGTCGGCTGCGGCGAGCAGTTCCTGCTTGCGCGTCGCATCCCGGGCGAAGTCGAGGCGTGCACGTTGCAGCCGCAATGTCAGCGTTCGCGGATGCGACGCAGGCACCGACGCCAGGGCGGCGGCTTCGGCGCTGCCGAGGTCGGCCGTGGCGGCATCGACGTCGCCGAGGATCTCGCGTGCGCGCGCCGCATTGGCGAGCACGAAGGCCTGGCCGAGCGACAGCCCAAGACCAGCGCCGTCGTTGAGGCTGCGCGCCTCGTCGAACAGCTCCAGCGCGGCCCGCACATTGCCGAGCCGCAACTCGAACGCGCCTAGGTTGTTCAGGCCGAGGCCGCGGACAGGACTGCCCGGGGGATACAGGTTGCGCTCGGCATTGACGGCGCGACGCAGGGACTCCGCCGCTTCGGCAATACGGCCCTGGAAGCCGTGCAAGGTCGCCAGGTTCTTGAGGTAGTGCGCAGACTTCACATGGGCATCGCCGTAGCGGGCAAGGGCGCCACGGGCGGCCTGCTGCAGAGGCGGTTCCGCCTCGTCGTAGCGGCCGGCCGACATCAGCGCCGTGCCCAGGGCATGCGCGCCATGCAGATGTTCCGGCGAATCCGCTGGCAGACGCCTTGACCGGATCGCATTGGCGGCATGCCGCAGTTCGATGGCGCGGTCGTGATCGCCCAGGTTGCTCGCGGCCTGTGCGCGACGGTCCAGTGTGACCGACAGTTCGATGCTGTCCGGCGCTGCGCGCTGCTGCAGGGAAAGCGCCTCGTCGAGAAACTTCACGGCCGCGTCATAGCGGCTGCGCGAATTCTCCAGGGCACCGCGTTCACTCAGGGCCGCGGCCAGCAGCGCCGGGTCCGGCGGTTGCACCCGCCGCGCCGCAGCGACGGCGGCATCCAGTACAGGCTCGCCCTTGTCCGGTTGCGCCAGGTGGTCGTAGACGCGCCCGAGTGCGGTCAGCAGTTCACTCTGCACGGCTGGCGCATCGTCCAGGTCACGCAGGGCGCGTTCGGTGCCGCGCTGCAGCAGCTCGGCGGTATCAGGCATGCGGTTTCGCGGGCCGGTCGGGATCTCGGCATCGAACAAGCCGACCAGCAGGTCGCGGACGGTCTGCGCGCGCAGTGCCTGGACATTGGCGCGCTGCGCTTCCTGGCGGGCCACGTGCGCCTGCCACAGGGCGATGGCACTGGTGCACAGGATCGCCACAAGCAGCGCCAGTGTCACCACCACGCCGCCACGGTGGCGTTGCACGAACTTGCGCGTGCGATACCAGCGCGAGGGCGGATGGGCATGGATGGGCTGCGAAGCCAGGTAGCGTTCGATGTCGTCGGCCAGCGGATCGGCACCGGCGTAGCGTCGTGACGGTTCGTCGGCAAGTGCCTTTTCCAGCAGGGTGTCGAGGTCGCCACGCAAGGCGGCCCGGAGCTGGGTCCGCGGCGCGGGCAGCCGGCGTGCGTCCGCCGGCAGTTCGTCGGCATGCGCGGAGGGGCGTGGCGGGCGTCCGCGTGGCGGCCGCTCACCGAGCAGCAGTTCGTAGAGGATCACGCCCAGCGCGTAGACATCGGTGGCGGTGGTGATCGTCCCGCCCTCGAATTGTTCCGGTGCGGCATAGCCCGGTGTCAGTGGCGCGAAGCCGGTCCGCGTCGCATCGATCGGCAATTGGCCGGGATCGAGCAGTTTGGCGATGCCGAAGTCGAGCAGCTTCACCGTGCCGTCGCTGGCAACCAGGATGTTGGCCGGCTTGAGATCGCGATGCACGATCAGGTTGCGGTGCGCGGCCGCGACCGCGCGGCAGGCCACCGCCATCATGGCGAGGCGGCTGCGCAGGTCGAGGCCGGCGGCGACGGCATAATCGTTGATGGGCAGGCCATCGACGTAGGCGATGACGAGATAGCCGGTGCCTTCGCTGGTGACGCCACCGTCGATCAGGTGGGCGATGTTCGGATGATCGAGCGCCGCCAGCGCCTGGCGCTCGCGACGGAACAGGCGCTGTGCCTCCGCCGAGTGCAGGTTGCGATGCAGCAGCTTGATCGCCGCATGCTGGAGCGTGCCTTCGACATCGCGAGTGGCGCGGAACACGGTGGCCGAACCGCCTTCGCCAAGGAATTCGCGCAGCGTCCAGCCGCCGATCTGCTGGCCGCTTTGCCAGATGGGTGCCGGCGCTTCCGCCATCGCCGTCATCAATTCGGCGGGCGGCGTCGGTTCCAGCGGACTCTCGTCCGTGCTGTCGGCCGCGAGCAGGCGCTCGATGCGGGCGCGCAGCTGAAGATCCGGACAGTGCTGCGCGAGAAAGGCGTCGCGCTCGGCGGCGGGCAGGTCGAGGGCCTGTTCGAACAGTTCACGCAGTGAATCGGCGTGCGACATTGGACAGCTCCGCAATGTTGGCGGCACGCCCGTGCGCGGCCGGTCCCACGAATGCCTGGCCGGAACCGCTGCGCAGTACGGTTCCGGTCACTGCGCACCTGCGTCGCCCAAGGTCCCCTGCCATCACCTTGATCCACCGAATGGGTCAACTCTACAGCAGGCGACGATGCCGGCTTTCCAGGCCGGCGGACGTCCTGGCGACCCCCTTCGCGACAACCGCGCGGAAGGTCGGCGTCG
>CAZYHP010000085.1:8560-12695 GCA_964647135.1 uncultured Rhodanobacteraceae bacterium
GTCGGCGTCGGGGCGGCGCCAGACCTGGTGCGCAGCTAGTTGGACTCGAATCCGTTGGCGAAGATCAGGTCGCCCGACTCCACCTCCAGCGTGATGCCGTCGAACCAGCCGGTTGCCGCGGCTGGGAAAGTGATGCCGTTGTCGATCACCACCAGCCGTACCAGCAGCGAACTGTTGTGGGTGGCTTCCGTGGACGGCAGGTCGATCACCGCGGGATTGGCGGGTCTGACCCAGCTGCCGCTCGTCGACAGGAAATGGTCGCCGCTCGCCTGCGGCACGCCGTTGGTGCAGTTTTCGCCACCGTTGTAGCGCAGCTCCCAATTGAGCAACACGCTATCGCGTACCGGGTTCTGGCCACCGCTGCGGCCCCAGCCGTTGAGCAGGTAACGGCCCGGGCCGGGCAGGTGGATGCACTGCACGCGCGCGGTCACGCGTGGTGAAGTGATGTTGCTCTGGCTGACCAGGATCGAGCCTGAACCCGCCGCGCCGGTGGCGTTCTGGTCGGCGGTCCACGACGATACGCCAGGTGTCGATTCCAGCCACAGGTTGAGCCGGCCAGTGGCCGTGTCGTCGAAGTCGCCGTTGTGGATCAGGGGCAGCACGGCAGGGCGCTCGTAGGCACCGAGGTCGGCGGTTCCCATGCGGTTGAGCTTGAAGGGCAGATCGAAGCCGCGAAGCACGCCGACCAGATCGGCACCGCCGCCGGTACTGGCGAAGTCGACGGCAGGCGAGGCGGCGCGCAGGCGGAAGTCGGCATTGGCCGGATCCACGAAGCGGGGATTGGCCTCAAGGACGTATGGCGTGTTGCCGCCATCCAGGGACATCCGTTCGTTGGCGATGATGTTCTGCGCGAACAGCGGATCGCCGGAATGCGAAACGATGGTCTTGCCGACCTGCCAGAAAATCGACCGCTGCAGGCGGGTCTGTCCGTTGCTTGAGATGACGTGGGTGCCCGCAAGCGCATTGCCGGCAACGGTACTGTTCTCGACCAGCAAATCGACGTCGTCCTCGGTGCGGATCAGGTTCAGCGCGACCGCATTGCCTGTCCATAGTGTGTTCACCGCCTCTACCGTGGCTTCCTCAACGGCGCGCAGCACCCGGCCACCGGCATTGCCGGACAGCTCCGTCCGGTCCATGAACAGGCCGCCATTGTTTTCCACGACAATGACGGAACCATTGGTCGCGCCGCCCTGGCCGTCATGGGAGATGTGGCCACCGATATGGTTGCAGGAACGGCCCGACGGGCAGGGAATTGCGGCCGGATGGTCGACACCGTCGTCGTCGATCCACATGCCGGACTGGCCGACCGGAAACAGCCCCGGCGTGCGAGAGATGAAGATCGCCGCACCTTCCGGTGCGCCATTGTCGACGAGGCTGGCATTCATGATGGCAGCGCGCGCGGGATAGCCGACCACGAATCCGCCGCGGTCCTCGGTGCGCAGGTAGAGGGCGCCGCCGGCGATACTGGCGAAGTTGTCGCGGATGCTCGTCTGCCGCGCCGGATCTGCGCTGAACAACTGCAGGACGGCCGATTCGGGATTGCTGATGAGGGAAATGCCGCCGCCGAGGCGCGCCTCGTTCCAGTACACCGGGCCGGCGCCGCCGATGCCGGGGCTACCCAGGTAGGTGTAACTGTCGCGGGAGCCGCCGACGATCTGGATGCCACCGCCGTAGCCGCCCACCCAGGCAGTGCCGTTGAAGACGCCGGTGGCCTTGTTGAAGGCGATCCAGCTGTCCGGCGCGACCATGGTCATTTCGACGCCGTCGTTGTAGACCCCGCCGCCGCTGTAGCGTGCGGTGTTGGACTGGATCAGCACGTCGTTGCTGATCACCAGTTCGGCGTTGGAGCCCGTGCCTTCGGCATAGATGCCGCCGCCGTAGCCGGCGACGTTGTTCTGGACGTTTGTTTCGATGAGTTCCAGGATGCCGTCGCCGCGGAAATAGATGCCGCCGCCAAAGCCGGAGCCGTCCTCGTCGCCACCGCGGATGTTCAGGTGGCGCAGTTTCACGATGCCGCCGGTGCCGACGTTGATGCGGAAGACCGGCTCCAGGGCGCCGCCTTCACCGTCGACGGTCGCGTAGGTGTTGTCGGTGGCGGCCTGGTCGCAGGTGGCGAAGCCGCCGACCACGTTGAGATGCTGCGAGGTGGTGATGGACAGCGCCTGCTGGGTCCACGCCAGCGTGCGCGTGATGCGGATGGTGTCGGCGCCGGGATTGAGCTCCGCCGAAGCGATGGCGCTCTGGATGTTCGGATGCGTACAGCCGCCGCCGGAACCGACGGTGTAGATCGCGGCCTGCGCAGTGGTAGCCGCCAGGACCAGTGTCGCCGCAAGGGTCGCCACGAAGTGTCGTGCTGGGAACATGTTGCCTCTCCAATCGGATGGAATCGCAATGTCGGGTAACGCCGCCGGGGTGCGGATTGCGACATCGGCTCGTTCGCTGCCTTCCCCGGTCGTGTGCGACGACCCATGCGCTCGCCGATCCGCGTGGCAGCTGGGTGCGATCAACGAACGGATCGAGCCCGAACGGGTGCCGGGCGCCGAGCGTCACGCAGGCCTGTCCGGCCGCCAGGGCGGCGTCGCCCGCCCATGACAGCAGCGCCGGCATGGCGCACAGGCCCCCGATCAACGGCGCTGCAGGAATGTGCCCGTGCGGATCCCTCCACCCGACGCCCGGGTTTCAACCGTGGGCAAGGTCAAATGGCGCTCGATGTCATCGGCCAGCAGATCGACCGAGGCCTGGCGGCACTGCGGCTCCTCGGCCAGCGCCCTTGCAAGAAGGTCGTCGAGGCCGCCGCGCAGCGTGGCACGCAGCTGCGAACGCGGAAGAGGCAGGCGCCACAGATCGGTCACGAGTTCATCGACACGCGCCGAGGCCTGCTGCCGGTCCGCGCGGTGGGGTCGTTCGCCGAGCAACAGTTCGTGCAGGATCACACCGAGTGCATAAACATCGCAGGCCATGGTGGGCCTCCTGGTTCGCAGCCGCTCGGGTGCGGAATAGGGGTGGCCGGCTGTCCCGCAGCCGGCCGACGTCGTGGTGGCGGGACCGGTTGGCGATTCAATGCCCAGGCCGACCACCTTGACCGCGCCATCGGCCATGACGCGTAGTCGACCGGGCCTGAGCGCCCCGTGGATGACCTGCGCGCGATGGGCCGCCGCGATGGCACGGCAGACGACGATCATCAGCTCAAGCCGGTCGCGCACATCGAGTTGCGCGGCGCAGGCGTAGTCGGTGATCGGACGGCCCTCGACATATTCGTGGATCAGATAACCGCCTCCCTGGCGGGCGCCGCCACCGTCGATCAGGCGGGCGATGTTCGGATGCGCGAGGGTCTCCAGCGATTCCCTTCTGCATTCGAAGTCGTGCCGCCTCCGGTGCGGCGCAGGCTCGCATCGCCAGAAGCTGACGACGCCGTGCTGCGTGACGTCCTGGATTTCGCGCGTCGCGAGGAAGACGGATGTCGAACGGCCGGCGCCAAGGCGGCGCTGCAATGTCCACAGGCTGGCGCGCGTGGCGTCGGTCCGGGTGGACCCGCGTGCCCAGGACGACCCGTCGATGCCGGATTCAGGGGCAGGCGGACGCGCCGGTGCGGAAGAGCGGCCGTCCGTCGCCAGCAGGCGTGTCAGGCGGGCGCGGGCCCTGGGGTCGGGGCAGTGGTCGCGGAGAAAGGCGCGGCGTCGATCCGCGGGCAAGGCGGCAGCCTGTTCGAAGAGGTGGCGGAACTGGGCAGGGTCCATGGCGCAGGGAAACGCCGTCTGCGCGCCATCTGCGACACGCGAACCCTTCGTCGTCAGTCGAGGTCCGCCTTGAGGAAGGCGCGCGCGAAGCGCCAGTCGCGATCGACGGTGCGGCGCACGACGCCGAGGACTTCGGCCGTCTGTTCCAGGGTCAGGCCGGCGAAGTACAGCAGCTCGACGACGCGGGCCGCGCGTCCATCCTGCACTTCCAGTCGCGCCAGGGCCTCGTCCAGTGCGATCGCCTTCTCGGCGCTGTCGATGGCGACCTGCTGGTCGACGCCACTGAGCGTGATGCGCTGCCAGTCGCCGCCGGCGCGCAGGCGCAGGCGGTCGCGGGCACGGTCGACCAGCAGGTGGCGCATGGCCCGCGAGGCGTAGGTGAAGAACTGCGCCGGATG
>CAZYHP010000086.1:0-12658 GCA_964647135.1 uncultured Rhodanobacteraceae bacterium
CTGCCGGATAGCGCTCGCCATCCAGCAGCGACGTCATGAGCACGCGCACGTGCCCGCTGGGGGTGACATCACGGATCAGACGCACCGTGGTGGGCAGGCGCTCGATCTCGTAGCAGGCCGCCTGCCGCGCCTTGGGTGCGGCCAGTGCCACGATGCGTTCGGCTGCGCCGGAGCGCGCAAAGGCAGTGACCGCCGCCCAGCCGCAGCCGTCTACGCGCATGCAGAAAGGGATCCGCTTCTGGCTGAGCGCGGCAATCAGCGCGATACCGGGATAGCCTCGATCAAGCAACAGCAGGTCCGATTCCGGCGTCAGCAGGTCCAGCGTCTCGAACAGCATCTGCCGCTCGCAACCGTCGGCCGGCTGCACGCTGGCGTGCAAGGTCAACTCGCTGCCAGGTAGGTACAGGGCGAACGCACAGTGCTCGGCCTGCAAGTGCGCACCGGCGCGAGTCGACACCTGCAGTCGGCTGGCATCGCCAGCCACCAGGCGCAGTCCGCGCCATCGGAACGCATCCTGATAGTCCTGCGCCAGCGTCAGCAGGTGCTCATTGATCTGGGTGAAGATCGTTGCAGAGAAGCCTTGGCGAGCCTTGCTGAACGCCTGAGCGCTGACCGAGCGCACGCGGACGGGCGAGCCGGTGAGCTGGGCGAACAGGTCATCCAGCTCGGCCTGGACACTGGCACACATGCCGGAGATCATCATCGCAACCATGCGCGGCAAGGTGAGCTTGCGCTGGCGAGTGAAGGCGCCCGGACGAAGCCTGGCCTGATCGGCAAGCTCGGGCTGGATGAGGAAGGCGCCGAGGTTTGCGAGCAGCGAGTCGGCGTCAAGAATTTGAGTTCATATCGTAATGAACTCAATAGGTTACGTTGCAGCATTGTGTCAGATTGATGGCCGGATGGCAAGGGCTGCGAGCTGGTCAGAGCTTAAGTTGAGAGCATTGGGGCGCAACCGGCGTGTAACCAGCCCGGACCAACCAGGCCGGACCAACCGGGACAGCAACAAACCAGCGAAATCCGAGCCACATCAGCGATGGATTCCGACTGACGCAGGTTCAGCATCCCCGTAGGTTCGCCGATATGACCACCTCCCGTCGCCTGCTTGTTGCTCCGGATACGCCGGGGTTCTATACCGCATGTCGCGCTGTGTCCGTCGCGCTTGGTTGTGCGGCTTTGATTCGCTGACGGGGCGGTCGCTCGAGCATCGGCGCGGATGGATCGAAGACCGGTTGCACGAGTTGGCCGGAATCTTCGCAGTCGGCGTCTACGCCTATGCGGTCATGAGCAACCACGTCCACGTTGTGCTGCACATCGATCCAAGGGCGGCCGTGGAATGGAGCGACGAGGAAGTTGCGCAGCGGTGGGTACGACTCTTTCCGGTCCGTCAAAACGGCCTGCTGGAAGAGGCGGGATGCGGGAACAAGGAGCGAACCATTCTGGGTAACGCCGAACGTTTGCAATCGTGTCGCGAACGCCAGGGCAACCTGTCCTGGTTCATGCGCGCGCTGAACGAGCCGATCGCCCGGCGCGCCAATCGCGAGGACCACTGCACCGGCCGGTTCTGGGAGGGCCGCCACAAGTGTCAAGCGTTGCTTGACGAGATGGCCGTACTCGCCTGCATGAGCTACGTCGACCTGAATCCGATCCGAGCCGGGCTCTGCGAGGAATTGGGCCAGTCCACACACACCAGCGTCGTGTGTCGTATCCAGGCAGTGGGCCCAGAGACCGCCCAGGCCGCACGATCCATCGAGCCAATTGCTGTCAGCATGCCAGCGCCACCGCTGACGATTCGCACCGATGAGTACCGGCGCTGGTCGACTGGACGGGTCGACAGGTGCGCGGTGACAAGCGCGGTGTGATCCGAGCCGCCGCCCCGCCCACCCTGGCTCGGTTGCGGTTGAGCGATGCGCAGTGGGAAGCCCGGGTGTTCGGTCCTCCAGCAGAGGTTCCAGTGGTTTGCGGCAACCGGGCTAGAATGGTGAGGTTCGCATCCAGGAGGGATGTCGAAAGCCCGTGCGGCTCAGCACCTGAATCGTCGCCGCTGCAAGGTTCCCGGAATTGATGAGGTATCGGTTCGCCGAGTTCGAGCTGGATGTCGATGCCGAGACGGTCTACGGCCCGGATGGCGTTGTTCCGTTGCGGCAGCGCGCTTTCCAGTTGCTGCGCCTGTTGGTCGAGGAGTCGCCGGCCCTGCTTGGCCGGGATCAGATCCTGGATCGGGTCTGGGGCCACGACGCCCTGTCGCCGGCGGTGCTGGCACAGACGGTTGGCGAGATTCGCCATGCGCTGGGCGACAGTGCGCAGAGTCCGCGCCTGATCGAGACGCGACATCGGCGCGGCTATCGCCTGATGGTTCCGGTGCAACACGTCGAATGCGAGGCGACGCTGGAGCCAGCCGACACGTTGTCGGATTCGCTGGAATTGCCGGTCGAACCGCAGCCAGCCAGCGGCGAAACCCCGATACCCAGCCGGCCCCCTTCCTCCGAGCGACAGGTCGTCTCAAGAACCCCTTGGCCGATTGCCGGCATGGTGGCATTGGTTCTGGTCCTGATCGCTGCGGGCTATTGGCTGCTGCGCCCGACGGACAATGCCGGCACCGACGACTCAAGCCTGGCACAGCGACCGGCGCTGGCACTGCTGATCACGGCCGATGAGCGTGCGCCGGCCTGGATCGCCCATGCCGGCGCCGAACTGCTGAGCACGGCGCTGGCGGGTGATGATCGGGTGCAGCTGGTTCGGGGCGATGGTCGCAGCGGTGAACCTGGTGGCAGCGATCTGCGCTGGCAAACCTGGTTGCGCGAGGTTCTGGGGGTCGACTATGCAGTCACTGGCCTGTGGCGACAGCAGGACGACCAGGTGCATCTGAATTACTCGCTGGTGGCGCTCGGCGATGGCCGGGTCCTGCACAGTGGCCAACACCAAGATGAGGATCTGGCCAGCCTGAGTCAAGGCGTGGCCAACGAGCTGAGACGACACTTGCGAGTGGTCGAGGGTGATCCGGGCTGGATGGCCAGCCTGCCCAGGTCCACGCAGAACCGCGATGCCTACTACCGAGGTCTGGCGAAGCTGGCGGACGGTGCCAGCGGCGAAGCCATCGAGGCACTGGAACTGGCGCAGTCGGATGCCCATGCCGGGGCCCGCGTTCATCTGGCCTTGGCATCGGCCTATCGCTCAGCCGGTCGCATGGAGCACGCGCGCGGGCAGTTCGAGAAACTTGCCGCCCTGACCGAACAGCTGTCGCTGGGTGAGCGTCTCCGGGTTGAAGCCGAGGCTGCGCTGGCCGATCATCGGCCGGCCGATGCCGCAGCTTCGCTGCGCGCCTTGCATCGACTGATGCCGGACGATCGCGATGTCGCCCTGACCCTGCTCGATGCGCAGATTCGCGCTCGCCAGATTCGTGCCGCGGCAACGACCCTGGCCAGCCTGGAGCCGCTGTCTTCGGCGGGCAGTGAAGACCCACGCTGGCATCTGGCCCAATCGAGACTGGCGCAGCTGCAGCATGAGCCGGAGCTGGCAGCGACCGCGGCGGAACGCGCGCGGGAACTGGCGGAACGTTTCGGCCTCGACGAGATCGCTGTTCAGGCACAACTGGAACAGGTCCGCCTGCAGCAGAACGATGGAGATCTGAATGGTGCCCGCGAGCGGCTGCAGGCCTTGATCGATCGTGGCCCTCCGGAAAGCCAGCGCGCCGAAGTGCTGTTGCAGTTGGGCAACCTGCTGCGCGCTCAGGGTGAGTTCGACCAGGCCGAGGAGTGGCTGAAGCAGGCGCAGTCGATCTACCACAGCCGCGGCGACCACGGCGGTGAACTGCTGGCCCGGATCGAGCTGTACATCATCGACAGCGAGCGTGGTCACAGCGAACACGCGTTCGCCGAACTGCTTGCGCTGGAACCGGCGGTGGCAGCGCTGGGTGACGTCTGGATTTCAGCGCGCTATCACAACACCCTGGGCGTCCAGGCGATCCGGAATCTCGATCTGGATGCCGCGGATCGCCACCTGCAGCAGGCCGCCAGCGAGTCGCGGCGCGCGGGCCAGCCGCGACAGGAAGCCGGCGCCTACAACAACCTGGCGATGGCGCTGGCACGTGGCGGACGACTGGACGAAGCGGCGGCGGTCTGGGAGCGAGGACTGACCGTCTTCCAGGACAGCGGGGATCGCCGCGGCGAGGCGATCACGCTGGGCAACCTTGCCTCGGTCGCCAATCTGCAGGGTGATTTGCCCCGCAGCCGCGACCAGAACCGCAAGGCCCTGGTGCTGATGCGCGAACTGGGCATGCGCCAGGACGTCGCGCGGCTGGCCTTCAACCTGGGCCTGATCAGCGAGCGCGAGGGCGATCTTGCCGACGCCCAGTCCCTGTTGCGCGAATCGCTCGATGCCTATGTCCAGACCGGTGCCGGCGCCGACTTCGTGGTTCGCGTGGCCGCAGTACACATACGTGTGCTGACGGCGCTGGCGGAGCTGGAGCAGGCCTTGGCCCAGGTCGAGTTCGCAACAGGCTATCTCGATGAAGTCCGGGACCCGATCGCCCATTCGCATCTGTTGACCAGTCACGGCGACCTGCTGCGTCTGTCCGGGGATGCCGACGCGGCACGTGCCCTGTTCGAGCAGGCGCGGACATTGCGCGGCCAGGACACACGCAGCAACTGGGTCGATGTCAGCGAACTGGACCTGTTGAACCTGGACCTGGCGGGGGGCGGATCGGCGGAACGGGTTCAGGCCGCGGCGGAGCGGATCGCCGCACGTCTGGAACAAGACAGCGATGGCCGCTCCCAGGCCCGGGCCCTGATACTGCAGGCGAAGGCTTTGCTCGCCGCGCAGCGGGCGGGCGACGCCTTGCCGGTCCTGGAGCGCGCCGCCCGGCGCATGGCCGACCATGCCGAGGTCGGCCTGTCGCTGGAGCTGGATCGCCTGCGCATCCTCGCAGGTCAGGGTCGAGGCTCCGCCATGCAGGCGCGGCTGAACAGTCTCGCCGATGAAGCCGAACGGCGCGGCTATGCGGTCCTGGCCCTGCGGTGCCGAATGGATGCCGATCGGGACGATGCATCGTTGCACCAGCGGGTCCAGGCGCAAGGCCTGTCCGGCTTGTTAAACGACTGATTTAAAAAGCGCAATAGTTTTCGAACGGTTTTCGAAGCCTTTCCATATCCCTTTTCGTTCGACGCCATCCAGTCTGCGTCCACGAAGTCGGGGGGCATGGTCCCAACCATGCGCCGGCCCGATCGAAGCGGACAAAGAGGAGGCTCGAACATGCATTCGGACAGAACATCACCCCCCCTGGATTTCAGCGCCGGACGGAAGGACCGGCGTTCCCGCCAGCGATTCCTTGGTGTCACTGGTCTGCTGGTCGCGATCCTGAGCCTGGCATCCGGCGCGGGCCAGGCACAGAACGTCGTTGACGGCTTTGATCCTGAGTTCAACGGCCTGGTACGCGTCGTCGAACAGCTGCGCAGTGGTCACCTGCTGGTCGGCGGCAATTTCACCCAGATCGATGGCATCACACGCAGCTACTTGACGCGCATCGACAACACCGGCACGGTCGATTCCGGTTTCAATGTCGCGATTTCCGGGTCCGGGATCCAGACCCGGGTGCTTGCGCTGCGCCACCAGGCCAGTGGCCATCTGCTCGTTGGTGGGCGCTTCACCACCGTAGCCGGGCAGCCTCGTACGAATCTGGCACGCCTGACCAGCGCCGGTGCGCTCGACGCCGGCTTCAATGTGCCGGTGGATGGCGATGTGGGCGCATTCTGGGACGCGCCTGGAATTCCGGGGGGGCTGCTGTACATCGGTGGTTCCTTCGACACGGTGCATGGCCAGCCCCGGCATGGGGTCGCGAGACTGAACGCGGATGGCACGCTCAGCCCAGGCTTCGCGCCGCCGCAGATGAATGGCTCGATATGGACGATGCAGCCGCACTCACGGCCGGGCATGGTCGATGGTCTGCTCGTGGCTGGCGCCATCGGCGAAGTCGATGGCCAGCCCATCGATGCGCCGATTGTCCGCCTCAACCGCTTTGATGGCAGTGTCGATCCCGAGTTCTACGTCAGCACCAGCAGCGAGATCTTCTTCGGAAACTCGATCTCGGAGATTGCGGTGCAGCCGGATGGCCGCATTCTGATTGCCGGCCATTTCGACACCGTGCACGGCCAACCGCGGGAGAACCTGGCCCGACTGCATCCCGACGGTAGCCTTGACGAAAGCTTCGTGCCACCGGTGTTCGATGGGACGTTGTCGCGCGTGCGACTGCAGGGCGACGGCCGCATTGTCGTTGCCGGCAACTTCACCAACTCGCCGCTGCGTCGCAACGTCGCGCGTCTGCATGCCGATGGCAGTTGGGATACCAGCTTCAACGGGGTGCTGGTCGCCGAGCGCGTCGATGCCCTGGCGATCCAGGCCGATGGCAAGGTGGTTGCCGGCGGGACGATCAGCCAGATCGGCGTCTATCCGAGGCAGAACCTGGTGCGAATGTATTCCAATGGGGCGCCCGAGGTCGATTTCCAGTCCAGTGTCCTCCATAGCGTTTACGCCATGGCCATCCAGTCGGACGGCAACCTGCTGGTCGGCGGGATCGGTGCCGACGGCAAGCTGTTGCGGCGCTTGAGTCGAAATGGACTGGCCAGCGGCAGTTTCGATCCGCCGCTGGCATCGGGTCCCGCGTTCGTCTATGGACTGGCCGTGCAGCCGGATGGACGTATTCTCGTCGGCGGAACCTTTCCCGCACGTCTGCGGCGCCTGCATCCGAACGGAGACATCGACTCGTCGTTCAACGTCTCCGTGAACAGCAACGTGTTTGCGGTGATTCACGAGCCGGACGGCTCGGTGATATTCAGCGGCCCGTTTTCGCAGGTCAATGGTCAGCCCCGCGATGGCCTGGCGCGCGTTGACGGCAATGGCGTCCTGGATCCGGCTTTCTCACCGACCACGAACGGATTCGTGACCCAACTAGTGCGCCAGGCCGATGGCAAACTCCTGATCGCCGGCAGCTTCGACGTAGTCAACAGCGCCCCGCGTACTCACCTGGCACGACTGAATGCCGATGGCAGCCTGGACCTCGACTTCGAAGTCGATACGGATGATCGCATCTGGTCGATGGCGGTCCAGAATGATGGCCGCATCATCATCGGCGGCTCGTTCGATGAAGTCGACGGTCAGCAGCGCCGGGGCATCGCGCGGCTCCTGGCCAATGGCACGCATGATGCCGCGTTCAATGCCCCGACCAACTACGTGCCCTCGACGTCGGTCCAATCGATCCAGTTGATGCCGAACGGGCAGATCCTGTTCGTCGGAACCTACACGCAAAGTGGCACGGGCAATGTCGGATTCCTGCGCCGCCTGTCGGCGAACGGCGACCCCTTTAGCACGCACAGCTTCGCCGAGACCGGCGAGGCGGTTGTGTCGGCGTTGGCGATCGACATCGACGGGCACGCCTACGTTGCCGGCCACGGCCTGGCCGAAGGCGGCGAACCGTTCCGCAGTGTGGATCGCGTGCCGAACGCGTCCTTCGCGATGGAGTCGACCTTCGTCCTGGCCAAGGACAACCTGTACTGGCAACACCGCGGATCCGGCGCCGCCTTGACCCGTCAGCCGCAGCTGCAGGTGGCCGCGGCCTGCTGCAACGAGGCTGACTTCGTGCCGGTGGACGGTGCCTACATGAGCCTGCAGCAAGGCACCGTGGACCAGTGGCGTCTGTCCGGACTGGACATTCCGGGCTCCGGCACGGTCTGGGTGCGCGCGCGAGGATTCGCCTCCTCGGCCGCCGGCGGCCTGTACCCGATCGACTCGCCAATCCTGGCAATCGATCTGGGCGAAGACGACGACGTTCTGTTCGCCAACGGCTTCGAATGAGTTCCCTGCCCGGGTCGCGGCTGGTGCCGACCGGGATTCCCAGGTCGGTACCGCCCGTCTGCCCAGGCTCTTCTTTGACATGCATTTCCCAAGGATTCGATATGTCCATTGATCATCGTAGTTCCTGTTCCCTGTTCAGTGCCTTGGCCTTGATGGTTGGCGCGAGCACACTCGCCCAGCCGGTCAGCGCCGATTCCGTCGACACCATGCGCGGCGGCACATGGTCTTCGCTCAGCCACCCTTGCCCCGGTGGCAACCGCACTGATGATCTGCATCGCGATGTCGATGGCACACTTTGGGTCGGTTGCGGTACAAACGCGGTCGGCTATGGCCTGTTCCGCAGCAGCGACGGTGGCGTCACCTGGTCGGCACCGACGACAACGCCGGCCGACTACTTCGAGGAGTTTCGGGTCCTCTCGATCACCCGTGGCCACGACGGCGCGCTGTATGCGGCCGGCACCAATGCCCAGCCCGGAAACACCGACATGGTCGTGCGTGTGGCAACCAGTGGCAGCGAACCGTTCACGGTCACACCAACCCTGACCGCTGTAGCGCAGCTTGGCTTCAGCTTCCTGGTCGGCAGCTATCGGGAGCTGTCCGACGGTCGTGCCCTGGCCGAATCGGAGAACGGAACGGACCTTCTGTATCGCAGCGGACCGGGCATCGGTGCGACCGCAACCTTGTGGCAGCGGATCGAAGACCTTCCGCAAATGATCGACCTGGTGGTTCACGACGATGCCTTCTACGCCTGTGGCAGCCGCATTGTTGAGCCGCCTCGGGTGTTCCTGCCCTCCACGACACCGGGTGCGCCCGCGCACGCGTTCTCGACCTTGAACCTGCAGCCGCCCAACGGCTGGGAAGGAGAGCTCTGGGGACTGACGGTCAACGCTCGCCGTCTGGTTGCCGTGGGCGTCAACCAGGACGAGAACCGGGGCCGCATTTTTGTCAGCGGGGCCGACCCGTACGTCGGCGCTGGGTACACCGAGTTCAATCTGTCGACGATTACTGGCGACAATTTCTCATGGGCGCGTGGTGTGTGCATGAAGAACGACCGGATCGTGGTTGTCGGTGAGCGCCAGCCGCTCAGCAGCGCCACAGCGCGGGTTGTGATCTCCAATGACGGCGGCGCCAGTTTCAGCAATATCTCGCCCGCTGGCGTCGGGGGAACCATCAACCGCTGTGTGATCGAGCCTGATGGCACGATTGTGGTGGCAGGTGCCGGCGGCTACATCGGGGTTCGCCAGGATCCGGATTGGATCTTCGTCGAGGGTTTCGAGCAGCCATGATTGCCGCCGAGCCATTGGCGTCGCCGCGGCCAACGATGATGCGCATGCCCTCGCAACCGGCTGGCAAAGCCGAAGCGCACGGGCGGCGTATCCCGACCTGGCTGGCGGTGCCAATGGTGTGCCTGGTGCTGTTGCTGACCGGATGGCTGCTGATGCTCGCGCTGTCTGAGCGTGCGCCGCGCTATGAGACCCGATTGCCGGTGCCGAGCGGCCGCGAGACCTATGCCGAGGTGACGCCCGTCACAATCGCTGGAATCGAGCGGGATTTCGAGGCCTTGCCAGGTCGGTTTGGCGACATCCAAGGTACGCGTATCCGTTACGGCGATGTCGCGCGCATCGACATCGTGCATCTGCCATCAATGGCGACCCTGGACCGTTTCGTGGTCGACGAGGTCCAGCCGCGCCTGCTCCGCTACGAGCGACGCGACAGCGAGCACGGTCCCGGCGGTTGGCGGATTGAGGGCGGCGCCGATATTGGTGCCCGCCTGTATGCCTGGCAAAACCAGGACTGGCTGTTCGTCATCGAGGCGGAAAGCCAGTCGGCCTTCGACGAGATCGTCGACCAGTTCATCTACATCCGGCGGCAATGACCGTCTTCATACACAAGCCAAGGAACCATGTCGTGACCATTCTGTCTCCGCGTCCCCTGCTGTTCATAGCGCTGCTGTTGTTGGCCGCTCTCCCGTTCCATGCCGCTGCGGGGCCGATCGTCCTGCTCGATGCCCATTTCGACGACAAGACACCCGATGCGCCGATCGGCACCGGTGGTGCTGCGCTGGGTGAGCCGACCTTTGTCCATCCCGTCCTGGATGCAGTCGTACGCGCAGAGCCGGGCAGCGGCACCAATCAAGAGCTGGAGCTGGCTGCCGGGCCGGGCACAAGCACACTTTCCACACGGTTTGAACTCCTTGATTCAGTGGAAATCATGGAAGGTATGCTCCATATCGAGGTCGAGTTCATCCTCGGCACGTCCGAGACGTTCAGAAGCGTGCACCTCTATATTCGTGAGCAGGGAGGCTCTGCAGTCTCGTTCGCCAATCTGACCCTGCGCGACAACGGCACACTCGCATTGAGCGGTGACGGCATTGCGCCGCAGTCCTGGCCAGGCCTCGTGCAGTTCGAAGCGCGCAACGAGATCGAACTGATGTTCGACATGGATCAGGGGCGCTACTGGTTCTGGTTCAATGGCGCCGATTTGGCGCCGTCGGATGGCTATGCGCATGGCATCAGCGAACGCGGAATCGGCCGATTGTCTGCGTCACTTGCCGCATCTTCGGACGATCCGCGCAGCGCCCGCATGGACGGACTGCTGGTCACCTGGCTGCCCGGCGATGCGGTATTCGCCGACGGTTTCGAGCTGCCAGCACCGATGCGCGACTGATACGCACGGTGAGAAACCGGAACAACGTCAATGCGCAACCACTGTTGGGTTCGTTTTCTTGCCAGCGTGACCATGCAGGGTGGCGCTACGCACCGATAGAGGAACAGGATGACCGCTCGGAAACCGAGGTCTTCGCGGATCCGTTTGGGGCGCAACCGGGCGTTCTCGATCGGCGGCGGCAAAGCGCCGGCGATGCCAAAGAGCGCCTTCAAAAAGGGCTCATCGCGGAATCGTGTGGGCCATTCCTTCGCCGATGCGCTGCAGTAGAGAGCCGCCCAGCTCGACTTTGACGCGCTGGTCCGGCGAGAGGCACCGCCGGCCCTGCTGAGGACAATCGGCATACACTCAGCTACCATCGTGTCCATGAAGCCCTTCAGGTGGCCGCTCGACAAGAATGACCTCCTCAAAGCAGTTCGTGGAGTTTCATTCGAGGAGATTACGGTCGCTGTGGAAGCCGGCGCATTGATCGAGATGAGCATTCGGCATCGCTTAGTTCGTCAATCAATGCGCGAATGTCCTCAATCCTCCACCCACATTCGGCAAGCCAGGGAATTCAACGGACTTTATTCTCGGAAATTCTACGGTACGGCCCGACAGGCGAAATCCAACAGACTCTGCTCGTTTCATAAGTTTCCAACCGCGGGCCTCTCAGGCAGGTCTTTTCAACTGACTTTATTTAATGGCTACATGCCGGTGGGTCGGGACATTAAGGTTCGGGTGTATTTCTGAATGATGTCGAGTTCCGACGTTGCGCCACGACGGCTCACTCGGGCCGCTCTCATGGCGCAGCCATGTTCGTCTACGACCGGAATGTGACGCTCGGCAACGTCGGCTTCAAAGGCTCGCAAACTTTGCCTGCGGGAGGACAGGCGCCCAATGACACACGAGGCGGTGCACTGTATGTCGAGGCATTCAGCACCCGGCAGTTGACATCGATAACAGCCGATTCACAGGCAATCGCGCGACCGCCGCCGATGAGCGCATTGCCAGGGGAGGAGCGATCCACATCAGTGGGCCGTACAACACCTTGATGGACCGCAGCCGCTTTGTCGACAACCAGGCCTCCGGCACCATGAATTCACGCGGCGGTGCGATCCATACCGAGGCTTCCGGCAGGCTCGTTATCGAGAACAGCCTGTTCTACGCAAACGTGGCTGACGGGCACGGCACGGGGTTCGCGCAATCGGTCAGTGGCGACTTGCATGTCCGGAACAACACTTTCGTGGGCCACATCGGTGGCGCTGCCGTTGTTGGTCACCATCCCATGATGGCGATCCGCAACAACAGCTTCGCCGACAACAACCCGATGATCCCAGGCGGCGCACAGCAGCTGAGTCTGACCGGCACGGCTGCGACGGGCGCCACGCCGATCACCATCAGCAACAATCTGATGGCCCCGTTGCTCGGCAACACCGATCTGCAATGCGCGACGCTTGGCGCCATCACGCTCGTCGCCGGCCACAATACCGTCGCCGGCCACATGCAGGGCTGCGGACCGGAAAACACCACGCCCATCAACGCGCTGCGCATCGAAGCGCTCCGTGCCGACGGGGGTGCCGTCGAAAGCCTGACCTTGCGCACTGGCAGCCTGGCGCTTGAAGCGGGCAATCCGGTGACGCCTTCCGTGCCTGACCTGGCCGCCTGCATGACCCTGGACGCGCGTGGCGTTTCGCGACCCAAAGATGGCGACGCCGATGGCAGCGCCCGCTGCGACGCCGGTGCCTGGGAATCCAACGGCGAAGCCTTCCTCTTCCGCGACGACTACGAGCCGGTGCTGTGGCGACCGGCGTCCTGATTCGTGGTGGCGCTGGGTTTCACAAGGTCGGCACCGGGACCGGCTTTCCGGCCGCGTCCAGCGCGATCATCGTGAACTGGCCGCAGGTGCACAGGCTTCGTTCACCGGTCAACAGGTCTTCGCCGACAAGTTCGACATCAACCTGCATCGAGCTTCGACCGGTGCCGGCGATCCGTGCAATCGCCTCGACCATCTGTCCCTGACGGATGGGAATCCGGAAGTCGACCCGTTCGGAGCGTGCCGTCACGACAGTGCGTCGCGCATAGCGCGACGCAACGATGAAGGCGACCTTGTCCATCCAGGCCAAGGCCTGGCCGCCGAACAGCGTTCCGAGGTGATTGGTATGGTCCGGGA
>CAZYHP010000087.1:0-2178 GCA_964647135.1 uncultured Rhodanobacteraceae bacterium
GCCCCCTCCGGCCGCTTTGCCGATGTGGCTACGAACAGGGCGGGGTGACCCGTCCTGCCAGTGCGGCTGCATGACCGAGTGAGCGCAGCGCTCTCTTCACTTGAAGATCGAAATTCGCTAGCAGACTCCGCCGCGCGCCCATGAGACAGCCATCACGCTTATTGCCACATCTTGACACGTTACATTCGTTCATCCAGAATGATTTTGCTAGATAACTAGCATATAAATAGGAGTTACCAATGAGGCTTCTGGTTATCGCAATACTTTAATTGACCCCCTCCCTTTCAGCTTTCGCTCAACCCCATGTAGGCGTTTCCAGATCAGGCGTCCAGACAGCAAACGGCATTGAAACCGGCAACCTTGTTCTGGACTTTCACAACGGGGATCAGCACGTCATTCCGTATGTCGCAGAAGAAACCTCATACCTGACTGCGCGCATTCAAAGCCCTGGCTCACACTGGCTTCCGATCATAGACATGTCGATCGGATTCTCTGGACCGGGGGTCGGCGGTGGTGGTGGTGGTGGTGGTGGTGGTGGACCCCCGACCGTCATCCAAGGCATCGGCGCCCACCGACCCCTGCTCTCTGACCCGACGATCACCGTGGCACCGGCTCTGGCTTGGGCTGCACGCGCATGTTTGGCGGGGATCGCCGCATCACTCGGCATCGCCGAATTCACGTGCCGAAATAGTGGCGGAGTCAGTAGCTTTGAGTACTCTTTGTGTTCCTTCGGCAGTGCCAGCATCAATTGCAACGAACCACCGCCGCCGCCAGCCCCCAACGGCAGCGGAGGCGGAGGTGGCGGCAGTAGTGGAGGTGGGGGCGGCGGTGGCGGCGGTGGTGGCGTTATCGGGTCTGCCGGCATGGGCGCTAGCTACTCAATACAAACCGTGACCGGAGAGATCATCGTTAGCCCGCTTCAGGACGAATAACTCCGACTGTTCGGATGGTCACACGCCGCGAGACCTCAACACTCGCAGCGTCAACCAAGAAAGCATGCGATTCAAGCACATGTCGACGGTCATTCGCAGCCTCTTGCAAACGTCCCGGCTCCCTGCGGGGCTCTTGCTGGTCGTCCTACTACTGGACAGTGTGTCGTTCTTCCTGTTCCCAAACGACTACACGATCTCGCGCGGCTATGTGGCCGACGGCAATGCAAAGCCGGATGCGATTGGACGCCTGCATCGGATCATCGAGTCGCGATGGCCAAATGCCAGGCCGTTCACCGTCGACGCGCCCGAGCAGGCAGCCTCCAATCGTTCGAAGTGCCCACCCGAAACGATATGGATGGAGATTCGGTTGCGCGGCTCATTTCCTACCGCCGACGCAATCATGAATGGCCCACTTGACCAAGATGCCGCCATGCTCGGTCTGAAACGCTGTGCACTGGGTCTGAACTACAGCCGACCACAGAACCTGGTATGGGGGCCGATCGGCGGCTTCACAGTCGCCTCGATTCTGCTTGGAATTGCCTTGATCATGCGCCGGGTGCGACCTGGATGGTCTTCCTCGGCGTTCGACTGGAGACCGCGAACCCGCGCGTTCCGGAGCATCATAATAGGCGCCGCCGGCGGCTTGGCGGTCTACACGATGTGCGCAGCCTGGTCTGCCTCCTGGCGCGCCAATACGCCGGCCGATCTTGTTTCGCGAGAACTGCTGCTGGCCACACTCCTGCCGGCGATCATCTCGGTACCGTTGGTCGAAGAGTACCTCTTCCGGGCACTGCTTCTGGAACGGAGTTCACGGGCGATCGGTCCGTGGCCCGCGCTGCTGCTGTCATCCGCCGCGTTCACCGGGCTGCACATGCCGGACTCAATGGTGTTCGGGCTGGGCCTGATGCTTGCCGGTACTGGCTTCGGCATGATCTGGCTTCGCACACGCTCTCTGTTGGCCTGTTTTACCGCTCACGCGGTGTTCAATCTGCTCGCGTCGCTCGCATTGCATTGGCAGCTGTTGGCGCCAGGTGGTTGACCGGGTACGCATCTTTGCACCGAACGCGAAGCTGCGCGCGCAACTAAGCCGCCGTGGATGGACCTGTCTTCACTGGATGGCATCGGCGATGCCCACGCAATTGCGCGTGATAGCACGCGCGTTGATGTCGGCGCCGGTGCAGGCCCACCAGTTGGAGCGTGACGGCGTACGTGCCGAACCCGATCAGGTACTGACCGAACGTCGTGC
>CAZYHP010000087.1:2278-12637 GCA_964647135.1 uncultured Rhodanobacteraceae bacterium
CCAGGGCAAGACCACGGTGGCCGAGGCCAGCCGGCAGTTAGACCTGACGCGCTCGGAGATAGACAGCTGGCTGGAGGACGGCAAGCGGGGCGACGTCCGCCCGATTTTGAGTAGCACGCGGATCTGGAGTTCAATCCCCCCAGAGAAGGAGATTGGACGTGAAGAAGCGTTATTCCGAAGAGCAGATCATTGGGTTTCTGCGTGAGGCTGAGGCCGGGATGCCGGTCAAAGAGCTGTGCCGCCGCTACGGCTTCAGCGAGGCCTCGTTCTACCTGTGGCGCAGCAAGTTCGGCGGGATGAGCGTCCCCGATGCAAGGCGCCTCAAGGAGCTGGAGGCGGAAAATGCGCGCCTGAAGCGCCTGCTGGCCGAGTCGATGCTGGAGATCGAGGTCACCCGCGAGGTGCTGAGAAAAAAGCCGTGACCGCGCCAACTCGTAGAGAGCTGGCGCGGCAGATGGTCAATCTGGGCCTGAGCGAAAGACGTGCGCTGGCGGTCCTACGAATGAGCCCGAGCGCCATGATCGTGCATCCACGACCATCGCGCCAGAATATTGCCGCGGTGCCGCCACGCGTGACCTGGAGAAGTACGCCCGGCCTCCTGGCCTGAGACGAACACCCGGTTGTATGCCGGCTTCTCAATCCAGCGCACGGATTCGGCGGCCACGGCACCAAAGGGCAGCACGTAGTCGGGGAATAAGTACGCGGTGCCGTTGCGAGCCTCCCTACCAAGCCCTCTTGACGATCGTGTCCCTATTCGTGGTGTAACAGTCGGTCATCGCGCCGACATAGGCGTCGGCTTTGGTCAAGTGGCCACGGGTGGCAAGTTGACGGTAGAAGTGTCGCCGACGGTGGCCAAGGTTTCCAGCGTCAGGTAGCGGCGCTGTATGGTCCACTCATCGGTTTGTTCGAGCAGAAGAGAGTCGAACTGGTCGACTTCAAGACGCCGGCCGGCCAAGGCGTTGCACATGCAGATCCGGGCCGAACCCTGTGGGGTGTCGCGGAACTCGTAAATGAAATCCCCCAACCTATCGAGGTTAGGCGTTTAATTGTGGTGGAGCGGAGGAGGATCGAACTCCCGACCTTCGCATTGCGAACGCGACGCTCTCCCAGCTGAGCTACCGCCCCACACGAAGATGCGATTCTAGTTGCTGGCCCAGCCACTGCCAAGGGGATCACCCCCCCGCCGGCCGCCCGCTCCAGAGCTCCGCCGTTCGCGACGGCATCCCGCGCTGGCGTCGAACCCGGGCCGGGTTTTCGCCCGCCCGCTCGACCGGACAAGACAACGGGCCCCGATGGGCCCGTTGTCTTGTCTGGCGGAGAGGGTGGGATTCGAACCCACGGTGACATCGCTGCCACGGCGGTTTTCAAGACCGCTGCCTTAAACCACTCGGCCACCTCTCCGATGAAACGCGATTCTAGCAGGTGCCTCCCAGGCACTTGTGCGTGGCATCGCTGCCCATGTGCTTGCCAACACTGGAAACAGAAACGGGGCCTTGGGGCCCCGTTCTGCATCACTGCATACTGGCGGGCGATCAGGCGTCGACGACCTCGTCTTCGGTCACCGCCTTGATCGACAGGCGGATGCGACCCTGCTTGTCGACTTCCAGGACCTTCACCTTGACGACATCGCCTTCCTTCAGCTTGTCGGACACCTTGTCGACGCGCTCGGAGGAGATCTGCGAGACGTGCACCAGACCGTCGCGACCCGGCAGGATCGTCACGAAGGCGCCGAAGTCCATCAGCTTCGCGACCTTGCCTTCGTAGATGCGACCCGGCTCGACATCGGCCGTGATCTGCTCGATGCGCTTGCGTGCGGCGTCGGCGGCGGCGCGGTTGACCGACGCGATGGTGACGGTTCCGTCGTCGACGATGTCGATGGTGGTGCCCGTCTCTTCGGTGATCGAGCGGATGACGCTGCCGCCCTTGCCGATGACTTCGCGGATCTTGTCCGGGTGGATCTTGAAGGTGAGCAGACGCGGCGCGTACTCGCTCATCTCGGTGCGCGGCGTCGACAGGCCCTTGGCCATTTCGCCGAGGATGTGCAGGCGGCCATCGCGGGCCTGGGACAGCGCCGCCTTCATGATGTCCTCGGTGATGCCGTCGATCTTGATGTCCATCTGCAGGGCGGAGATGCCCTCGGCAGTACCGGCCACCTTGAAGTCCATGTCGCCGAGGTGATCTTCGTCACCCAGGATGTCGGACAGCACGGCGAAACGATCGGCTTCCTTGATCAGGCCCATCGCGATACCGGCGACTGGCGCCTTCATCGGCACGCCAGCGTCCATCAGGGCCAGCGACGAACCGCACACGGACGCCATCGACGACGAGCCGTTCGACTCGGTGATTTCCGAGACGACGCGGATCACGTACGGGAACTCGCCCTCGGCCGGCATCGCGGCCTGGACGCCACGCTTGGCCAGACGGCCGTGACCGATCTCGCGGCGCTTCGGTCCCGCCATACGGCCGGCCTCGCCCACGCTGTACGGAGGGAAGTTGTAGTGGAACAGGAAGTTGTCCTTGCTCTCCCCTTCGACCGCGTCGATGATCTGGCCGTCGCGACCGGTGCCGAGCGTGGTCACGACCAGGGCCTGCGTTTCGCCACGCGTGAACAACGCCGAACCGTGCGTGCGCGGCAGGACGCCGACGCGAACGGTGATCGGGCGGACCGTCTTCAGGTCACGACCATCAATGCGCAGGCCGGTATCGAGCACCGACGAACGCATGGTGTGGTACTCCAGCTCGCCGAACTCGCCGGAGATGGCGGCCGGCAGCCAGCCATTTGCCTCGGCCTGCTCTTTCAGCTGCTCCATCACTTCGGACTTCAGCTTGGCGATCGCATCGCGGCGCGCGAGCTTGTCTCGGATCTGGAAGGCATCGGCGAGACGGTTGCCGACGGCACCCTTGATGGCATCGACCAGTGCGGTGTTCCGGGCCGGCGCCTGCCAGTCCCAGCGCTGCACGCCGACTTCGGCGACCAGCTCGTTGATCGCGTTGATCGCCGCCTGCATCTGCTGGTGGCCATACATCACGGCGCCCAGCATCACCTCTTCGCTCAGCAGCTGCGCTTCGGATTCGACCATCAGCACGGCGTTGGCGGTACCGGCGACCACGAGGTCGAGCTTCGACGCGGCCAGCTCGCTGCCGGCCGGATTCAGCAGGTACTCGCCATTGGCGTAACCGACGCGCGCGGCGCCGATGGGGCCGGCGAACGGAATGCCGGACAGCGCCAGGGCGGCCGAGGTGCCGATCATCGCCGGGATGTCACCCGGGACGTCCGGGTTCAGCGACAGCAGCGTGGCGATGACCTGCACTTCGTTGCGGAAGCCTTCAGGAAACAGCGGACGGATCGGCCGGTCGATCAGGCGCGAAGTCAGCGTCTCGCGCTCGGTCGGACGACCTTCGCGCTTGAAGAAACCGCCGGGAATGCGGCCACCGGCGTAGAACTTTTCCTGGTAGTCGACGGTGAGCGGGAAGAAATCCATCCCTTCCCGCGCCGTGCGATTGCCAACTGCCGTCACGAGGACGACGGTGCCATCAACGCTAACCAGGACCGCGCCACTGGCCTGCCGCGCGATTTCGCCGGTTTCCAGGGTGACGAGGTGCTTGCCGTACTGGAACTGCTTGGTGTGCTTGGTCACGTGCCTGGATCCCTTCGTACTGGCGGTTAGCGGCGGAGGCCGAGCTTGGCGATCAGCGCCTTGTAGCGCTCGTCATCCTTGCGCTTGAGGTAGTCCAGCAGGCGGCGACGCTGGTTGACCAGTTTCAGCAGGCCACGACGCGAGTGGTGGTCCTTCTTGTGGTCGGCGAAATGCTGGGTCAGGTATTCGATGCGGGCCGACAGCAGGGCGACCTGCACTTCCGGGGAACCGGTATCGTTGGCAGCACGCTGGTGTTCGCTGATGATGCGGGCGGTATCTTCGACGCTGAGTGTCATGTGGAAATATCCTGATGTACGTAGCGAACCCCGCGGTTCGAGATGAACCGCCCCAGGTTTCGCGAATCAATGGTTTGCGTGAGGCGAAGGCAGCCGCCATTCTAACGGTAGGGCCTGCACTGCAACAAGCCTGTCATGCCCTGATCAGGTCGGATTGATCACCCGATGCGGTCGCAGCAGGCCGTCGGCGGCCTGCTCCAGCAGCGCCACGAGCCGGCCATCGCCATCCAGACCGGCCAGCACGCCGGCCGGCGCATCGGGCAGGGCGACACCCCTGCCCTGCCGGATCGCCACGACCTGGAACCCGTCGAGCACGACCACAGGCCAGCCGGCCACGGCGGCCTCCAGCGGCAGCAGCGAAAACCGCCGCGCCTCGACATCGGCCAACTGGATCATCGCACCGTCACGGAACGGGTCGACCCACAGCCGGCGCAGTCGCGTGACATGGGCGCCGCAGCCCAGCGCCTGGCCGAGGTCATGCACCAGCGAGCGGATGTAGGTGCCGCTGCCGCACTCGACGGCGAGGTCGAGGTGGCAATCGCGCAGTCCCTCCAGCCGGATGCCGTGGATGCTGACATCGCGCTCCGGGGCGACGACCTCCTGGCCGCGACGCGCCAGCCGGTAAAGCGGCTGGCCACCTTGCTTGATCGCCGAATACACGGGTGCGCGCTGGCGGATCCGGCCGAGGAATGGAACCAGCGCGGCTTCCACCGTGGCGCGATCGAGCACGGGAACCGGCCGTTCTTCGGTGATCTCACCTTCGGCGTCGTAGGTGGTCGTGGTCTGACCGAGCCGGCAACCGACGCTGTAGGCCTTGTCCTTGTGCAGCAGGTGTCCGGCCAGCTTGGTCGCTTCGCCGAGGAGAATCGGCAACATGCCGGTCGCCAGCGGATCCAGGGTGCCGGCATGGCCGGCCTTGGCGGCGCCCAGCATCCGCTTGACCTTCTGCAAGGCGGTGTTTGAACTCAGCCCTTGCGGCTTGTCGAGGAGGACGATGCCGTTCACCGGTCCGTCGGTCACGGGAGAACGCACCGTGCGCTGCGCAACATTCATGCGGAATGGACCCGAACAGGAATCAGGCAGGAACGTCCTGATCGCCCTTTTCCGGGTCGTCAGCGGCACCCTCAGCGCCGGCGCTGTCGACGCCCATCCCCGCCTCGCGCAGCAGTTGCTCGATGCGCTCGCCTTCCTCGACCGAACGGTCATAGCGGAAGTGCAGTTCCGGCGTGTTGCGCAGGCGCAGGCGTTGCGCCAGCTGCCGGCGCATGTCGCGGGCCAGCTCCTTGAGCATGGCCAGCGCCGGCTCGGCGGCGGCATTGTCCAGGGCGGTGAAGTAGACGGTGGCGTGCGCGAAGTCGCGGGTGACTTCGACATCGGACACGCTGATCTCCGGTACCAGCGCGTCGCGTACCGCCTGGTGGACCAGCAGGCCCACTTCGCGACGCAGTTCGGCGCCGACGCGGTCGGTGCGTTTGAATGAGGAACGGGCCATGGCAGCTACCGGTTGCAGGACTGTCCGACGGCGACGCCGGACAGTCCGATGACAGAGGTCACAGCGTACGCTGGACTTCGACGCGCTCGAAGCACTCGATCTGGTCGCCCGACTTGACGTCGTAGCCCTTCACGCCGATGCCGCACTCCATGCCGTTGCGCACTTCCTCGACGACTTCCTTGAAGCGGCGCAGCGATTCCAGTTCGCCCTGGAACACCACGACGTTGTCGCGGAGGACGCGGATCGGCTTGTTCCGCTTGACGATGCCTTCGACGACCATGCAGCCGGCGATCTGGCCGAACTTCGACGAGCGGAAGACCTCGCGGACCTCGGCGACGCCGATGATGTCCTCGCGGATCTCGGTGCCGAGAAGACCGGTGACGGCCTGCTTCACCTGGTCGATGACGTCGTAGATGATCGAGAAGTACAGCACCTGGATGCCGGCGTCGTTGACGACTCGGCGGGCGGTGGCATCGGCACGGACGTTGAAGCCGATCACCAGCGCCTTCGACGCGGCGGCGAGCGTGGCGTCGGATTCGGTGATGCCGCCGACGCCAGCGCCGATCACGTTGACGCGAACCAGTTCGTTGCTGAGGCTGCTCAGCGAATCCCGCAGCGCCTCGACCGACCCCTGCACATCCGCCTTGATGAGGATGTTCAGCGTCTGCTGTTCGCTGGTCTGGCCCATGTTGGCCATGATGTCTTCCAGCTTGGCCATCTGCGTCTTCGCAAGGCGCGCGTCGCGCAGCTTCTGGGCACGCGTGTGCGCGACTTCCTTGGCCATGCGCTCGTTGGCGACGACGGTGAAATCGTCACCGGCGTTCGGCGAACCGGACAGGCCGAGGATCTCCACCGGAATGGATGGGCCCGCTTCCTGCACCGGCCTCCCGGCTTCGTCGAACATGGCGCGGATGCGTCCGTATTCCACGCCGCAGACAACGAAGTCGCTCTTGTTCAGCGTGCCCTGCTGCACCAGCACGGTTGCGACGGTGCCGCGACCCTTGTCCAGTCGCGATTCGACGACGACGCCGGAGGCGGTGCCCTCGGCAACGGCCTTCAGTTCCATGACCTCGGCCTGGACCAGCAGCGCATCGAGCAGGTCGTCGACGCCCATGCCGGTTTTCGCCGATACCGGCACGAACGCCACTTCACCACCGAAATCCTCGGCGATGACTTCGTGCTGGATGAGTTCCTGCTTGACGGCATCGAGGTTCGACGCCGGCTTGTCCATCTTGTTGACGGCAACGATCAACGGCGTACCGGCGGCCCGTGCGTGCTGCACGGCTTCGATGGTCTGTGGCATCACGCCATCGTCGCCGGCCACGACCAGCACCACGATGTCGGTCAGCTTGGCACCACGGGCACGCATCGCCGTGAAGGCGGCATGGCCCGGGGTATCCAGGAAGGTGATCACGCCCTTGTCGGTTTCGACATGGTAGGCACCGATGTGCTGGGTGATGCCGCCGGCCTCGCCCGACGCCACCTTGGTGCGACGGATGTAGTCCAGCAACGAGGTCTTGCCATGGTCGACGTGGCCCATGATGGTCACGACCGGCGGACGGACATCCCCTTCGCCCTGCAGTTCGCTGTGCGCCAGCAGTTCCTGTTCCAGGTCTCGCTCCTCGGCTCGCTTTGCGGAATGTCCCAGTTCCTCGACGACGAGAACAGCCGTGTCGTGGTCGAGCGTCTGGTTGATCGTGGCCATGACGCCCATCTTCATGAGCGCCTTGATGAGTTCGCCGGCCTTGATGGCCATCTTCTGGGCCAGGTCGCCAACGAGGATGGATTCACCGATCTCGATCTCACGCACCACCGGAGCGGTCGGACGCGAGAAGCCATGGCGATCGCCGCCGCCACTGCCGCGGCCGCCGTCGGCGCCGCGGTGCGGCTTGCTGCGGCGCTTGCCCGGTGCGGCACGACGTTCGTTGCTGAGATGCAGTTCGCCGCGGATGTACGGCGGTGCCGCCACGTCTTCGCTGACCTCGGTTTCCGCCATGCGGTGGGAACCCCGGCCCGGCTTGTGCCGGCGAGGCTCCTCGCGGGCCTTTTCCGGCGCCTTTGCCGGCGCATCCTTGCGCGCCGGACGGGTTTCGTCAGCCTTGCGCTGGCCATCGGCTGCCGCCACGGAGGGCTTGGCAGCCGTCTCCGGGGCACCCGTCGTGGCCTGGTCGTCCACCTTGCGCTGCGCCTCTGCCTCAGCGGCACGGCGGGCGTCTTCCTCGGCCTTGCGACGGGCTTCTTCCTCACGACGCCTGCGATCCGACTCCTCCAGCGCCTTGAGCTCTTCGGCCTGCAGGGCGCGTGAGGCTTCGAGCTTGCGCAGGGCCTCCTCGCGCTCGTTGTCTGGGGACTCGACCTGCTGCTCGTCGAGTGCGGCACGCTTCACGTAGGTGCGCTTCTGGCGCACTTCCACCGGGACGGTCGTCTTGCCGCGACCCTGCGGACCGGACACGGTCAGTTCGGTCACGGTCTTGCGCCGGAGGGTGATCTTCGCCGGCGTCTTGTCGACCTCGACCACCGTCGCAGTGCCCTTGCCATGCTGGGATCGCAGGAACTCCAGCAGCTTGCGCTTGTCGGACGGCTTCACCAGTTCGTCGGCACTGGCATAGGCCATGCCAGCCGATGCGAGCTGCTCGATCAGGGTATCGACCGGAGTACCCACCAGTGCGGCGAGCTGTCGGATTGTTTCGGACATGCCTTAGAACTCCTGGGTCAGATGTCGGCGCGGCGGCTGCGGAGCAGGATACGGTTCAATCCTGGGCTTCCTCGAACCAGTGCGCACGTGCAGCCATGATCAGATTGCCGGCCCGCTCATCGTCGAGACCTTCGATGTCGGAAATCTCGTCGATCGCCGCTTCCGCGAGGTCTTCACGATTGGCAATGCCGCGCGCAGCCAGCGCATAGGCGACGAATTCGTCCATGCCATCGAGGTCGAGCAGGTCATCGGCCGGCTTGTGGGCCTCGATCTCCTCTTCCTCGGCAATCATCTGCGTCAGCAGCGAATCCCGCGCGCGGGAGCGCAGTTCGTTGACGATGTCGGCGTCGAACTCGTCGATCGCAAGCAGTTCCGCTTCCGGGACGTAGGCGATTTCCTCGATGGTGGAGAAGCCTTCCTGGACCAGGATGCCGGCGATCTCGCCATCGACCTCGAGCTTGTCCTGGAACAGCAGCCGCGCCGCCTCCTGCTCGCTCTCGGACTTTTCACGCACCTGCGCCTCGGTCATGACATTGAGGTGCCAACCGGTCAGGCGGCTGGCAAGGCGCACGTTCTGGCCACCGCGACCGATCGCCTGGGACAGCTTGTCCTCGGCAACGGCGATGTCCATGCTGTTCTTTTCTTCGTCGACGATGATCGACTGCACTTCGGCCGGCGCCATTGCATTGATGACGTACTGCGCGGGATTCTCGCTCCACAGGATGATGTCGACCCGCTCGCCATTGAGCTCGTTGGACACCGCCTGCACGCGCGAACCGCGCATGCCGATGCAGGCGCCGATCGGATCGGTGCGGTTGTCATGGGCGCGAACAGCGATCTTGGCGCGGTCACCCGCATCACGTGCGCAACCCATGATCTCGACCAGGCCCTGGCCGATTTCCGGCACTTCGATGCGGAAAAGCTCGATCATGAACTCCGGCGCGGTGCGCGAGATGAACAGCTGCGGCCCGCGCGGCTCGGACCGGACTTCGTATAGATAGCCACGAACACGGTCGCCGACACGCAGGTTCTCGCGCTGGATGCCCTTTTCGCGCGGGATGAACCCTTCGGCATTGGAGCCGAGGTCGATGATGATGTTGCCGCGTTCGGCGCGCTTGACCGTCCCGGTGAGCAGTTCGCCGATCCGGTCGTTGTAGGCCTCGACGACCAGGGCGCGCTCGGCTTCGCGGACCTTCTGCAGGATGACCTGCTTGGCGGCCTGCGCGGCGATGCGGCCGAACTCGGCGTTCTCGACCTCTTCCTCGATGAACTCTCCAACCTGCGCATCGGGATTGACGTCCAGCGCATCCATGAGGCGCAGCTGGCGATCCGGCGACTCCATGACGACGTCATCGGCGACGATTTCCCAGCGTCGGAAAGTACGGTAGTCGCCCGTGGTGCGATCGATGCTGACGCGCATGAGCACGTCTTCCTCGTAACGCTTCTTCGCGGCCGAGGCGAGTGCGGCTTCGAGGGCGTCGAAGATCACGGCGCGCTCGACGCCCTTCTCGTTCGCAACGGCTTCGGCCACCAGCAACAGTTCCTTGCTCATTCCGTGTCTCCAGGTGCGCCGGCCTTGCCGTTCGCGCGTCCAGACTGTGCCAACAGTTTTGCGTAGTCCGGTTTGATCCGGATCTTCGCCGCTTGTGGAAAATCAAAGGTGAACGCCTGCCCATCTGCGGCCAGCGTGATGCGCTCCCCCTCGACGGCCTCCAGCCGTCCCTGGATCCGGCGTCGCCCGTTCACGGGCGCATGCAGGCTGACTTCGAGGCTTTCACCGGCGAAGTCCGGCAGTTGGGCAGCCTTGAAGAACGGACGGTCAAGACCCGGCGACGACACCTCGAGGGTGTAGTGGCCGTTGATCGGGTCTTCGACATCGAACAGCGCGCTCACTTCGCGGCTGACCGCCTCGCAATCTTCAACCGTGATTTCGCGATCGGTGTGGTCAATATAGAGGCGGACCAGGGAGTTGTTCGCGCGCGGCGCATATTCCACGCCCCACAGCTCGAGTCCGAGCGCGGCGATCGTGGATTCAACCAGCCTGGCGATGTCCTGTGCCTTGTCCATGCCTTCCCACAAAAATCACAAACAAAAAATGGCCGCAAGCGGCCATCCTGAGCCAGCCGACGACATGGGGCATCCCGTCGTGCGGCCAAGAAAAAAGCCTCGCTGAGGAGGCTTTTTTCAAACCTGGTAGCGGGGGCAGGATTTGAACCTGCGACCTTCGGGTTATGAGCC
>CAZYHP010000088.1:0-12584 GCA_964647135.1 uncultured Rhodanobacteraceae bacterium
ACCGCGACGCGCGCGAAGTTCGTGGCGGCCGAACGCAACATCGCCGGTCCGCCGATGTCGATGTTCTCGACCGCTTCGGCCAGTGTGCAGTCCGGGTGGGCCGAGACGCGTTCGAACGGATAGAGGTTCAGCACCAGCAGATCGATGGCGGCGATGCCGTGTTCGGCCATGACCGCCTCGTCGATCCCGGCGCGGCCGAGCAGGCCACCGTGCACGACCGGATGCAGCGTCTTGACGCGACCGTCCATCATTTCCGGGAAGCCGGTCAGGCTTGCGACATCCTTTACCGGCAGGCCGGCCTCGCGCAGTGCACGGGCTGTGCCGCCGGTCGATACCAGCTCGATGCCATGGGCGGCGAGGGCGCGAGCCAGTTTCAGCAGTCCGGTCTTGTCGGAAACGCTCAGGAGAGCGCGCTTGACGGGCAGGCGCGAGTCGGGATCGAACGTCATGAGGGCGGTCTCGGCAGGGCATCCATGCACCGCCGGGAGCTCAGCCGAGGCGGTGCGACTCGGCGTTGGAAGCGTCAGAGCAGGCCGTGCGCCTGCAGTTTCTTGCGCAGCGTCGCGCGGCTCAGGCCGAGGGCCTGCGCGGCGCGGCTCTGGTTGTTGTTCGACCAGGCCATGACTTCACGCAGCAGCGGACCTTCGAGTTCGCGCAGGAACAGGTCATAGACGTCATTGACGTCGCTGTTGCCCAGGTCTTCCAGATAGCGACGCACCGAATGCCCGACGCACTCCGCCAGGGTTACGCGCGTGGCCTGCGGATCACGCTGGGGCACGGGCAACTGGACGACGGCGTTCAAGGGCGGCAACTCCTGGGCAGCGAATTCACTGGACCGGATCGTGCCCGCGCCTGCAATGCGGCGAAGTGTCCTGTCCGGGGTCGGGCAGTGTACCCCCGAGCCGGGGACGATGAAACCTTGACAACGCGTGACAGTCGTGGCGAGGCGTGTGTCATGGCGGCAGTCGGGTGATGCACTGCCGCGCCGCGATGCGGTACGCAGTGGTGACTTCGACCGCCGCGGATTGCGCCAGATCAGCGCGGCGGCAGGAAGCGGAACTCGAAGGCGACTGCATCCGCGCCCGGGTCGAGCACTTCGAATTCCAGCGGTACCGTCGATTGCGCCGGCATTCCCGAGGCGACGCGCTCGCGGTCGGAAAGATAGTCGACCGGCAGGAAGCGCCGCATCGCCACCGGTCGCTCGTCAAGGTCGGAGAGGCGCAGTTCGAGGATGGGATAGGGTCGCGAGCGATCCGCGGTGTTGGCCATCGTCGCCGTGATCAGCAGTGCGCCCTCGACGGTGGGGTGCTTGCGGATGTCGCGGGAGATCAGGCGGATGTCGGCGATCGCCCGCGCTGAACCCGGCACCAGGCAATCGAGGCGCTCGCACAGCGCTTCGGCCCAGGCGCGGTAGGTCGGGATGGCGAGCAGGCGCTCGCGCTCGGCATAGACGATCTGCCCCAGGAGCACGATTGCCAGGACGACGACGGAAAGCCACCACGCCAGGCGGTGACGCGAGGCGGTCGTCGGCAGCGCATATCGCGGTTGCAGGAAGCTTTCGGTCGGCTTCTTCGTCCGCGCATCGAACAGCGAACCCTGCAAGGGTTTGGGACGCATCACCGCCTGGCGCAGTACCGGTACCGGCAACTGCGGCGGGACGACATCGAGGCGGTCGATGGGTTCCGGCGGCAGCTCGGCGCTCAGCGTCGCCAGCACGTCGAAAGCCTGGTCGCAACTTCCGCAGGCCGCTTCGCCACGTCCGCCGGCCAGTTCGCCCAGGGCGACCCGGTAGATCGTCAGGCAGTGCGGGCATTGGCTGTACATGGCGGACACGGTGCGATGCGAGGCGGTCAGCGTAACGCGAGGGGGTGCGGGGCGCGGGCGATCATGCGTCGGCCGTTGCGTTGCCGGTGGCCAGCAGGACCCAGCCGTCGAGATCGCGACGGTGCAGCGTGACGCCCAGGCTCGCGTAGGCGGCGGCCACTTCGTCGGCCTGTTCCGGCAGGATGCCGGACAGCGCCAGCCCGGCACCGGGTTTCATCGCTGCCACGAGTTTCGGCGCCAGCTCGACCAGCGTATTGGCGAGGATATTGGCGACCACCACATCGTTGTCCGCGGCGGGTGACCAGTCCTCGCTGGCGACGATGTGCAATGCCGCCTGGACACCGTTGGCCCCGGCATTGTCGGCTGTCGCCGTCAGCGCCTGCGGGTCGTTGTCGGTCGCCACCACCTCGCCGGCGCCCAGGCGCGCGGCGGCAATCGCGAGGATGCCGGAGCCGCAGCCGAAGTCGAGGACGCGTAGACCGTCGAGCGACTGCGCATCCAGCCATTGCAGGCACAGCGAGGTGGTCGGATGGGTGCCGGTACCGAAGGCCAGTCCGGGATCGAGACGGATCACCACCGAATCGGCTTCCTTCGCTTCGTCCGGGATTTCGTGCGTCGTCGGCACGATCCACAGGCGACGACCGAAGCGCATCGGGCGGAAATCATCCATCCAGACGCGTTCCCAATCCTGGTCCTCGATGCGCTGCACCTGCAGCCGACGCAGATCCAGGCCGGGCTGCAGCGCACTCAGGCCGAAGACGATGCCGGCCTCGTCGGCTTCGCCGGGAAACAGCGCCTGCATCGTCAAACGGCGCCACAACGGGGTTTCGCCCGGGCGCGGCTCGTAGATGGGCTGGTCCGCCGCATCCAGCAGGGTGACGGCAACGGCGCCGAGATCCTCGAAAGCGCTGCTGAGGCGCTCTTCGAAACGCGCCTCGGTCTCCACGGTGATGGCCAGCCACATGGTGCTCAGTGTCCCCCGCGCTGTTCGGCCAGGCGCTTTTCCAGGTAATGGATGTTCATGCCGCCGGACTTGAAGCCTTCGTCGGTCATGATCCGCTGCTGCAGCGGAATGTTGGTCTTGACGCCGTCGACCACGGTTTCGCTCAAGGCCACCCGCATGCGTGCGATGGCCTCGGCCCGGTTGGCGCCATGCGCGATCAGCTTGCCGATCATCGAATCGTAGTTCGGCGGGATCCGGTAATTGTCGTAGACATGCGTGTCGACGCGGATTCCCGGACCGCCGGCGGCGTGGAAGGTCTTCACCAGGCCCGGTGACGGCATGAAGGTGTCCGGGTCCTCGGCATTGATGCGGCACTCGATGGCGTGGCCGCGCAGGACGATGTCTTCCTGGCGGATCGTCAGCGGATGCCCTGCGGCGACGCGGATCTGCTCGCGTACCAGGTCGATGCCGGTGATCATCTCGGTCACCGGATGCTCGACCTGGATGCGCGTGTTCATTTCGATGAAGTAGAAGCGGCCGTCCTCGTAGAGGAATTCGAAGGTGCCGGCGCCGCGATAGCGCATGCGGCGGCAGGCTTCGACGCAGACGCCGCCGATTTCGGCGCGCTGTTCCGGCGTGATGCCGGGCGCCGGCGCTTCCTCGACCACTTTCTGGTGGCGGCGCTGCATGGAGCAGTCGCGCTCGCCGAGGTGGATGGCGTTGCCTTCGCCGTCGCCCAGCACCTGGATCTCGATGTGCCGGGGATTCTCCAGGAACTTCTCCATGTAGACCTGCGGATTGCCGAACGCCGCCTGCGCTTCCTGGCGAGTGGTGACGATGGCGTTGAGCAGCGCGGCCTCGGTATGCACGACGCGCATGCCGCGGCCACCACCACCGCCGGCGGCCTTGATGATCACCGGGTAGGTGATCTCGCGTGCGATGCGCAGGCTGCGTTCGCCATCATCGTCGAGCGGGCCGTTGGAGCCGGGCACGGTGGGCACGCCGGCTTCCTTCATCGCGGCGATCGCGGTGACCTTGTCGCCCATCAGGCGGATGGTGTCCGCACGCGGGCCGATGAAGACGAAACCGGACTGCTCGACCTGCTCGGCGAACTCGGCGTTCTCGGCAAGGAAGCCATAGCCCGGATGGATCGCACGGGCATCGGTGACTTCGGCTGCGGCGATGATCGCCGGCACGTTGAGATAGCTTTGGCCACTGGGCGCCGGCCCGATGCAGACGCTTTCGTCGGCCATCGCGACGTGCTTGAGGTTTCGGTCCACCGTCGAATGGACGGCAACCGTGCGAATGCCCAGCGCCGCGCAGGCGCGGACGATGCGCAGCGCGATCTCGCCGCGATTGGCGATGACGATCTTCTCGATGCGGTGTGGCATGGCGGTCAGCCGATCACGAACAGCGGCTGGTCGAACTCCACCGGCTGGCCGTTCTCGACCAGGATGGCCTTGACCGTGCCATCACTCTCGGCCTCGATCGGGTTGAACATCTTCATGGCTTCGATGGTGGCGAGCGTGTCGCCCTTCTTGACCTGCTGGCCAATGCGCACGAAGGGATCGGCGCCCGGCGAGGGTGCGGCGTAATAGGTGCCGACCATCGGCGAGCGCAGCACCTGGCCTGATGGCAGTTCGGGTGCGGCGTCGGCGGCGGCAGCCGGCGCGGCGGTCGATGCGGTCGGTGCCGTCACCTGCGGTGCGGCCACCATGGCAGGCGGGGCGGTGTAGCTGGCCATGGGAACGTTGGTCGGATGACGGCTCAGGCGGACCGTCTCCTCGCCCTCGCGGATCTCCAGCTCGGACAGGTTCGATTCCTCGAGCATTTCGATCAGCTTCTTGATCTTGCGCAGATCCATGGTCGTCGCGTCCTTCTCGTCTTGTAATGAATGGGGTGAGCTGCGCCGCCGGCGACCGGCTCAGTGCGCCAGGCGGGCCAGGGCGGCATCGAGCGCCAGCCGGTAGCTGTCCGGGCCGAATCCGGCGACCACGCCGAGGGCGAGGTCGGACAGATAGGAGTGGTGCCGGAATGGCTCACGCGCGTGCGGATTGCTCAGGTGCAGTTCGATAAAGGGAATGGCCACCGCCGCCAGCGCATCGCGCAGGGCGATACTGGTGTGGGTGAACGCCGCCGGATTGATCAGGATGAAGCCGGTGCCGTCGATACGGGCGGCGTGGATGCGGTCCACCAGCTCGTGTTCGGCATTGCTCTGCAGGCTGTCGAGCTCGTGGCCGGCCTGCGCGCAGCGCATCCGCAGGGCCTCTTCGATCTGCGCCAGCGTCGTGTGGCCGTAGATCGCCGGCTCGCGCGTGCCGAGCAGGTTGAGGTTGGGTCCGTTGAGCAGCAGCAACCGGGCCACGGTTCGATCCGGGGGTGGCGAAGCGGCCAAGTGTGGGGCGAGCGCCGTGTCTTGTCCAGTTCCTCGCACGTTCGCCGACGTTCGCCGATTTTCCGCCAGATCCATACGCGGGCGTAGGCCGGCAAACCTGGGGGCGCCCTCATTGTCCAGAGGCGGCGGCTGCGCCGGCGTCGTCTGGAACAAGTACAGGTTTCGCCCTGCGGGTCGGGTCGACGCATCCCGTATCGCCGCGGTTTGCCGGCGTCGCCGGTCCGGATCGCTGGTCCCTGTCACGATCGTATCCGGTGACGATTCGCCGTGGACCCATCGACCCGGAAGACGGGCGATGGCTGCTGACTGAATACGGAATCAGTCGTGCGCTCGATGGTGATGAGAACCGTTGTTATCCATACGGTGCTGCGTTACGGTGCGTGCTGCGGTGCCACAGACACGGACGAGGGTTATGGAATCCCGCTATACCCCACGCGAGGAAATCGCCAACAGCATCATCCATGGCTTCGGCGTCATCGCCAGTATCGTCGGCCTGGCTGTCCTGGTCGGATTCGCCGCCAGTGCCGGTGACACCCGCGAGATCGTTGCCGGCAGCATCTTCGGCACCACGCTGATCCTCGCCTACACGGCCTCGACGCTGTACCACGGCGTGCCGGTGGCGCGCGCGCGGCCGGTGTTGCGCAAGCTCGACCATGTCGCGATCTTCCTGCTGATCGCCGGCACCTACACGCCCTTCACGCTGCTGGCCCTGGACGGTCCCGTGGGCTGGACGCTGTTCTGCGTGATCTGGGGCCTGGCGGTATTCGGCATCGTTTTCGAATTCACGCCGCTGCGCCGCTACACCGGCCTGGCGGTGGCGCTCTACCTGCTGATGGGCTGGGCGGGCATCGTCGCGATCAAGCCGCTGGCGGCGTCACTGGAACGCGGCGGCGTGATTCTGCTGCTGCTCGGCGGCGCCGCCTACACGATCGGGGTCGTGTTCTACGTCTGGCGCCGGCTGCCGTATTCGCACGCGATCTGGCACGCCTTAGTGCTGACCGGCAGCGTGTTGCACTACCTGGCCATCCTGTTCTACATCATCCTCGACTGAGCGGGCCCATCAGCCCGGTCTATGGGCGGTCATGACGGCGTGCTAAGTTGCCGCCGAAATGCACAGGACTGCCATGAGCGACGAACTGCGCCGCACCAAGATCATCGCCACGCTGGGGCCGGCCAGCGACAACCCCATGGCCATGCAGCGACTGTTGTCGGCCGGGGTCGATATCGCCCGCCTCAACTTTTCGCACGGGAACGCCGACGAACACCGCCGGCGCTGCGCCCTGGTGCGCGAGGCCGCGCAGGCGCTGGGTCAGGAAGTCGCCATCCTTGGCGATCTTGGCGGACCGAAGATCCGCATCGAAACCTTCGTCGGCGGCCGCGTCGACCTGCGCGCGGGACAGTCGTTCACGCTGGACTGTCGCGATGACACCCCGCCGGGCGACGAGTCCGGGATCGGGGTCAGCTACCTGGGCCTGCCCGGGGATGTCGACAGCGGCGATACGCTGCTGCTGGACGACGGCCTGATGGCGCTGCGCGTGGAACGTGTCGTAGGGCCCCGCATCCACACCACGGTCTTGACCGATGGCGTGCTGTCCAACCGCAAGGGGCTCAACAAGCTCGGTGGCGGACTCTCCATCGGCGCATTGACACAGAAGGATGAGGACGATATCCGCCTGGCGGTCGAACTGGGTCTGGATTTCGTCGCCGTTTCCTTCTGCCGCAATGCCGAAGACATGGAACGCACGCGCGCGCTGATCGCGGCCGCGGGTGGCGAGGCGGCGGTCGTCGCCAAGATCGAACGTGCGGAGGCGATCGAGAACCTCAGCGAGATCATCGACGCCTCCGACGCGGTGATGGTGGCGCGCGGTGACCTCGCGGTCGAAATCGGCGATGCCGAACTGCCTGGCCTGCAGAAGAAGATCATCCGCGAAGCCGTGCAGCGCAGCCGCGTCGTGATTACCGCGACGCAGATGCTGCAATCGATGGTCGACGCCCCGATCCCCACGCGCGCGGAAGTGCTGGACGTGGCCAACGCCGTCATCGACGGCACCGATGCAGTCATGCTGTCCGCCGAATCGGCGGTCGGACGTTACGCCGATCGCGCTGTCGCGACCATGGCGCGCATCTGCCGCGGCGCCGAGCGCCAGTTCGAGCCGGATCCGGGTTTCGGCGTCGCCAACGGCAGCCTGGAGCGTACCGACCAGGCGATCGCCATGGCGGCGATGTTCCTTGCCGGTCGCATCAGGGTCCGGGCGATCGTCGCCCTCACCGAATCCGGCGGCACCGCCCGATGGTTGTCGCGCTACCGGACCCAGGTGCCGATCTTCGCGCTGTCGCGCAACGATGGCGCGCGTCGACGCATGCGCATGCTGCGCGACGTGTTTCCCATCGAGTTCCAGGCGCCGCCCGGCAACCCGCTGCTGGCGGCCCGCGCGTCGATCAGTCGGCTGCACGGACTTGGCCTGCTCAGCGAAGGCGACCGGGTCATCGTGACCAATGGCGATCACACCGGCGAGCTGGGCGGCACCAATACATTGAAGCTGCTTCGGGTCGGCCCCGGCGGCATCGCCGAGGGACTCGGCGATCTCTGAGCCGCTGCGTCAGCCAACCTGAAACGCGATGCTGGTCGCGGCGGCACCGCGGAGTGCAACCGGTCTTACGGCAACCGTGAGGGGAAGCGCCAGCCGAAGGGCTGGCGCAACGCGCACCATTCGCGAAGGCGCCGACTACTCTGCCAGCACGACGACGATGGACGGCGAGAAGCGCGCGGCGAGCTCGCTGAGCGAGCCGGCAACGGGCGCTGGTCTCGTGCTGCTGACGCCCGCTTCGTTCATGAGCTTGAGCACCGGATAGGTTTTCACCGCGTAATTGACGTTTTGCGGCAGGTCGCCGGTGGCGCGATACACGGCGTCGGCACGCAGCTTCGCCGTGACGATGCCGATCACCTCGCCGTCGAGGTTGATCAGCGGCCCGCCACTGTTGCCGGACTGGACGGCGGCCGAAATCTGGTAGAAGCGCGGGTCGTCGCGTAGGCCGGTCGTGGCATTGACTATGCCCGAGGTGAGCTTGGCGTTGCGCCCCATGATCTGCGTATGCGGATAGCCGAGCGTGAACACGTCCGTGCCGATGCCGACCTCATGCGGCGCGATGGGCAGGCCATCGGGCAGCGTTCCCGACACCGCAAGCAGCGCGACATCGTCGTTGGCCGATGAGGCCAGCAGGCGTGCCGGTCGTTCGTCGCCGTCGGAAAATCGGACGGAAATACGCCGCCGCCCTTCGATCACATGGTGGTTGGTCACCACGACGCCGCGGCTGATCCAGCCCGTGCCGGATGAACTGCCGCCTTGCTCCTCCTCGTCATCACCGGCACCGGCGCGACCACGATTGCCGAAACTGCCATTGAGGCAGGCGGCCTGGGCGCGCCCGGAGACCGTCGAGTCATAGCGCCCGCGGCTGATGTTGGAATAGACGAAGTTCGCCAGTTCGCGCAGGGCGACCTGGCCGACATCGACCTTGTGGCGGACCTCGACCTGGCGCAGGTTCTCGCTGACGGCGGTAATCGGCACGCCGCGCGCTGCCGCGACCGCCAGGCGCTCCGCCAGCTCACCGACGGCGGCGCAATACTCGCGGCGCTCGTCCGACACCTCGCGGGTGCCCATGTCGCGTGTTTCGAATTCGGTCTGGTCCGGCGGCGGTGTCTGGGTGAACTGGATCTGGCCCTGTTCGTCCACCCACTTGTAAACCTGCTGCGCCGAAACCGGCGCGCTGGCCAGGCAGGTGAACACAACCATCGCCACAAAGCAGCGCCGCGCAGCACCCATGAGTCGTCTCCCTGGCAAGGCAGCCAATGCCGCCATAGTGACCGTGTACACGGGCGTCCGATTGCCGTCAAGTGAACAGTCGCACATCCGCACAGATCGGTGTGTCGCATGAAGCCCCCGGTCGCGGTGGCCGCGCCTGCTGCCAACCTGGAGGATCAGCCGCGCCGCAGGTCGGCCTGCCGTGCAGTGCCGGTGACCGGGCGTGAGCCGACCCCTCTGGTCGCGCAACGCGATCCTGCGCCACGTCGTGCCAGGCCGAGGTGAAGGCCGGGTCGAACCCCGGTCAATCAGACTGGAACTCCGCCGTCACAGCCGGATTCGCCGCGCTTCCGGCGACCGCTGTCGGCCTGTGCGCGAAACCGGGTGTCTCCTGTCCAGGTGATCGGCGTGCCGCCAGCGATGAATGGCCCTACGGCACAGCGCAAGGTGACGACGTACGCGGTTGGGCCCCAGGCGACGTCGCCAGTCGCGGCCGAAGTCGTGTTCCTATGCGGACACCTGTACACGAGCCCAGACCCCCACCGCAGCCAGGCCGTCCAGGGCGCGGATGCCCCTGCAGGCGCGGGCTTCCACCCACTGCCGCCGAAAGCGCCGAGGCAGGGTATGGGTCAGAAGGCCCAGCGCAGTTTCACCAGCACCTGGTCTGCGTCGCGGAGGTCGGGAATGTCACCGAACAGTCCGCCAATCCCGTCGTAGCCATGACGAAGGTCGTGTTCGTCGTCATACAAGGTGCGCGAGTCGCCGCCGCGTGCATAGACGACGTACAGCTCGCGCTGCGGCGCGAACTCGTAGCGGTAACGCAGCTGCACACCGAAGGTGTTGCTGGTGAACGGCGACACGCTGTCAGGGCTGTCGACGAGATGGCCGCGCGCGTCGAGGCGGTAGGGGTTGGGATCATAGGCATCGATGCCCAGCCATTGCGCCTTCAGCCGCAGTTCGTGGCGGCCGCCCGGGAACCAGTTGACATCCAGGTCAAGGCGGCGCTGCTTGCGACGGTAACTGGCAAACAGCGTGTCCTCGCGCCAGATCAGCCAGTCCTGCGACCAGCGCGGGAAGAACAGCAGTCGCACATTGAGGTTGTCGCGGATGAAGTAGCGGGCGATGAGCTCCGGCTGGATGGCATAGCCGTCATTGCCCTCCTGGGTCATGTAGAGACCGGCGAACCACAGCCAGCGGCCGACGCGCGGTGATTCGTAGTAGTTGTAGAAACTTCGCAGGCGCGGCTCCATCGCGACCTTGCCGTGGCCGCGCGAGATCAGGTCATCGTAGCCGCGCCAGGCATAGAGCATTTCGCTGTAGAAGGTGCCGCCTTCGCTGAGCGATGTGTTCGCCGTCAGCAGCAATTCCGGAGGCAGCCGGTCCCCGGAATCGTTGTAGCGCACCTGCGGCTCGACCGCCCACGTGGTGCTGCGACGCCAGTCATTGCTGTCGAATCCGGTCTGCCGGAAGATACTGGTCCATTCCAGCTCGTTGAAGTTGCCGCGCCGCTGATAGCCGACGTCGTTGAAGTCCAGGCGGCGGTCGAAATGCGTCATCTCCAACTCGTGCTGGAAGCGCTGCTCGGGTGTGTAGAAGGCGCGAAACCAGGCGCCGCTGCCGTTGCGCGACTCGCCACGCTGGTCGATGAAGCTGCCAAGCACCTGCCCGGACACCAGCCATCGGGCCGAGGGTCGCCAGATTGCATCCACGGCATGCACCTGGGCCTCGCGCTCCAGCCAGGGGCGATCCGTCCAGGTGCCGAGATAGCCCAGCGTCGCAGTGCCGAGATTGCGCACCAGTCGCTGTACGAAGAATGCACGGCCGATGTCATCGGCATAGTCGGACTCGACTGCCACCAGGGTGCCGTAGTCGAAACCGCCGGCGCTGCCGTTGACCTTGATGGCGGCATCGATGTCGGCAGCGCCTTCGCCATCGTCGCGACCACCGCCAATCCGTCGCGTGTAGACCAGGCGACCACTGTCCGGGGTGGTGACGTTGAAGATGCCCTGGTTCTCGGTGAAGAACGGCCGTTTGTCGGAGAAGAACACTTCGATGGCGTCGAAGTTCACGACGAGGTCGTCGGCTTCCACCTGCCCGAAGTCGGGATTGAGCGCCGCACTGAGCTGGAAACGACCGGACGGCTTCCAGAAGAGATCGAGACCGGCGCGTCCGTCGGCGCGGTCGTGTAGCAGGTCGTACTGGGCCGACGCATAGGGCACGATCGAAAGCAGGCCGCCACCGCGGTGACGGGGAACCTGCACGCGCGCGAATTCGGAGACGAAGCGTGGCCGCATGTAGCTGGCGTGCGGCGCGCCGCTGCGTTCATTGCGCGAGGCGATCACGCGGTCGAAATAGACGCCGATGCTGCGCTCCGGGCTGTCGCCTTCGCGCATCGCCGCGACGCTCCAGGGAATGAGCATTTCCACCGACCACTGGTTTTCGCCTTCGTGGAGCGCGTGGCGCCAGACGCCGTCCCAGTCGGCGTTGTACTGGTTCTCGTTGGTGATCACCTCGTCGCCGATGGCGTTGCCGAGGGTCACCATGAAGTTGTAGGCGAGGCGGCCATCGCCGTCGAGATCGACCGCGAAGTTGACGCGGTCGGCGTTGCTGCTGCCGTCGCGGTTGGCGCGCGGCTTCACGCGCGGGGTGCCGGGTGGCTGTTCGCAGACGAATGCAACGGCCAGCCCCTCCGGCAGCGCCAGCAGTCGGGCCGTGGTGCGGTGCGTCGGTGTCGCCAGCGTGAACGGGTTGGTGACGCGGAATTCGTCGAAGACCTGGGCCTGTTGCCAGATCGCCTCGTCGGGCACGCCATCCAGCTTCAGGTCGGAGGCCAGCCCGATCGCCGGGGGGGCGAGGGCGGCCAGCAAAGGCACGAAGTGCGCCAGGAAGACTGGGAGCCGTGCGGCCGTCATGGGCAGGAGTTCGGGACGGGTGGAGGGGCCACGGCTGGCAGCTGCAGGCCGTACGTAGGCACTGGCGCGCGACCCGGAGTCGCCACGTCGGCACTGCTGCAAATGGTCCGGGTCGCCATGGGCAGCGACAAGTGCCATTGGTCGTGATGGCGGGTCCTTCCGGCGCAGCCGGGCTATACTGGGCGGCCATGCCGGACGCCTGCGTGACCGGCACATATCTGTCAGGAGTTGCAGACATGAGCATCGAAGATCTCGAAGACATTGCCCAGGCCATGGTTGCGCCCGGCAAGGGCATCATCGCCATCGATGAATCCAATGCCACCATCAAGAAGCGTTTCGAGTCGGTCGGCGTCGAGTGCACCGAAGAGAACCGTCGCGCCTACCGTGAAATGCTGCTGACAACCCCGCAGCTCGGCCAGCACATTTCCGGCGCCATCCTCTACGACGAGACCCTGCGCCAGTCCACCCGTGACGGCGTGCCGTTCACCAAGGTGATGGCCGATGCCGGCATCCTGCCGGGCATCAAGGTCGACAAGGGAACGGTGGCGCTGGCCGGATGTGCCGGCGAGCTGATCACCGAAGGGCTCGACGGCCTGCGTTCCCGTCTTGAGGAATATGCGCGCCTGGGCGCGCGTTTCGCGATGTGGCGCGCGGTGATCTACATCGGCGTGGACATCCCCTCCGGCCCATGCATAGAATCGAATGCCAAT
>CAZYHP010000089.1:0-12546 GCA_964647135.1 uncultured Rhodanobacteraceae bacterium
CCTTGCCCTGCAGGCGGCGAGGCATTTGCGCGAGGTCCCGGGAACCAGGGAACTTGCCCGAAACAGGTGAATGCGAGGCCGGCCGCCGCGGGCCGCGATGGTGGGTCGGGTGCGGTGGTTCGCAGGGCGGCGGTGCGCGGGCGACAATGGCCGTCATGTACAGCACACCTGCACCCGGCGGCGCCGCCGCCGGTCCACGTTCCGGGAGACGGGCGAGCAATGCCTGCGCGACGGATCCCCATCATGGCGGGTGACGCCACGCGCACGCCGTCCCGGATCGCGATTCTGGGTGCCGGCAGCGTCGGCGGATGGCTGGGTGGGCGACTTGCCGGCCATGCGGCATTGCATCTGATCGCGCGTCCAGGCGTCGCGCAGGACATCGCCAAGCACGGACTGAAGCTCACGGCGTTCGATGGCTGGCAGCGTCAGCTCGCTGCGGGCGATGTCGATGTCGCCACTTCGGCGGCCGCGGCCAGTGCGGCCGACCTGGTGCTGGTGACGGTGAAGTCGGCGGCGACCGCGCAGGCGGCGCGCGACCTGCATGCGCATGTTCGTCCCGGTACGGTGGTCATCAGCTTCCAGAACGGTTTGCGCAACGCGCAGTGTCTCGCAGAAGCCCTGCCGCAGTGCACGGTCCTGGCCGGCATGGTGCCGTACAACGTCGTGCGGCTGGGACCTGGCCACTTGCACCAGGGTTCCTCCGGACAGCTGATGGTCGAAATGCATCCACAGCTGCAGCCGTTCCTGCCGATCTTCGCGGCAGCGGGCCTGCCCTTGCAGTTGCGTGGCGACATCGCGGCGGTGCAGGCCGGCAAGCTGCTGCTCAACCTCAACAACGCGATCAACGCCTTGTCGGACATGCCCTTGCGGGCGGAGCTCTCGCAGCGCGACTGGCGACGTTGCCTGGCGCTGGCACAGGCCGAGGCGCTGCGCGTGTATCGCGCCGCCGGCGTGGTGCCGGCGCGTGTCACGCCATTGCCGCCGGCCTGGTTGCCGGCGCTGCTGCGCCTGCCGGATGCGTTGTTCACGCGGCTGGCGGCGCGGATGCTGCGCATCGATCCGCAGGCGCGTTCGTCGATGTGGGAGGACCTGCAGGTGGGCCGCGCAACCGAGGTCGACTGGATCCAGGGCGAGATTGTCGAGATGGGTCGGCGTCACGGCGTTGCTGCGCCCGTTAATGCGCGCTTGTTGCAGCGTGTGCATGAAGCCGAACAGGTTCGCCGGCCGTGGTCGGCGCGCGCGCTGCTGGATGACCTGCGTGCAGCGGGGGAGCCCCTACGCCGATGAGCCGCGAGATCGCCAAACCGCACACGGGCGCACCACCGACCGCCTTGGCGGTCGACTGGGATGTCATCGTCATCGGTGCCGGTGCCGCCGGCCTGATGTGCGCGATCACCGCCGGTACGCGCGGTCGGCGCGTGCTGGTGCTCGACCACGCCAACAAGGTCGGCAAGAAGATCCTGATGTCCGGTGGTGGGCGCTGCAACTTCACCAACACCGGCACCACGCCGGCGCAGTATCTCTCCGCCAATCCGCATTTCTGCAAGTCCGCACTGGCCCGCTACACGCCTCCGGATTTCATCGCGCTGGTCGATCGCCATGGCATCGGCTGGCACGAGAAGGAACTGGGACAGCTGTTCTGCGACGACTCGTCGAAGCAGATCGTGCGCATGCTGCTCGATGAGGCGGACGCGGTGCAGGCGCAGGTGCGCACGCACTGCCGCGTCGAACGCATCGAGCGGCTCGACGACGGTGGCTTCGTGCTGGCGACGGCACTCGGGCGGCTGGCCTGCGCATCGCTGGTCATCGCCACCGGCGGCCTGTCGATTCCAACGATGGGCGCCACCGGTTTCGGATACGCCGTGGCGCGGCAGTTCGGACACGAGGTGTTGCCCACCCGCGCCGGACTGGTACCGCTGACGCTGTCCGGCAAGCACCTGGAGCGCATCAACGACCTGTCAGGCGTTGCCCTGGATGTCGACGCGCAGTGCAACGGTGCCAGCTTCCGCAATCGCATGCTGATCACGCACCGCGGCCTGAGTGGCCCGGCCATCCTGCAGATCTCCTCCTATTGGCAGCCGGGCGACACGCTGAGCCTGGACCTGATGCCCGGCGAGGACGCGCACGGCTGGTTGCAGCGCCAACAGGCGGAGCGCGGTTCGACCGAACTCAAGACCGTACTCGCCGATCAGCTGCCACGGCGGCTGGCGCAGCGGCTGTGCGAGGTCTGGCTGGACAGCCGGCCAATGCGCCAGTACACGCCGGCTCAACTGCTGGACATCACCGCGGTGCTGTCGGCCTGGCCCGTCGTTGCCAGCGGTACCGAAGGCTACCGCACCGCCGAGGTCACCCTGGGCGGTGTCGACACGCGCAGCCTCTCCTCACGGACGATGATGTCGAACCGGGTGCCTGGCCTGTACTTCATCGGCGAGGTGCTGGACGTTACCGGCTGGCTGGGCGGTTACAACTTCCAGTGGGCCTGGGCGTCGGGCCATGCCGCCGGCGAGGTGGCGTGAACCCCCATTCAGCGCCGGCGTCGCCGCGACCGATATCATCGCGGCAAATCGAAGGCGCACCCGCGCCTGGAAGCCGAGTAGCCCATGGAACCGATGCACCAGCAGATCCACGCCGCGCTGTCCGCGCTGCAACCGGCACACCTGTCGGTGATCGACGAAAGCCATCTGCACAGCCGCGGTAAGCAGACGCATTACAAGGCGGTCGTGGTCAGCGCTGCCTTCGACGGACTGCGCGCGGTACAGCGCCACCAGCGCGTGTACGCGACGCTGGGCGACTTGATGCAACGCTTCCATGCGTTGGCCTTGCACACCTTCACGCCGGAAGAGTGGGCACAGCAGCAGGGTGGCGCGCCGGATTCGCCGCGCTGCATGGGCGGCAGCCGTTTCGAGCGCCCAGGCCAGGCCTGACGAGCGGCGCGCTTGCGCGCATACTGCGGCCTTCCAGCAAAGGGAGGTCCCCATGATCCTGCACCACCTGCGTCGAATCGCCGCACTGGCCGTCGTCGCCTTCGCACTCACCGCCTGTGGCAGTGAGGCCGACCGGGCTTATTCGGCGTGTATCGACCAGATCGAGAAAGGCGTGGCCGATCTCACCCGCGACGGTGGTGCCGGTGCGGCCGCAATGGTCGACATGACGCGATCGATGGGCAAGGCCGCCTGCGAAGGCCTGCGCGAAGCCTGCCGCAATGATCCCAAGGGCGGCCTGTGCCAGGGCGCGCTGGCCGAGATGAACAAGTAGGACCCGATGCGGCATCGGTGCGGCGGCCGGCTTCCCGGTCCGCCGCGCTCAATCGAATCCGTCGGCAAACAGGTGCGTCCGGATACGACACTGCGCGCCCTGCGCAACGGCATCGGCGGGCAGCAGTGCACCGAGATCGGCAATGATGCGGTCCGAACGCATGCCGACGTTGCCGACAATGTCGCCGGTGTCCTCGCAGCCCAGCGTCCCGAACTGCAGGGCGACCACACAATGCTGCGAATGGTCGAGCACCGGTGAGCCCGAGGTTCCATAGTTGATGTCGGCGAGGAAGCGCACCACGTCCGGCCACACGTCGTGCAGCTGCGGCAGGCCGCTGCCGTCCAGCGGATGGCTGGAAAACAGCGCCACCTGCTTGCCCCAGCCGCCCGGATGCTGTGGCAGGTAGACCTGTTCGCCGACTGACGGTGGCGAAGCGCGCAACTTGAGGTAGCCATACTGGGGCCCCGGATTGTGGTCCAGGCGTACCAGTGCGTAGTCCAGGTCGGGATAGTTGCGGCGGACCAGGGTGCCGGAGGTGCTGACGATCCGGCCAGGGCACTGCAGCGTTCCGCAGGTCTGTGCGCAGGCCCCTTCCGCCATGAATTCGTAATCGGTATTGGCCGCCTCCTCCGCCGATTCGATGCAATGGCCGTTGGTCATCAGGTGTCCCTCGGACCCGATCAACCAGCCCGTGCACAGCGACGTCCCCGCCACCAGCAGGCGGGCGACGGCGCGCGACTGCTGGTAGTGCACGGGGTGCGTCTGCGCGTAGCAGCGCGCGTTTTCCTTGTCATCCTCACCACAGATGGGGTTGGGGACATCACGGCCAATCGGCAGGCCGCGCGCCACGGTATCGATCCGGTAACCCCAGCCCTCGCCCCGTCCGGCGCCGTGCAGCTCGATGACCAGGCGCTCACCGGGAATATGGATACCCCAGAAGCCGGCACTTCGGCCGAGTCCGGGTTTGCCCTCCCCTTCATAGCGCCAGGCGCGGTCACCGGACGGTGATCGCACGATGACGTGGTCGCCGGGTGCCAGATCGAAGCGGGAAAAATACGGTGCGACGTAGCTGGCGCCCGGGACGTGGATCTCCTCGACGCGCACGCTGCCGCGACCGAGGCGATACGGATGCATGGTCTCGACGGCGGTGATGGCCACCTTCTCGCCGACCTGCTGGCGCGTGCCGCGAAAGGTCAGCGGCGGCGCGTCGGCCGTGGCGCCCGCTGCGTGGGCGGCTGCGCAGCGACCGGGCCGAACGCCGTCGGCGGCGTGCAGGGGCATGACACCGGCAAGCAGCAACAGGACAGCGGCACGAAGGAAGGGGGCAGGCACAAGGGTGGGACGGCGAGATCGACGAGGCATGGGCGGGTCCTCCGCAGCACTCCCGCAACGGCGCGGGCTCCTTGTCCTCCGGCGCAGGAACTGGACGGTTCGGCTCATCGGCCGCCAGTCCGCCGCCGCAAAGCGGGCTGCGGTTTGCCAGTGGCATGGCTAAAGCCTAGAATTGCGTCGTTTAAGGCGGAGCGCGGCCTTCGGGCGTGGGGACGGAAACGACCCGCACGCGCCCAAGGTCCGTTTTGCTTTGAAACAGAAGGACTTGCGGGTGCGAGAGCGTCCGTGGCGATGGTGTGGCAGGGTCGGGTCAGGAACAGCCTCCTTTCCCGCCCGTCCGGCGTCGCTGCAACGTACGGCCAGGATCGGCGCGGAAATCGCGACGGGACACCGGACCGGGCGGCCGCCGGACCGATGCGGACATGATGCGAATCTAAGGTGAAGCGATGACCCCACGACGCGTGCTGGCAGCCCTGGCCATCCTGGCCCTGACGGCGGTGCAGGCCCAGGCCAACCCCGAGCCCTGGCAGCTCAACATGAGCCCGGGTGTCACCGAGACCAGTCGCATGGTCTATGACATCCACATGTTGATCCTGTGGGTCTGCGTGGTCATTGGCGCGATCGTGTTCGGCGCCATGGGCTATGCGATCTTCAAGTTCCGCAAGTCCAAGGGCGCCGTGCCCGCCAAGTGGAGCCACAACACGGTGGCGGAAGTCATCTGGACCGTGATTCCGGTGCTGATCCTGGTCGCCATGGCCTGGCCAGCGACGACCACGCTGATCCACATGGCGGACACCGATGATGCCGAACTGACCGTCAAGATCACCGGTTACCAGTGGCTGTGGCGCTACGAGTACGTCGGTACCGACGTCAACTTCGTTTCCAAGCTGGACCGTGACTCCGATCGCACGCGCATGCTGGGATCGGGCATGAACCCGGCCGACGTCCGCACCGGTGACCAGAACACCTACCTGCTCAACGTCGACAACCCGCTGGTGCTGCCGACCGGCACCAAGGTGCGCTTCGTGATCACCGCCAACGACGTCATCCACGCCTGGTGGGTGCCGGTGCTGGGCTGGAAGCAGGACGCCATCCCGGGCTTCATCAACGAGGCCTGGACGCGCATCGACACCCCGGGTACCTACCGCGGCCAGTGCGCGGAGCTGTGCGGCAAGGACCACGGCTTCATGCCGATCGTCGTCGAAGCCGTTTCCCGCGCCGAGTTCGACACCTGGCTGGCGCAGAAGGATGCCGAGGCGAAGGCCGCGACCACTGCCGCCACCGTACCGGCCACCGGCGACGCGCTCGCCGTGGCGCAGTAACCCATACGAATCGAAGGTAAGCCATGGCCACGCACGCCGCCCACCACGACGATCACGACCACAAGCCCGGCTTTGTCGATCGCTGGTTCTTTGGAACCAACCACAAGGACATCGGCACGCTGTACCTGCTGTTCTCGCTGCTGATGTTCTTCATTGGCGGCTCGATGGCATTGATCGTCCGCGCCGAGCTGTTCATGCCCGGGATGCAGATCGTCAATCCGGAATTCTTCAACCAGATGACCACGGTGCATGCCCTGGTCATGATTTTCGGCGCGGTCATGCCGGCCTTCGTCGGCCTCGGCAACTGGATGATCCCGCTGATGATCGGCGCGCCGGACATGGCGCTGCCGCGCATGAACAACTGGTCGTTCTGGATCCTGCCGTTTGCCTTCCTGATGCTGCTGTCGACCCTGTTCATGGACGGCGGTGGCCCCGCCGGTGGCTGGACCCTGTACCCGCCGCTGAGCCTGCAGGGCGGCAACAGCATGCCGTTCGTGATCTTCGCCATCCACATGATGGGCATCAGCTCGATCATGGGCGCGATCAACATCATCGCCACCATCCTCAACCTGCGCGCGCCGGGCATGGACCTGCTGAAGATGCCGGTGTTCGTCTGGACCTGGCTGATCACCGCGTTCCTGCTGATCGCGGTGATGCCGGTGCTCGCCGGTGCCGTCACCATGCTGCTGACGGACAAGTTCTTCCTGACCAGTTTCTTCAATGCCGCCGGTGGCGGTGACCCGGTGATGTACCAGCACATCTTCTGGTTCTTCGGTCATCCCGAGGTCTACATCATGATCCTGCCGGCGTTCGGCGTGGTCTCCGAGATCATCCCGACGTTCTCGCGCAAGCCGCTGTTCGGCTACCAGGCCATGGTGTACGCGACCGCTTCGATCGCCTTCCTGTCGTTCATCGTCTGGGCCCACCACATGTTCACCGTCGGCATGCCGCTGGGTGGTGAGCTGTTCTTCATGTACGCGACCATGCTGATCGCCATCCCGACCGGCGTGAAGGTGTTCAACTGGGTGTCGACCATGTGGAAGGGCGCGATGACCTTCGAGACGCCGATGCTGTTCGCGCTCGGCTTCGTGGTCATGTTCTCCATCGGTGGTTTCTCCGGGCTGATGCTGGCCATCGTCCCGGCCGACTTCCAGTACCACGACACCTACTTCGTGGTCGCCCACTTCCATTACGTGCTGGTCACCGGCGCGGTGTTCTCGATCATGGCCGCGGCCTACTACTGGCTGCCGAAGTGGACGGGCGTCATGTACAACGAGACGCTCGGCAAGTGGCACTTCTGGCTCAGCACGTTCTTCGTGAACCTGCTGTTCTTCCCGCAGCACTTCCTGGGCCTGGCCGGCATGCCGCGCCGCATCCCGGATTACAACATCGCCTTCTCCGACTTCAACATGTGGTCGTCGATCGGTGGCTTCGGTTTCGGCCTGAGCCAGCTGCTGTTCGCCTGGATCGTCATCAAGTCCGCCCGTGGCCACGGCCCGCGGGCCACCGCCCAGGTCTGGGAAGGCGCCAAGGGTCTGGAGTGGACGGTGCCGTCGCCGGCGCCGCACCACACCTTCACCACGCCGCCGGTGATCGACGACCGCGTGCTCGCGCACGGCGACGTCTCGCACTGAAGAAGATGGGCAGCAGGACGATGGCCGGCAAGGACTCCCGCCGCGGCGTGCGCATCACCGTCACGGTGCTGGTGCTGATCGCATTGGCCGTCTACGCCGGCTTCATCCTGCGCGGGGTGGTCAACGCATGAACACGCCACACACGGGTACCCGCGGCAGCGAGAACCGGCGCCTGCTCGGCAAGGCGGCGCTGGTCACGGCGGGCGCCTTCGCGTTCTGCTTCGCCATGGTGCCGCTGTACCGGATCGCCTGCGAGCAGGTGTTCGGCATCCGCATGAACGACGGCGGCGCCGTCGGCGTCGAAGGTGTCGGCGCGCTCGAGGTGGACCTGTCGCGGACCGTGAAGGTGCAGTTCGACGCCAGCATCCACAACGAAACCGAATGGCGTTTCGTGCCCGACCAGGTCGAGATGGAAGTGCATCCGGGCCAGGTGCTGGAGGCGTGGTACACCGCCACCAACCTGACCGGCGAAACGCTGGTCGCGCAGGCGGTGCCGGACGTGGCGCCGAAGCGCGGACTGCCGTACTTCAACAAGACCGAATGCTTCTGCTTCACCGAGCAGCTGTTCGAACCCGGCGAAACCCGGCGCATGCCGGTGCGCTTCTTCATTTCGCCGGATCTGCCCGGCGAAGTCAGGACGATGACGCTGTCCTACGCCTTCTACAACAACGAGCACGCCACCCGCCGCGAACAGGCCCGCCTGGCCGAAGCGACCGGGTCCATCGACGCAACCCGAGGTTGATCCCATGGCGAACCACGCGCCCGATCCGAACATCTATTACGTCCCGCACGGCAGCAAGTGGCCGCTGGTCGGCTCGGTCGGCCTGTTCCTGCTGGTCGGCGGCTTCGCCAACCTGATGAACGGCAATCGCACGCTGGGCCTGCCGATGACGCTCGCCGGCCTTGCGATCATGCTGGTCATGTTCTTCGGCTGGTTCGGCAACGTGATCAGTGAAAGCGTGCGCGGTTTCTACAACCGCCAGGTCGGCACCTCGTTCCGCATGGGGATGATCTGGTTCATCTTCTCCGAGGTCATGTTCTTCGCCGCGTTCTTCGGTGCGCTGTTCTATGCACGCATGCTGTCGGTGCCCTGGCTGGGTGGCGAAGGCGACGGCGTGTCGACGAACGCCTTCCTGTGGCAGGGCTACGAGGCGGCCTGGCCGTCCAATGGCCCGGGTGCCATCGGTGGCGAATTCGGCCTGATTCCGGCCTGGAGCGTCCCGCTGGTCAATACGCTGATCCTGCTGACCTCCGGCGTGACGCTGACCATCGCCCATCACGCGTTGAAGGCGGGCAACCGTGCACAGCTGCTGATCTGGCTGGGCGTCACCGTCCTGCTCGGCTGCGTCTTCCTGTTCTACCAGGCCGAGGAATACATCCACGCCTATCGCGACCTGAATCTGACCCTGGGTTCCGGCGTGTATGGCTCGACGTTCTTCATGCTGACCGGCTTCCACGGCCTGCACGTCACGCTCGGCACCATCATGCTGGCGGTGATCTGGTTCCGCTGCCTGAAGGGCCACTTCACCAGGGACGACCACTTCGGTTTCGAAGCGGTGGCCTGGTACTGGCACTTCGTCGACGTCGTGTGGCTGGCGCTGTTCCTCTTCGTCTACGTGCTCTGAGCGCACATCAGCGGCAGCAACGTCGCTCCCAGGATTGAATGGCCGCGGACCGGGTGTCCGCGGTCGACTGCGGCGGGAGCCGTCACCCGGGTCTGATCGGGTTCAACCGTAAATGCCGTGCGGCTTGATGATGCCGGTCCACATGCCCAGTGCGACCAGGCCGATCAGCAGCACTGACAGGGCAACACGGCGCGTCAGCGCCCAGGCCATGCGCTTGCCTTCGCCCTTGTCCTTCATCATGTAGTACAGCGCGGTACCGAGGTTGTAGACGATCGCGATGAAGAAGGCGATGACGATCAATCGGGTTGCGATGGGGCTCATGGTGTCGTGCCGTGTCCAGACGCGCGAAGTATAGCCGCGCGACGCTGGCTGCCCGCTGATGGCCCTGCTCCGTCGACCGTCCCTGCTCGCCTGCGCATTGCTGGCTGTCGGACTCGTGCTGTTCATCTGCGCCGGGCGCTGGCAATACGGCAAGGCGCAGCTGAAGGAGCAGGAGCGCGACGCCTGGCAGGCCTCGCTGTCATTGCCTGCCCGCCCGGTGACGGATGCCGACTGGAACAGAAGCCGCGGTTACGACGCGGTGATCGTTCGCGGGGAATGGCTGGCGCAGCGCTATCTGCTCGACAACCAGGTCCGCGACGCCCGGCTCGGTGTCGAGGTCTACGCGCCATTGCGCGTCGCTGCCGACCGCGTGCTGCTGGTGTCGCTGGGCTGGTTGCCTTACGGCGGCGCGCAACGCGTGGCGCCGGCTCTTGAGGCGCTGCCGGTCGGCGAAGTCGAGTTGACCGGCATGCTCACTCCGCCCACCGCCCATGGCCTGCGCCTGGGTCGCGCCTGGAACGAGGCCAGCGACTATCCGAAGCTGATGCCATATTTCGCGCTCGACGAGATCGCCGCCGATCTGCGTGTCGACCTGGATCCGCGCGTCCTGCGCGCACAGCCGGCGGTAGGCTCGGCCTTGCAGCAGACCTGGCATCCGATGATGTCGATGCCGCCGGAGCGGCATCGCGCCTATGCCTGGCAATGGTGGTCACTGGCCATCGCCATCGTCGTCGTCTTTCTCGTCGTGCATCGACGCCCCCGCCCGCGCTCGAGGCAGCCATGAATCGCAAACGTATCAGCCGCACCACGATGATCGCTGTCGCGGCCCTGTTCCTGACCCCGTTCATCGTCGCCTTCGTGCTCAACCGGCTGGGGTGGCATCCGACGGCAACGCGCAACAACGGCGAGCTGGTGCAACCGCCGGAAGCGCTCGGTGAAATCGAACTGCGCAATCGCCGCGGCAACGTCCTCACGCTGGTGAATCCCGACCACCGCTTCACGCTTGTCGTCCGGCTGCCCGCGGTCTGTGACGAGGGCTGCATGAAGCGCCTCGACGAACTCTATCGCGTGCGCTACAGCCTGAACCGGCATGCACCGCGCCTGCTGATCACGCTGGTCGCGCCGGCGCTGATGCCGGAACTCCCGGAGGTCCTCAACGTCCTCGACGAGGCCAGCGTCGAACGTCTGTTTGAAGCATCGCCGCGATTCGCCGCGCAGGCGGACTGGAGCGGGTTGCTGATCGACGACAAGGCCTTCCTGATGCTCGAATTCCCGCCCGGACTCGAGGCGCGGCTGATCCGCCGCGACCTCGGTCGGCTGATCAAGTAACGCGGCAGGAGCCGAGACCATGACCGATTCCCTGTTCCGCAACGTCGCCCGCGCCGCCGTGCTGCTGGTGTTCGTGGTGATCGTGCTGGGTGCTTTCGTGCGCCTGTCCGACGCCGGCCTCGGCTGCCCGGACTGGCCGACCTGCTACGGCAAGGCCGCCTGGCCGCACCACGAACACGACATCGCCGCCGCCAACGAGGCCTTCCCGGAGCGACCGGTGGAAAAGCACAAGGCCTGGCGTGAACAGGTGCATCGCCACTTCGCCGCCACGCTCGGGGCGCTGGTGCTCGTGCTCGCGCTGCGGGCCAACTGGCGTGTGCCGCTGCGTCGCTACGGCGTGCTCGTCGCCGCCGTTGCAGCGGCCTCTGGCACCTTCCTCTACATCGCCGGCCACTACACGGCGTCGGTGCTGGCCTCGGTGCTCGCCCTCGGCACGCCGCTGGCACTGGCCCTCTACAGCGGACGGCACAGCGTGCCGCCCTGGGCGCGGTACAGCGCCGTGCTGCTGTCGCTGATCATGTTCCAGGCCATGCTCGGCATGTGGACCGTAACCTGGAAACTGAAACCGATCGTCGTCATGGGCCATCTGCTCGGCGGCCTGGCCGTGTTCGCCCTGCTGGTCTGGGCCGCCGAACGCAGTCGTGTCGCGCCCAGGGTGCTCTCCGGCGCGGGCTGGTTGCGACCGTGGGTGTGGCTGGGCCTGGTGGTGCTGATCGCGCAGATCGCGCTGGGCGGCTGGACCAGCGCCAACTACGCGGCGCTGTCCTGTGGGCTGGATTTCCCGCAATGCCTGGGTCAGTGGTGGCCGGCCACCGACTTCCGCGAGGCCTTCGTGCTCTGGCGCGGCATCGGTGTCGACTACGAGGGCGGCATCCTGGATGCGCCGGCGCGCACGGCGATCCAGCTCAGCCACCGCATCGGCGCGATGGTCACGGTGGCGGCGGTGCTGATTGTGGTGGCGGCACTGTTCCGCGTGCGCGGCATGCGTGGGCCGGCGCTGGTGCTGGCCGCGCTGCTGGTGGTGCAGGTCGCGCTGGGCATCGGCAACGTCTGGCTCGGTCTGCCCCTGCCGGTGGCGACCGCGCACAACGGCGTGGCGGCGCTGCTGGTCGCCCAGTTCGTGCTGATCCTGTCGCGCCTGACCCCGCGCCGGGATTGATTGTCGGGCAGGATCGGTCACGTCCACGATCTCGTGGTAGTACGCGATCCATTCGTGCCGCCTTCACGGCTGGCGCGAGCCTACGAGGTAGCAGACCCTGTCCTCGGGCGTCTCAAAGTTGGACCTGGTGTGGCCATTTTCGACAGTCCGAACGATACGGGCATCATGCGGGAAAGCTCGATGACCACCCTTGTAGACGACACAAGACGCCCACTTTCCGTGCAGTCAGTTTTCCATCAGCCTGGTCCCAAGTCGAACGGCTGGTGGCGCAGCATCGCAGGCGATGGTTGAGCATCGAGAGACCGATTTCAATGGTTCCGGCGAATCGATACGGGCCATAGGACCTGGTGCGTCGCCAAGTGGACATCCGATACCTTCGCGGGTGCGTTGGCCCGTCTCAAGCAATCGGAAATCAATCATGACATGGTTGCGCGTTGCCTTGATGGCCCTGTTGCTGAGCGCCGCGATCCCGGCCTTGGCAGACGATCCCCCACCATCTACATCGGCCCGCCGTCGATCAACCCGCAAGCGCCCGTGGCAGGGGAGCCCATCTTCATACGCTTCAAGAC
>CAZYHP010000090.1:0-6425 GCA_964647135.1 uncultured Rhodanobacteraceae bacterium
AGGCGGGGATCCAGTTGCAGCGCATGCAGTGCCGGACTCATCCACCGGACACCCGGACCCGGACTGCAGGGTGCATTCCACGCCCAATGCATGGTGGGCGCGCAATCCGCGTCCGGCTGACAGCTTCCCTGGGTTCCGCAGGGAAACTGCAGGGTTGGAGGGAGATCTGGCTCTGGCGTGTGGCGCGCAGAGGTATAACATCGCGATCGCGTGGCGTGACCTGCGCTCATACACCGGCCTTGGCCGCAGCGTTCCACCTGCGCGGATCGGGGTCGTCGGGCGGGTCCGGACGTTTTTACGGCCATCGCCGGCCGATTGCCGGCGCTGCCCGCGCCTCGAACGTGTCCGGTCAGAAAAGGAGGACCCGATGAACATCTGGATAGTGTTGCTGGCCGCGGTATCGAGCTTCATTGTCGGTGGGCTCTGGTACTCGCCGATGCTGTTCGGCAAGGTGTGGAATGCCGAAAACGGCAGTCCGGCCGGAGCGGGGCATCCGGCGAAGGTGTTCGGTATCAGCTTCGCGTTCTCACTGCTTGCGGCCGGCTGCTTCGGCTTTCTCGCCGGCCCTGCGCCGGGCCTGGAGCGGGCACTGGAACTGGGCGCGATCGTCGGCTTCGGACTGGTCGCAGCCAGCTTCGGAATCAATTACCAGTTTGCCCAGCGATCCTTCAAGCTGTGGCTGATCGATGGCGGCTACCACGTCGCGCAGTTCCTGCTGTTCGGTCTGGTCTTCGGACTATGGGGTTGAGCGCCGGATGCGTGTGGCGGCGGAACCGGCTGGTCAACGCATCACCGCATTAACCCCACTGCAGCGATGACATCGCCGGTGAGCGAAGCGGGCGAGTTGCAGCGCCTGGCGGTGGTCGGGACGAGTTGCGCTGGCAAGAGCACCCTTTCCCGCGAGTTGGCAGATGTCCTGGGAAGCCCCCGGATCGAACTGGACGCCCTGTACTGGGGGCTCGACTGGCAGGCGAAGCCGTCTGCGGAGTTCCGCCGCCTGACGCTTGAAGCCACGGCCGGTGAATGCTGGATCGCCGACGGCAATTACGGATCCATCCGCGACCTGCTGTGGCCACGTGCCACGACGGTCATCTGGCTCGACTACGCATTCCCGCGCGTGTTCTGGCGCGCGCTGGTCCGAACCTTGAAGCGATGTGTGTCGCGTGAGCCGCTGTGGCACGGCAACCGCGAGTCGTTCCGCAAAGCATTCCTGTCGCGTGACTCGATCCTGCTCTGGGTGATCACGACCCACCGTCGCCGCCGCCGTGAACTCACCGCCCTGCGCAAAGGCGATACCTATCCAGGCTTGCACTGGGTGGTCTTCCGTCACCCGGCGGAAGCCGAGGACTGGCTGGCCTCCTTGCGATCGACGCCGGCGAATGTCGGCTGTCCATAGTGCACGGCCCACCTGGCTCGCTTCAGTTGCCGCCGACGCCAGGGCTGGCGTCGTCATCGGCAGCCGTCGCCTTGTCGGACCTGGCGTGATCCGTGGTCGTTTCGATCAGTCCAGCCTCGAAGCCGGTCTCGCCTGAGATGATGCGCTGCAATGGACGCCGGCATGCAACCGGATGGGGCTTCGCCGCGCGTGGGCGACACGTTCCCGCTCGCCGGGTCGCGCTGCCGTTCCACTCTCGAATCAGGACCGCCGCCATGAATCTGAACCAGGTGACGCTGCCCGCCGTCGATATCGAAGAAGCGGTGGCGTTCTATACCCGAATGGGTTTCACATTGATCGTGCACTCGCCGCATTACGCCCGGTTCGAATGTCCGTCCGGCGACGCGACGTTCTCCGTCCATCTGATCGATCAGCCTTCCGCGCCGAACGAGGTGGTCGTCTATTTCGAATGCGACGATCTTGATGTGCAGGTGCAGGGTCTCGTCGGCCTCGGCTTCCAGTTCGACAAGCTGCCCACCGACGAGCGCTGGCTGTGGCGCGAAGCGCGTTTGACCGACCCGACCGGAAACGTCATCTGCCTCTACCATGCCGGCGAAAACAGGAAGAATCCGCCCTGGCGTGTGCAGGCTGGCGCCGGCGCGACGGGCTGAAAGCGGTTTTTTTCAGAAACCGCCTGCTGCGAAAACGACCTCGAAGGCGGACTGGCATGAATTCTTCGATGCGCTGCCGCAACAAGAAGCCTGGCCTCCGCATGAAATCGCCTGACGTCCCGGGCGGGATCACTGCCTTGATTGGCGCCGGCGCAATGGTTTACAGGTCTTGCAGCTGCGCCAGCTGCCGCCCTGACCGGGCGAACGGCGCCGCTGTCGTTTTCCTTCATGAGGCCCTGCAATGACCCGCCTTCTCGTCAACATCGATGTCGCTGACCTCGTCTCGGCCGAGCGCTTCTATCGCGATGCGTTCGACCTGCGCATCGGCCGGCGTTTCGGATCGGGCGCCGTCGAGCTGCTTGGCGCGAGTTCCGCGATCTATCTGCTGGAAAAGCGAGCCGGGACGCCGGCAAGTTCCTCCACCACGGAGGTGCGGCAATACGACCGTCACTGGACGCCGGTCCATCTCGATTTCGTCGTCGATGACCTCGATGCCGCGATCGGCAGGTCACTTGCCGCGGGCGCGCGCCAGGAGCATCCTGCCCGCAACGCGCCCTGGGGTCGCATCGCGCTGATGTGCGATCCCTTCGGACACGGCTATTGCCTGATCGAATTTTCGGAGACCGGCTATGACGCCATCGCAACCCATGCACCTGGATGACGTGCTGGCACGACTGGATGCCGAGCGTGACGAGCGTGGCATGGCCAGGTGGGGCGAAAGCGGCCGTCCGACCGCTGGGCTGCGCAGCGTCGGTATCGGACTCACGCGCCTGCGCGCCATCGCAAAGTCCATCGGACGCAACCGTACGCTGGCGCAGGCCTTGTGGAACACGGACCTCTACGAGGCGCGTGTCCTCTCGCTGTTGATCGACGACCCTGCGCAGATCACCCGCGAGCAGGCGGAGAATCAGGTTGAACACGTCGATGTCGGCCAGCTGGCGCATGTGTACGCTTCCTGCGATGCGACATTGGCACGCACGCCCTTCGTCGTGGAACTGGTCGACCGGTGGACGGCCAGCCGCGAGCCCGTACGACGCGACTGCGGCTACGGCCTTCTCTATGAGGTATCCAAGCTGGGCGGCCGCAAGGCACCCGACGACGGCTGGTTCCTCGATCACATCGAGCGCATTGCTGCGGCGATCGACAACGAGCCGGAGCGGGTGCGCCTTGCGATGGCCACCGCCTTGATGGGCATCGGCAAGCGCAATGCCATGTTGAACCGGCGCGCACTGGACGTCGCACGCGCCGCCGGTCCGATCGAGTTCACGACCGACAGCGGCGCCTGCGAACCCTTCGATGTCACGAAACACCTGGACAGCGAGCGCCTGCGTGCCAAGCTGGGTATCGTTGATCGCTGAGGAGAAGACGGTATGTCAGGGGTCGAGGCGATCCGTTTCGAGGCGCAGGTATGTCGGTCAAGGGCGCCGGAGGCGGGCGCCGCCATTGCCTTCGCCGTGCTGCCGGCCGATGCCAGCGAACGGCTGCCGAGACGGGGCCGCACCACCGTTGACGCGACGCTGGACGGGCATGCGTTCCGCGTGACGCTGGAGCCGGATGGCCGCCGCAGCCACTGGCTGCGCATTCCCGAGACCGCGCTCGAAGCGTCCGGTGTGCACGTCGGCGACATGACTGAGTTCCGGATCCAGTCCGTCGATCCCGAGCCCGAACCGGCGATGCCGTCCGACCTTGCCGAGGCGCTTGCCGGAGCGCCAGACGCCCGGGAAGTCTGGGATGCGACAACCACTATCGCCCGCGTCGACTGGATCCACTGGATCACCTCGGCGCGGCAGGCACAGACGCGCGAGAAGCGGATCCGCGATGCCTGCGCGATGCTGTCCAGTGGCAAGAAGCGCGTCTGCTGCTTCGATCCGTCCGGCTATTACAGCAAGGCCTTTGCCGCCCCGGACGCGGCCCCGGTTCCCCGTTCGAAGCCTGCGAAGTAGCGAACAACGCACAGCTCGAGCTCGGCGGATTCATCGCTTTCGGCCTTGCGTCCGTGCAACTGATCCGTCGAGGCGACGTGCTCACGGCGGCACTCCATGCGGTCGCCCGTGTAATGCTGGGCGTGCTGGCGGTCTGGTTGGGTTTCAAGGTCATTGCAATACCGGCATGACGTCGGTTGCGCGCGGTGTTTTGGCGCGGGATTCAGCTGCCGCTGTCGAAGGCCAACGTAGTGTGGACAGGAAGCACCGGGCGCGGCCCTGTTTGCGCCCTGTTCTTTCGCCACGCGAATACGGCACCGCTCTCCATGGCGCAGTCGCGAAGCTGACCCAGCCAATGGCCTTGGCCCTTTCGATCAACGCAGACTGGAGTGACACGATGAAGATGTCAGGTAGAAAACAGGTCATTGGACTGGTCATCTGGCTTGCGCTATGTGGCGCGGTCGCCGTGATCGGTGGCATTGCGTCGATGAATGCGGGCAGCTTTTACACGACCTTGTCCCGACCCGAGTGGGCGCCACCGGCGCAGTTGTTCGGCCCGGTGTGGACGGTGCTCTACGCGATGATGGCCATCGCCGCCTGGCTGGTCTGGCGCGAACGCGGCTGGCGTGGCGCGTCCGTGGCACTGACGCTGTTCCTGGTGCAGCTCGCCGTGAACGCGCTGTGGAGCTGGCTGTTCTTCGCCTGGCAGATGGGAGGTGCCGCCTTCGCCGACATCGTCGTGCTGATCGTGCTGGTGGTCCTGACGATCATCGCGTTCTGGCGCATCCGGCCGCTGGCGGCGGCCATGCTGCTGCCGTATCTGGCGTGGATCAGTTTTGCCTCGGCGTTGAACTACACGGTGTGGCAGATGAACCCGCAGGTCCTGTAGCGGGACAAGATGCCCGTAGCGGGACCTATCGAAACCCGCGGGCTCACCGATGCTCGCCGCCCCGTTCGCGGCGGCGGACATCGTCGCGCAGCGCTCATCGTGTCGGCGCCACCTCGAAGCCATCGGCGAACAGCACGTCGCTGACGGTCGCCCAGGCCACGATCACGCCGCTGCCCCATTCGACCTGGTTGTTGCCCTCCGGATGCAGGCCGGCGATGGCAACGACATCGCCGTGGTCGTTGATGCCAGGCGCACCCCCGAAGATGGGCGAGGCGTCGTGCTGGCCGATCTGCGCGCTGCCGAGATCCGTCGGCACCACGTCGCCCTTGCCGATCACGCGCACCAGCGAAGTTCCGTCGCCGACATAGACCGCCTGGCCGACCGCATCCGTGGCGCGGAACGCGACCAGGCCAGAGTTGTTGATGGCGGGCGCGAACGATTCGATGCTGACGATGCCATCGGCGCCGCCACGGGCGATCTGCGTCGCACCGCTTTCGTCGAAGCGATACACGGCGCGGACATTGCCGGCCGTGAGGCGTGCCGTCACCGCCACCGCACCGGCGTCATTGACGGCGAGGCTGTTGTCGAAACCGCTGAACGGCGATGTCGGGTCCAGGCCGACATCGGCGACGACGCTTTCGCTGTTGCCATCGGGCGCGAACAGGCGGATTTCGGCCTTGGTGAAATCGGTGCCGGTCCCCACGTTCACCTTGCCTGCGATCAGGCGCTGGTTGTTCATGGCGGGCGAGTACAGGTAGTTGTACGGACCGGTCGGATCGATGGTGTTGTCGTAGACATGGGCAACAGAATCGCCAGGCACCGCCAGCGCGCGGGTCGACGCGAAGCCACGGCCGCCGCCGAAAATCCCCTGGTAACCCAACACGTCGTCGTCGCTCAGCGAAACGTTGCTCAGCGTGGACGGCGTCAAGGGCAGCAGCCCGATCTGAGTCGACAGGCCGGACGTCGGGTCGTACAGCCACATGCTGTAGCCAGTGCCGCCCTGGTGGATGATGTAGCCGACCTTGCCGGCTTCGTTGAGGCCGATGCGATCGCTGATCCAGTCATTCGGCGGCTCGTGGCGGCGCACGATGCCGCCCACGCCATCGCGTCCCAGCCAGATGCCGGCACCGATGTCGGCGGGATTGCCGGGCGCCGTCACGACCTGCACCGGGAAGGCGACGTCACCCTTGTTGTTGATGCTGGCCGTCACGCTGTTGAACGACGAGCCCGGCGGCAGGTTGAATCCGTTGTCGTTGATCAGCAGGTTGCTGCGCGCCTGCAGCTGGAAGGCGTCGTACGCGGGAACCTGCGCCAGCGCGGGCGTGGCGGCCAGCAACAGGGCGAGCGTCAGTGTTGTCGGACGGAGGAGGGTCGTGTTCACGTTGCACCTCGAATGCGGTGGGATTGGCCTCAGTGTATCGCCCGGTGTGCTGATGTCCTGTTTGACGCCGCTCGACCGTGATGCCTCGATCAAATCAGGCGTGACAGGGGCCGCAACACCGTTGCGCAACGTCCCGTCGTCACGATTCATTTATGTATACTGGCAAAGGCTACAACGCGGAGACTAT
>CAZYHP010000090.1:6525-12427 GCA_964647135.1 uncultured Rhodanobacteraceae bacterium
GCCGACGGCCGGGTCACCGCCGTCGAACTGGTGGATGAATTGCCGGAGGCGATGGCCACGGTCATGCAGCGGGAGATCGCGACCTGGCAGTTCACGCCGGCCCGTATCGACGGGCAAGCCGTATCCAGCCGCACCCATGTTTCCTACGCCTTGCGCGCGAAGGCGATGGATGACGACCAGTACGGCGTCGAGATCGTCGGTGTCCGCAACGGTCCGCGGCTCACGCTGCAGCAAGGTCTGCACTATCCGGAACAGGCATTGCGGCGCAGCATTCAGGGGACGGTGTACCTGCGCGTCTGGTTCGGTGCCGATGGCAAGGTGACCGATGTCGAGCCCGCAGACGGCAACCAGGCGCACAAGATGCTGGTCAGTGTCGCGCAACGTGCGGTGCGTACCTGGCGCTTCGATCCGGAACAGGTGGACGGCCGTCCTGTCGCCGGCCGCGTGGTGGTACCGGTGCAGTATTGTCTGGAACTGCCCGGCAACACCTGTCGGCGTTCGCGCATCGAAACCGTGGATGGCATACCGGTCCGTAACGATGCCGGCGCGGTATCCCTGGAGTCGGCGGTAAAACTGGAATCCGACGTGGAAGGCCGGCTGCTGCAGGGGCAGTGAGCGGCGGTGCTCAGTCGGCGCCGGCACCCGCAGCCCCGCCGCGCAGCATCGACGCCGCCTCGCGCACGTCGTAGCCGGCCGGCTTCTGGAACGGTCGCAGCCCGAACTCGGGCAGGATGGCGATCAGGTGGTCGAAGATGTCGGCCTGGACGCTTTCATAGACCGCCCAGGCCGTACTCGAGGTGAAGCAATAGAGTTCCAGCGGAAGTCCTTCCGGTCCTGGATCCAGCTGGCGGACGATCAGCGTCAGGTCGTGATTGATGCCGGGGTGTGCCTTCAGATAGGCGAACACGTAGGCGCGCAGCGTTCCCAGGTTGGTCAGGCGCCGGGCGTTGACCGGCAGGCCGCTGTCATCGCCGAGCGCACGATTGTGCTCGGCCAGCTCGGCGGCCTTGTCGTCGAAATACGGACGCAGCAACCGGAAACGGCGCAGGGCCTCCACCTCGGCGGGCTCGAGGAAGCGTACAGACTGCATGTCGATGCGCAGCGCGCGCTTGATGCGCCGCCCTCCCGATTCCTGCATGCCGCGCCAGTTCTTGAAGGGCTCCGAGATCAGCTTGCGCGTTGGCAGCGTCGTGATCGTCTTGTCCCAGTTGCGCACCTTGACCGTGTGCAGCGCGATGTCGATCACGTCGCCGTCGGCGTTGAGCTGCGGCATTTCGATCCAGTCGCCGAGACGGACGATGTCCTGCGACGAAATCTGCACGCTGGCGACCATCGACAGCAGCGTGTCCTGGAAGACGAGCATCAGCACCGCCGCCATGGCGCCCATGCCGGAGAGCAGGATCAGTGGCGAGCGGTCGATCAGTACCGCGAGGATCGCCACCGTTCCCAGCACGTACAGCGCCAGCTTGATCAGCTGCACGAAGCCCTTGATGGTGCCCTTGCGCTGCAGGTGTCGCCGCTCGTAGGCGGCATTGATCGCATCCAGCATGCCGCCGCCGGCCAGCATCGCCATCAGCAGGGTGAAGGCGAAGGCGACGTTGCGGATGACGACAACCACCGCTTCGGGCAGATCGGGAATCAGCACGACGCCGAACTGGATGATCGCCGCGGGCACGATCTGTGCGATTCGCGTCGGTACCCGGTGCTCGATCAACGCGTCGTCGAACCGACCGGTCGTGCGTTCGGCGATGCGCTTGAACGCCCGCAGGATGACCCGGCGCGTGAGCTGGCTGGCCAGCCAGGCGACGAGCAGCAGGGCGAGCAGCGCGACGGCCGCGGCGGCCAGGGGATGACTCTGTACGAGTCCGTTCCAGTAGTCGTTCATGGTCTCGGCGGATCAGTGTGCATGGGAGGAACCCTTGCCGGCGCAGTGGGCAGGTCCGGTGCGACGTCGAGTTCGCGCGGGCCGCTGTAGTCGGCCCACAGTTGCGCCAGCGTCACGCCGCGCAGGGGATGCGGCAGCTCCGGCGCGATGTCGGCCATCGGCTTCAGCACGAAGGCATGCTGGACAAGGTCGGGGCGCGGCAGGCGCAGGTGCCCCGGCCCCTCGCGCACCTGATCGCCGAACAGCACCAGGTCGACATCCAGCGTGCGTGAGGCAAAACGCGGGCCGTCGCGGCGCCGACCGTGACGGTCTTCCAGCGCATGCAGCCAGCGGTCCAGTTCGACGGCGTCGAGATCGCTGTCGAGGCCGACGGCCAGGTTGAGGAAATCCGGACCGTCGAAGCCAACGGCTCGCGTGCGGTAGACCGGCGAAACAGTCAACTCGCCGAAGCGCTCCCGCAGTTCGCGCAGGGCCGCCGCGAGATGATGTTCCGGGGACTGGTTGCTGCCCAGGCTGAGCCAGGCGCGCGTGGTCCGGATCGCCTCAGTCATGCCCGGGGCGACGCCCGCGTTCAATGCACACGCCCACCGCATCGGCGCCGCGGACAGCGCCGGGCTTGCGCAGTCGCAGTCGCAGCCAGGCGACGCCGAACTCCTTGCGGATGATTCCGGCGCAGCGCTCCGCCAGGGTCTCCACCAGCCCGAAGTCCGAGGCGCCGACGAATTCGATCAGCCGCTTCGACACCGCCTTGTAGTCGAGCGTGTCGGCAATGTCGTCGCTGCCTGCCGGGACCGTGTTGTCGAAAGCCATCTCGATGTCGAAACGCAGCGGCTGCCGGATGCGCCGTTCCCAGTCATAGATGCCGATCGTCGTTTCGATCTGCAGGCCTTCGATGAATACCGTGTCCATGCCTCTTCCGTGTTGCCGATGCCGGCATTGTCCCGCGCCGTTGCCGGCAAGGGAAACCCGGAGGCCTCAGGCGGCCGCAGCGGGTGGGCGCAGTTCCGACAGTGGCCAGCGCGGCCGGACGCCCAGGTCCAGTGCGGCCCGATCGCCCGCCTGGAAGCGCCGCAACCCGGCCAGGGCGATCATGGCGCCGTTGTCGGTGCAGAACGCCGGCCGCGGGAAATACACGCGGGCACCGCGCGCCGCCGCCAGTTCGGCCAGCTGCGCGCGCAGGCGGACGTTGGCGCCGACGCCGCCGGCGACCACCAGCGCCTTGGCACCCGTGGCATCCAGCGCACGGCCGCACTTGATCGCCAGCGTTTCGACGACGGCATCCTCGAAACCGCGGGCGATGTCGGCGCGAACCTGTTCGTCCTGCGGATCCTGTTTCTGCCAGGCCAGCAACACCTGCGTCTTCAGGCCGGAAAAGCTGAAGTCCAGGCCGGGTCGGTCGGTCATCGGTCGCGAAAAGCGGAAGCGGCCCGGCAGGCCGCTTTCGGCCAGCTTCGCCAGGTGCGGGCCGCCGGGGTAGGGCAGGCCGAGCAGCTTGGCGGTCTTGTCGAAGGCTTCGCCGGCGGCATCGTCCAGGGTGTCGCCCAGCACGGCGTAGTCACCCAGGGCGCGCACCTCGACCAGCATGCTGTGGCCGCCGGAGACCAGCAGCGCCACGTAGGGCGGTTCCGGATGCTCGGCTTCCAGCGCCGGCGCCAGCAGATGGCCTTCCATGTGGTGGACACCGATGGCGGGAATGCCCAGCCCGAAGGCGAAGGCGCGCGCGGTCGCCGCGCCGACCAGCAGCGCCCCGACCAGGCCGGGACCGGCGGTATAGGCGACGGCGCTGAGCTGCCAGGCGTCGAGGCCGGCTTCGTCCAGGACGGCGTGGATCAAGGGCAGCAGCTTGCGCACGTGGTCGCGACTGGCCAGTTCCGGCACGACGCCGCCGTAGTCGGCGTGCAGGGCGATCTGGCTGTGCAGGGCGTGCGCCAGCAGGCCGTTGCGGGCATCGATCAGCGCCACGCCGGTCTCGTCGCAGGAGGTCTCGATGCCCAGCACCACGGGATTGGCCGGATCGGGGGTTTTGCGTTCGCTCATCGGTGCCTGTACAATTCTGCGCCCCCGGTCCCGACCGGGGTTTCGTTGTGGTCACTGTAGCCGATTCCGCCGCCGAAAGGCCGTGGCGCCGCAGTGGGAAACCCGCACTGCCCATTTCCTGGAGTTTTCATGCCTTCCGTAAAAGTTCGCGAGAACGAGCCGTTCGAGTACGCGCTGCGCCGCTTCAAGCGCACCTGTGAAAAGGCCGGCGTCCTGGCCGAGACCCGCAAGCGCGAGTTCTACGAAAAGCCGACTGCCGAGCGCAAGCGCAAGATGGCGGCTGCCGTCAAGCGCAACCTGCGCCGCATGTCGCGCGACGTCACCAAGCGCCAGCGGATGTACTGAGCGCGCCGACGCGCCCGTACCGGCCGGCAGCTTTGCGCCGCCGGTTCGCCAGCCCGCGGGCTGGTTGATTCGAGGACGTTGACGACAGACCGCCGCCGATTCATCGGAGCCGGCGGTTTCGTCGTGTCCGCCTTTTGCTGTTCCTGACCTGGACTGGAATCCGCCATGACCCTGAAATCCCGGATCACCGATGACATGAAGGCGGCCATGAAGGGCGGCGACAAGCCGCGCCTGGCCACCATCCGCCTGCTCCAGGCGGCAATCAAGCAGCGCGAAGTGGACGAGCGCATCGAACTGGACGACAGCCAGGTGCTGGTCGTGCTGGAACGGATGCTCAAGCAGCGTCGCGATTCGCTGAGCCAGTTCGAAGGCGCCGGTCGCGAGGACCTGGCGGCGCAGGAGCGCTACGAGATCGGCGTCCTGCAGGACTACATGCCGGCGCAGCTCTCCGAGGCCGAGGTCGACGCCGCGATTGCCGAATCGATCGCCGAAGTCGGCGCCAGCAGCGCTCGCGACATGGGCAAGGTGATGGCGGCACTGAAGGCCAGGGTCGCCGGTCGCGCCGACATGCAGGCGCTGTCGGGCAAGGTCAAGGCGGCGCTCGGCGCCTGATCCCACCGCGGCGGCCGTGCAACGTCGCACGGCCGGCGCCCGCCGCGCACACACCGGTCGCGGCCAGGACCGTGCCCAGGCCGACACCGCCGCGGCGGATCACGCTGTCGCATCGGGCCGGCTGCTAAGCTTGCCGACATGAGCGAATACGACAAGGCCAGTACCCACTTCGGTTTCCGCGACGTGCCGGTGGCCGAAAAGCAGCGTCTGGTCGGCAAGGTGTTCTCTTCGGTGGCCGCCGACTACGACCGCATGAACGACTTCATGTCGGTCGGCCTGCATCGCTGGTGGAAACGGCATTTCGTCGCCACCAGCGGCGTGCGGCCCGGCCAGCGCGTGCTCGACCTGGCGGGCGGCACCGGTGACATCAGCGCGCTGCTGAGCGAGCGCGTCGGCGATGCCGGTTTGGTCGTGCTCGGCGACATCAATGCGCAGATGCTCGGCGTCGGTCGCGACCGCCTGCTCGACCGCGGCGTGTTCGCCAATATCCGCTTCACGCAACTGAATGCCGAAGCCTTGCCGTTTCCCGATGGCAGCTTCGACCTGGTGACGATGGCATTCGGCCTGCGCAACGTCACCGACAAGCCGGCGGCACTGCGCGAAATGCAGCGCGTGCTGCGGCCGGGTGGCAAGGTGCTGGTGCTGGAGTTCTCGAAGCTGCGCGCCGAGCCGCTGAAGCCGCTCTACGACCTGTATTCGTTCAAGGTGCTGCCCTGGCTGGGCCAGCGCGTCGCCGGCGATGCCGACAGCTATCGCTATCTGGCCGAGTCCATCCGCAAGCATCCGGACCAGGACACGCTGGCCGGGATGATGCGCGACGCCGGCCTGCACCAGGTCACCTACCGCAACCTCAGCGCCGGCATCGTCGCCATTCACAGCGGCCTGCGTCTGTAACAGCGCCGCTCCATGCGCGTTCCTGTCACAAGGGCGCAGGGGTTCATCGGATCTGAAGTCGTTGCCAGCGTTGCTGGCGCTGGGCACCCGCCGGCCGTGTGCCGCAGCGGTCGCGCCGACCCGCGCTTT
>CAZYHP010000091.1:0-12391 GCA_964647135.1 uncultured Rhodanobacteraceae bacterium
AGACGGTTGCTGCGCGAACGCAGCCTCGACAGGGCCCACAGTGCCAGCGCCGAGACCGCCACGGCGGCGACCCAGGACAGGATCGTCAGTGGAATGTCATAGGCAATGTCGATGGGCAGCTTGAACGCCTCCATGCCGACGAAGTGCATGGACCAGATGCCGGTGCCCATCGCCACAGAGCCGGACAGCACCCAGGGCCAGATACGCCGTCCGGGACGCAGCACCTTGCCGGCGAACTCCAGCGCGGTGAACGAAGCCAGTACGGCAACCAGATAGGAAACCAGGACGATCCCGAGATCGTATTCCCCTTGCATAGTGGTGTTCTCCCCATCGACCCCTCTGGCGCCGTTCGCCGAGGTGGCTATCGATGCGGACGGATACTAGCCGGCCAACTGGACGCCGAGACGAAAATGCGGACGGATTCACCGTCAAAACGAGATTCGTAACAACTTTTTGCAGTTCGGCGCCATCCAGTCAGTTTTTCTTGTGATCGTGTTCTCGTTGTCGAGGTGACAGCATCCGCGTCATCGGGACCACGGGCTGGAGTCGTCGTCGGTCTGCGCAGTGGCCATCAGATCAACGCTCGCCAGCGGTGCGGCGGCCGGGAGGCGCGCATGCCGCGGCGGGCACCGCAGGGTCCGGAGCTCGTCGGCGCGGATGCCAGGCGGGTCCAACACGCAATCGCATGCGGGTCGCTCGCGACGTGTCGACCGTCTGCGCAGCACGGCGCCCCCCGGCCCTGTCCACGCCACTCCCCCATTCGCGGGGTGCCGCTGCGCGGCGTCGGCGCCTAGCCTGCGTCTCCTCGCCACGCCGGAGTCCCGCGATGCTGCGCCACGTCCTCTTCGCCCTGTTGTGCCTGCTGCCGTCGCTGAAGGCGGCAGCGGCCCCGACGCCTTATCTCAACGCCAATCTGGCCTCGGGCGGCACGGTGCCCGGCAACGTGTTCCTGCGCGGAACCCAGGCGCGCATCCAGGCGGGCATCAGCCGCTGCCTCAACACGGTGCCCGGCTGCCCGTCCAGCTTCGCGCGCAGCAGCATGTACTTCCTGCTGCCGCCCGGTCTGACCTACGACCACCACACCGCCAGCAATCCGATGAATCCGGCCACCTGCAGCGTCACCGCGGCGCCGGGCGGCGGGCAGTACGTCGCCTGCACCGGCGGCGCGGTGACGGGTGGCTCGTACTCCAGCGCCCAGCTCCTGCTCTACGTCAACGTCGCTGTGGACGCGCCGCTCGGCGCGATCCGCCTGGTGATGGCCGTCGACGAGGACCTGCCGGCGAACTCGGTCACCCTGGCCGAGTGCCTGGACGACCTTTTCCCGAATTACTGCGACGATTACACCAGTTCGATCGGCGTCGCTCCGGCACCGGTGCTGCTGTTCCAGAATCCGGTGTTCTATCCGGCGGTCTTCGAACCCGACCATCCCTCCCGGATCGTCCTGTTCGCTCGCAACAACGGCAATGCGCCCTCCACGGCCACCCATCTGCAGACCAGCCTGCCGCCTGGTTTCCAGTGGCTGCCGGCGAACACGAGCACCGTCGGGCCGACCCTGACCTGCACGGCAGCGGGCACGTGGAACACCGGCCAGACGGTGACGTGCAGCGGTGCCGGCCTGCCGGCCACGACGTCCGGCACCGTGGAGCTCACCCTCGGCGTCCGGCCGCGTATCGGCATGGAGACACCCGGCCCGCTGCCGGTGGTCGCCTCGATCAACGAGGGCGCCAGCCCCGATCCCGCCGTGCTGCTGGCCTGCGCCGCCGATCCCTCGCCCCAGCATTGCGCCTGGCTGGACGTACCGACACATGTGCCCTGTGCGTTCGGCTTCGCCGACGGCATTTTCTGCAACGGCTTCGACCCGCTGCAGCCCGTGCTGATCCATCCGGCGCGCGAACTTCAGACTGACTGAGGCGGCCGTCCGGCTGCTGCCGGGGAGCGCGCGCCGGCGCTGCTGGGCAGCACGGGGATCCTGCCGCCGAAGCGCTCGGCCCTCAGCGGGTCGGTCGCGTTCCCGACGGCTCGACTGTCGCGCTGTACGGGCGGCACCGTCGCCGCCGGGCTGCAATGCGCCCTCGACGCGCCGCGCTGGGGCGCGTTGCTTCGCGGGACGGGCTCAAACGCCACCTTTCCACGGAGGCGGAACCGGACCTGGCGCTTTCCGCTTCAGTCGCCTTCGTCGCCGATCATGAAAGCCGGATCGAAATCGTGGGCGAACAGGGTGTCCAGCTCGTAGGCGCCGATGTCGATGGTCGGACCGGCGATGCGGATGCCGCCGTCGTAGGAATACTGCGGCAGCCCGAGAAAAGCCTCGTTGAAGCCGGCGTCGATCAGCGGCGAGGCGCGTTGCAGGCGCAGGATGCCGGCGCTGACGAACATCGGATCGACCGCGATATTGCCGCTGCTGGCAACCGGCACGCCACGCAGGTCGTCGAGGTTGTTGTGACGCAGCGTCGCCCGGTTGTCCGGAATATGCAGGTCATAGCCTTCGTTGCCCCAGAGGATGTTGTTGGCGACTTCCCACTGGCAGTTGCCGCCAAGGCTGACGCCGCCGGTGACGGTCGCCTGGCCGAAGGCCGCGGTGTTGCGCACGACGGTGTTGTTGCTGAAAGCGCCGAGCCCGCCGAAACAGGTCAACGCCGCCGCGCCAGCGCTGACACCGGCATGGTTGTCGGTAAACAGGTTGCCCAACACGCGGATGTCGTCGGCGTTGAGGTACATACCGCCACCGATATAGTCGTCCGGATCGCTGTTGGTGTTGTCGTGGAAGCGGCAACGTTCGATCTCCACCTTCATATCGGCGCTGCCGCTGCCCACTACCATCAGGCCGCCGTACTCGATGCCGACGCCACGGATGAAGGAGAGCTGTGTGATGCGGACGGTGCGCTGCACGCTCAGGGTGCCGTAGACCAGCAGGCCCGGGCGCTGGTACTGGCCGTCGATGGTGCTGCGGGCGCCACGCGACCGGAACAGGCAGCCGCTCGACCAGCCGCCGGAAATCTCCAGCGTGCCCCCGGTGACGTTGGCGGTGAATCCCTCCGGCAGGCCGGATGTGTAGGTACCGGTCTGCAGGCGGATGACATCGGCCTCGCTGTTGAGGCTGCTGGCCAGCAGCGCCTGGTAGAGCTCGCTGCTGGTGCCGACGCACCAGGTCGCGGCGTGGGCGCGCCCGCAGGCCAGTCCGGCGAAGGCCAGCACGGCCACGGCAATCCATCGAGGCAGCATCATCACGTCACTCCGGTCGGCAAGACATCACGCTGGCGGCTGGGCCGGTTGGTCGGGGCGCCACCGGTGTATGGCACCACGGATGTTGCCTCTGTCGGGGGCCAGCCCGGATCGGCGTCGCGGCGTCGGCGCTTCCTGTCCCGGATGCCCGGCACCGTCGCTTGCCGCATCGCGCCCGGCCACCTTGCCGGTGTCGATGACCGCGACACGCAGGCACGGATCCCCGTTTCGCGACGGTCCCGCACGCCGGCACACGCAACAGGCGGCGACTCTCGTCCCAGGTCCGGCCAGGGATCATGGTGCGGCCAGCACGCGCATGCGGCCCGACCTGCTCTATCCTCAGCGCGGGCCATCGGTCCGGAGGGGAACGACGAGATGCGGCATGCCTGGCTGGCGGTACTGGTGTCGCTCGTGGCGCCGCCACTGTGGGCGGCGGGGCTGTCCGGTCATATCGAGCTGGTGTCGGACGGGCGCCCCCTGCGCAGCGAGGAAGCGGCGGAGGCGGTGGTGTACTTTCGCCCGGATGCCACGGTTATGCCCGCGCCCATGCCCGCGGAGGTCATGTCGACGCGACGCAAGCGCTTCGAGCCGCGTGTCCTGGCGATCACCGTCGGCAGCACGGTGGCATTTCCCAATCGCGACGCGATCCTGCACAACGTGTTTTCCACCGCCCGGGGCAACAGCTTCGACATCGGCCTGGTCGCCGAGGGCGAGGGGGGCCATGCCCGATTCGACCAGCCCGGCTATGTGCGCGTGTACTGCAATGTCCACCATGCCATGGTCGGCCACATCCTGGTCCTGGACACGGCGCATTTCGTCCGGCCGGATGCGAACGGCCGCTTCCAGCTGCGTGATCTGCCCGCGGGCGCCGGCGAACTGGTGGTCTGGCATGATCGTGCCCGGCCCTGGCGACTGCGCATCGAATCGCCGGCCGGCCATGCGCCGGTCGATGTGCGACTGGACCTGGCGCGTCGCCGTGTTCCGCCACATCTGAACAAATTCGGTCGACCCTACGGACGCGGCGACGATGGCCATTACTAGGCGGCTGCGCCGCGCGCGCTGTCCGCAGCGCCAGGTCGCCCGGATGCCGGTACGGCGCACCGTGCCCGACCCTTCCCGGACGACGTCGTGGCCACGTCCACGACACCGTCCTGCCCCTGCACAGCCGCGCGGCACGCGCCACGGCGAGCACGGAACAACGGAGACGATCCATGCAGGCTGAGGCCTTCCCGTACCGCATGCCGCTGGCGCTGCGGATCTTCATACTCGCCGCGCTGCTGGTGGTGCTGGTCGCGGGCGCCGCGGTCGCGATCAGCTACAGCCAGGGCGAGCGCATCGCCGAACGCGAAGTGCATCGCGCCCTGGGCAGCAGCGTCGCCGTGCAGCGCGAATTCGAACAGCATCGCCTGGAGCAGTTGCAGGCGATGACCCGACAGGTTGCCGCCGATGCCGACTTCGTCGGCTATGTGGCCGATGCACAGACACGGGCGTTGGGCCTCGACGACAGCCTCACGTCCGGCAGCCTGTCGGTGCGCGACCTGCTGGTCGAACGCCAGGCGGCGCTGGGCTTCGACCTGGGCATGGTGCTGGACAGCGGTGCGGTGGTTCTTGCCCGAACCGATCAGACCGACCATTTCGCCGACGACCTGGGCGACGATCCGATGATCGGCGCCGCCTACGACGAGCTGACGCCATTCAGCGGCTACTGGCGACAGGGCAACGAGCTGTACCAGGCGGCGATCATGCCCCTGCAGCAGGACCGCGACCTTGCCGGCTTCCTGTTGCTCGCCCATCGTGTCGATGACGTCTATTGCGAACGCATCGCGAACGTCAGCGGGGCGCAGATCGCCTATCTGTTCGAAGACGACGGGGCGCTGCGCGTGATCGCCAGTTCGCTGCCGGCTGCGGATCGGCAGGCGCTTTCGGCGGCACTGCCTGCGGCGACGGCGCGCACCGTCGCCGACGTGCCCCGTCTGCAGTTGGACCTGGCCGAACCCGGCTGGCTGGCGCAATCGGCCGCCACCGCCGACGCCGACAACCCGGAACTGGGCCGCGTCCTGACATTGGCGTCGACGGCCCACGCCGGCGCCGGCTACCGCCAGTTGCTCAACCAGTTGCTGCTGGCGGGCCTGGCTTCCCTGGTTCTGGGCCTGCTGCTTTCCTGGCTGCTGGCGCGCCACGCCCTGCGACCGCTGCGACGGCTGGCCGAAGCGAGCGAATCCGCGGTCGCCGGTGATTACAACGCGCAGGTGGCGATGGCCGGCAACGACGAACTCGGGCGGCTGTCGCGAGCCATCGATGGCCTGCTGGCCGGCCTTCGCGAACGCAGCGACATCGAAGGCTATCTCGGCAATCTGGCGCGCGCCCTTCCCGAGCCCTCGGACGCGGCCGGCCTGGCGGCCGGCAACGGCCATGACTCGCGCCCGGCCCGGCGTGTGCATGCGCTGCTGCTCGCGGCGCGCATGCCGATCACCGACGACATCAACAACCCGGGCTGGCCGGCGCAGGTCGAGAACAAGCGTGCGTTGCACGAGGCACTTCTGGCCGGCGGCAAGCACGCGGCAGCGATCGCGCAGCACGACCACCTGTTGCTCGCCTTCACCGGCAGCCACGCCGATCTGGATGCCCTGGGCACATTGGCGAACCTGCGCGCCCGCTACGCCGGCCAGCCGACGGCATTGCCGGCCGTCGCCCTGCATACCGGAGAGATCGGACTGGCCGGCATGCCGACCGGCAGCAGCCTGGACGGCGCCGCCGCCCTGCTGGTCACCCGCCTGCTTGCGCAGACCGCCGATCATCACATCGCGCTGACCCCGGCCGCTGCCGAAGCATGTCGACGCATCCTCGGCGCGCAGGCCACCATGGTCGCTCGCGGCAATCACGACAAGCCCTTGCTGTGTCTGCGTCCGGCATTGCTGGCGACCCTGGAAACGGCGTCGGCGGGTCGCACATTGCCGGCCGCCGACGGTGCGAACAGGGCGCCGGCCGCCGGCACCGTGCTGGGAGAGCGCTACCAGGTGATGGCGCAGCTGGGCAGCGGCGGCATGGGCGCGGTCTACAAGGTGCGGGATCGCGACCTCGACGAGATCGTCGCGCTGAAGATGTTGCGCCCGGGCGTCCTGCTCGACGCCGCGCAACTGGAGCGTCTGAAGGACGAACTCCGCCTGGCGCGCAAGATCACCCATCCCAATGTGCTGCGCACCTTCGACTACGTGGAGATCGACGGACAGCCGTGCATCTCGATGGAGTATGTGCGCGGCATGACCTTGCGCTACCTGCTGGAGAGCAGCGGACGCATCCCGTTGTCGGCCGGCCTGCGGATCGTCCGGCAACTGGCGGCCGGGCTGGCGGCAGCGCATGCCGTCGGCGTCCTGCATCGCGACATCAAGCCGGAGAACATCATCCTGGAGACGAACGGCAACGCCAAGCTGATGGACTTCGGCATTGCCCGTCCGATCCAGCGCGATACACAGGGGCAGACGCAGGCAGGGCATTTCGTCGGCACGCCGGCCTATTGCGCTCCGGAACAGCTGTCCGGCGAAGCCGTCGATGTACGCAGCGACCTGTATGCGATGGGGGTGGTGATGTGCGAGATGTTCGGCGGGCACCTGCCACACCAGGGCACGACGACCGTCGAGCTGTACCTGGCGAAAGCACAACAGCCACCGCAGACACCGGCGACGTTCTGGCCGGACACGCCGCCGGCACTCGAGCAGGTGATCCGCCGCTGCCTGGAACCCGAGGCCAAGCTGCGTTTCGCCAGCGCCGAAGACCTGCTGGTCGCCCTGTCACGACTGCGCGGCTGAGGATACGAGGATGACGTGCCGACCCGTTGGACAATCGCACGTGCTGCTGGCGCTGCTGCTCGTGCTCGGCCTGTGCGGCACGGCATCCGCGCAGGAGGATCTCTTCGATCCACTGGCCGACGGAACCGCGGACCACGGCAACAGCGAACGTCGGCTGATCTGGTCCGGTGATGCGCTGCTGCGTGGCGACCACGTCGGTGGACTGCCCAACGGTCGCGAGGATCTGCAACGCATCCGTGGCCGCGTTCGCCTCGGCCTGGAGTGGTGGCTGGACGAACGACTGCAGCTTGGTGCCGCCGTCGAGGCCAGCCAGGGCAGCGACGACAACATCGACAACCGTCGCAACCACGACAACGAACGCAGCGATGCCGGCACGCTGGACCGCCTGTTCCTGCGCTGGCGACCGGGGACGCACACGCGCGTGACGCTGGGCAAGGATGCCTTGCCCTTGACGCTTTCGCCGCTGCTCTGGGACGACGACCTGCGACCGGCCGGCGCCAGCGTCGAGCACGATATCGAATTCGGCGACTTCGACCGCGTAAGCCTCGCCGCCGGTTACTGGGCAGGGCAGCACCTCTACGACGACGATTCGCGGATCGCCGCCGCGCAGGTCGGCTGGCACCTGCGCGAAGGCGCGCGCCTCGGTGGTTCGCTGCTGCTGGCGCTGATCGATTTCGATCGCCTGGAAACGTTGACGCGGCAAGGCCTGGCACGACAGAACCGCATCGTCGCCGGACAGTTGCTCAGCGACTACCGTCTGATCGACCTGCAGCTGATCGGTCGTGCCCGCATCGGCGATGTGCCGCTGCGCCTGGGCCTGGACCTGGCGCGCAACCTCGGCGCCGACGACCGTCGCGACGCCGGCCGTCTCGATCTGCGCGTCGGCGACGCCGGGCGCGCAAACGGCTGGGAGGTTGGCTACGCCGTCCAGCGCATACAGCGCGACGCCGCCATGGCCGCGTTCAACGACGATGACTGGTGGTTCCATGCCGATGCCAGCGGCCACCTGCTGTGGTTCGGCTTTGGCCTGAGCGAACAGTGGCGTCTGCGCCTGAGCGGATTCCGGGAAACCCGCGATGCTCTGATGCACAGCACCGAACGCGTCCTGCTGGACCTGATCGTGCACTGGTAACGCCTGTCGACGGCACGACAGCGGACGGGTCCGCCGCCTTCGCCAAGCGCGACGGGGATCGGCGAATCCGGCATGCCGCGTCGGTTCGCGACGCACTGCGCACCCGCCAGTCGGAACCGGCTCGGGGGCGCTGACGATCCCGTACCACGGCATTCGCAATCTGCGACGTCGAGCCGCAGCCACCGGCCGGCCTCGGGAGAACCGCCGACGATGAGGATCCGGCAGGGCGCTGTGCCAGCGCAGTACCCCCTGCTCCGGGCGCTACCCCACACGGCCGCCGGCGCATCGGGCCGTCATCCGGTCACGGGCGCCGGCGCCGCCTTCGGGCCCGCCGCTCAGCCCTCGAACCCGTTGGCGAACAGCAGGTCGTCGGCCTCCACCTCGATGGCACCGACGTCGCAGAGCACGCCCGGCAGTAGGCGCGGAAAGGCGCGCTGGTCGAGCTCGGTGCAGTGGACCGGCGCGGCGGTGTCGATCGCCACGCTTCCCGGCCCGGGCAGGTAGGTGCGCCCAAAGGCGCCATGGTCGCCGAGGGCACCCAATGCCAAAGCCGCATTGTCGACACCGGTCTGGTTCAGCGCGGCGTCGAAACCGCAGTCGTCGCCGCTGTTCTTGATGTTGCCGCGGGCCTCATCCATCTGCCCGGGGACCAAGCCGAAGCTGCAGCTGCCGCGGACGATGCTGTTGTGCACCGCCAGGTGTATCTGGGCATCGGCACCGGTCGCCGAAAAGGCGGAGCCGATGACGCCGACCGGCAGGAGGCTGGGCGCGACCACGGTCGAGTGGACGATGTCGACCCGGGTCAGCGCCTGGCCAGCGCGCACCGCGACCGCGCCGCCACGCGCACCGGTGGCGGCCGCCTCGACGGTGAAGCTGTTGCCCGAGAGGGTGCTGTTGGCCAGTCTCAGGGACGCATTGCCCTCGACCAGGATGGCGCCACCGGCCGGGCCGGTACCGATATTGCCGATGAAGCTGCTCCGCTCGACGTCGAAGCTGGCCCCGATGTAGGCGTGGATCGCCGCGGGGCCGCCGTCGTCACCACTCCAGCGGTTGCGGTTATCGGCGAACTCGGCGTCCTCGATGGCCACGGCGAGCGGCACCCGGGCGAGCAGGGGCGAACCGTTGCGCAGGTAGCTGAAGCGCCGCAGGTTGACCGATTGCGGTACCTGCGACTGGAAGGACAGTCCGTTGTAGGTGTCGGCCACCGTGGCATCCTCGAACAGCACCGCTCCGGTGGTTTCGATCGACGCACCGGAGTCGATCGCGGGCACCAGCGCGCCGGTGACCGCCGAACGCCGGAACTCCACCTGGCCGCCAGCCACCGACAGCATCTGCACGTCGCTGTCGAGCGCCCGGCAAAGGCCGCTCTGGTGTCCGCAGCGCAGCAGCACCACCGTGCTGCTGCGCAATTCGATGGTCGCCGATCCCGCCAGGCTGGTAACCCGGCCACCGCCCAGGGTGACCCGGCCGCGCTCCAGCAGCAGCGAGCCGCCCGATTCGACCCGGATCCCGTCCGGAACGCTCCCGCGCAACGGCGCGCCGGACGCGTCGAAGGGGTTCGGGCCATCGATGCGCACGTCCCGGACCTGCGCGGCGACACCCGGCCCTAGCCGCAGCACGGTGGCGATGCCGTCGCCACGGACCGTGGTGCCGCCTTGGCCGGCGATCTCGATCGCTTCCGTCACGAGCAATTCGCCGCGGTCCATCTGGTGTACGCCCGGCCCCAGCTCGATCCGGTCGGGACCCGGTGCGCCGTTGGCGCCCAGTACCGCCTCGCGCAGCGAGCAATCCCCCGGCAGGCAGGCCCCTGGCGAAGGATCGTCGACGCGGGTGACGACCCAGGTGGCGGCGTGTGTCGGCGCCGCAATCAGCAGGGCGAGGATCAGGGCGGGAATCGGCAGACGGTTGGACATGGCGTGATTTCCGGGTCGGGTAGGGGCAAGGGGCGACTGCTGGGCCGGTGGATCAGCCGCGACCCGTGCCGACGTGCGGAGGACGGGCGACCCGGAACGGTGCGAGGCTTCCACTCCCGGCCCGGACGGCTACCACATCAATCGTCGGATGCGGTTGCCAGGGGCCACAGGCCGCGACCTGCGGCCAGATCCGACGGCCCGGATCGAAGAGGGTCGCGGGCGGTGGCGGGCCCGGTGCACGCGGCTCTTTTCGACGCTTCACCGCGATGGCGCGTTCCCATCGCAGTCTGCCGCAAGCCGTTCCCGCAGGCCGGCCCGAGCGACGTTTTTTTGGCCATCGACCGGACCACCCCCACCCGACGCTGGCGACGTAGTGGCAGGAAACAGGCGACGGCACCGAGGTGGCCGTGCCACGCGCGACGTGCCCTTGACGCGGACCGTTCGCGGCGCTGGCTCCGAACCGCTGTTACAGCCTGCGCGCGACGATGGCTCGCCGCCATGATTCACGCGGCCCTTCCGAAAGGCGCCCCGACCGGCGAAGGGCGAGCGCATCGATATACCGCTGCGATGCCATCGGGCATCATCGGCAGAGATGAGTGCAACCCTCTCCAGTGCGGTCGAGTACAGCCTTGATGTCAACCGCAGCCGCTTCATCGCGCGGGCGATGCCGGTGCGCGACGTCGAGCAGGCACTCGAGGTCCTGCGTGCGCACCGCATCGCCGACGCGCACCACAACGCCTGGGCCTATCGCATCGGTCGTGACTATCGTTTCAACGACGATGGTGAAGTGGGCGGTACCGCCGGCAAGCCGATTCTCGCCGCCATCGATGGCCAGGGCCTGGACCGTGTGGCGGTGCGCGTCGCCCGCTGGTTCGGTGGCGTCAGGCTCGGCACCGGCGGACTGGTCCGCGCCTACGGCGGTTGCGCCGCCGAGTGTCTGCGCGCAGCAGCGCGCGTGCCCATCGTCGACGTCGCCAGGCTGGCCGTGCACATCGGCTTCGCGCAGGAACAGTCGGTGAGGAATGCGCTGGCGAGTTTCGACGCCGAAGTGCTCGCGCAGGACTATGCGGACGACGGCCTGCTGCTCACCCTCTCCGTGCCGCTGCCAGGTCTGGAAGCGCTGCGTGCCTGCCTCACGGACCTGTGCCGCGGCCGGATCGCATTTGGCCCGGACACGCTGTCAAACTGAATCCCGTCTGTCAGGATGTGGAGGATTGCTGGCGAGATGCGCGCCCAAGGTGCGTCTTGCTGGACGGGGTCGCCGATCGCGGCCCTACTTCAATCCTGGAGACAACCATGACGCTCATCCGTTCCTGTTCCCGCCTGCCGTTCCTCCTGACCCTGGCCATGTCGGCCGTGTCGGTGCAGGCCGCCGATGCCCCGCCGCCGACGTCGGCGGCGGAAGCCTATCGTTCGGTGTTCCAGGACAGCCTGGACAACCGTCGCGGCATCATCGTCTACGTCAACGGCCAGTCGATCCCCGGTGCTGTCGTGCGCCTCATCGGCTCCGATGCCGTCGAGCTGCGCAATCAGGAGCATGGCCGCATCGTCGTCCGCATCGACCGCATCGACGGCGTCGCCGCACCCTGATACCCGCCCTGCGGTGTGGCAGGCGCACTGCCGCACTGCTTTCAGGACGCATGCCGCCGAAGGCCCGTGAACCGGGTCGGGTCCAGCCCGGGCCCGGGACGCTCCCTGATAGCGCGACGGCAGCGCGCTGAAAACGACCGCCCACAAACGCAAACGGGCCGCACGAGGCGGCCCGTTGCATCCCATCGAGGGCGGCTGTTACTTCAGCTTGGCCGCCGCGCGCAGGGCGTCCGCCTTGTCGGTCTTTTCCCACGAGAACGCCGTGGCCTGCACCGACTTGCCATTGGCGTCGGTGTAGGTGACCAGTTCCGGCTTGCGGCCGAAGTGCCCGTAGCTGGCGGTGCGCTGGTAGATCGGGTGCACCAGGTCGAGCATCTTGATGATGCCGTAGGGGCGCAGGTCGAAGTGCTTGCGGATCAGCTTCTCGATCCGGTCGTCGCTGATCCTGCCGGTGCCGAAGGTGGTCACCGAGATCGAGGTCGGCTCGGCGACACCGATCGCGTAGCTCACCTGCACTTCGCAGCGATCGGCCAGGCCGGCGGCAACGACGTTCTTGGCCACGTAGCGCGCCGCATAGGCGGCACTGCGATCGACCTTGGACGGATCCTTGCCGGAGAACGCGCCACCACCATGGCGGGCCCAGCCGCCGTAGGTGTCGACGATGATCTTGCGGCCGGTCAGGCCGCAGTCGCCCACCGGTCCACCGATGACGAACTTGCCGGTCGGGT
>CAZYHP010000092.1:0-12387 GCA_964647135.1 uncultured Rhodanobacteraceae bacterium
ATCACCATCTCGGCGACCTGCACGTGCCGCGTCGCCGGCTCGTCGAAGGTCGAGGAGATCACCTCGGCGCGCACGGTGCGCTGCATCTCGGTGACTTCCTCGGGGCGCTCGTCGATGAGCAGCACCATCATGTGGACATCGGGATGGTTGGTCGTGATCGCCGTGGCGATCTGCTGCATCATCATGGTCTTGCCGGCCTTCGGCGGCGACACGATCAGTGCACGCTGGCCCATGCCGATCGGTGCGAACAGGTCAAGAATGCGGCCGGTGATGTCCTCGGTGGAGCCATTGCCGCGCTCCAGGATGAAACGCTGGCGCGGGAACAGCGGCGTCAGGTTCTCGAACAGGACCTTGTTCTTCGTTGCTTCGGGCTTTTCGTCGTTGATGTCGTCGACTTTCAGCAGTGCGAAGTAACGTTCGCCTTCCTTCGGGCTGCGCACCTTGCCGCGGATGTAATCGCCGGTGCGCAGGTTGAAGCGGCGGATCTGGCTGGGCGAGACATAGACATCGTCAGGGCCGGCCAGATAGCTGGCATCAGCGCCGCGCAGGAAGCCGAAGCCGTCGGGCAGGATCTCCAGCACGCCTTCGGCGTCGATGCCTTCGTCGGTCTTGGCCAGATGCTTGAGCAGCGCGAAGATGACGTCGTTCTTGCGCGCGCGGGCGACGCCTTCGATGCCCAGTTCTTCAGCCCAGGCGACCAGCTCGGCTGGCGATTTTCTCTTGATTTCAGTCAGATTCATGCAAGCACTCGTCGCCCGCCAAGGGGCACGATGATCGAGTTTCGGGAAAGGCCGCGGCCTGAAATGGCGCGACAGGAGACTCAGACGTCGGATGGCCAGGATGACGGCCATCGGACTGATAACTTACCCGCCTCGGCTGCCCGTGTCCAGTATGGGCGGGCGGTGGCGCTTCAGCTTTGGCGCGCGGTTCGGACCGGCGCGCCAATGGGGCACGGACTCAGGCGATGGCCTTGTCGACGAACTGGCGCAGGGCGGCGCGGGCATTGCCGGCAGCCAGGCCGATCTGGGTCGCATGGGGCTTGCCGTCCCGGAACAGGATCAGCGTCGGGATGCTGCGAACGCCGTAGCTCATCGGCGTGCGCTGCGCCTGTTCGATATTCACCTTGGCGACCTTCACCCGGCCGGCGTATTCCGCGGCCAGCTCGTCCAGCAGCGGTGCAATGGCCTTGCAGGGGCCGCACCATTCGGCCCAGAAGTCCACCAGGACCGGCTCGGCGGCGTTCAGGACCTTGTCCTGGAAATCGTCGTCGCCGACGTGGACGATGTGTTCACTCATGAGGGAGCTCCTGCTGGCGGCGCGCGTTCTGGCGCCATTTGCGTTAATATTTCGCGCGATTGGACGCGCATTCCGGCGCGTCACGGGTCCCGAAGATTGTGGGGCCGACCTCCCGGCAATTCAAGAATGCCGCACACCATCGGTGCCCCACGTGGCACCGGAGACCTTCATGCAACAACCTCTGACCGACGTATTCTTTGCCAGTTTCGACCTGCATCCGGACCTGCTGTCCGGCATTGAAGCCACCGGCTTCACCCGCTGCACACCCATCCAGGCCCTGACCCTGCCGGAGGCTCTGAAGGGCGTTGACGTTGCCGGCCAGGCACAGACCGGCACCGGCAAGACCGGCGCCTTCCTGGTCGCCACCTTTCAGCGTCTGCTCACCCGCGATGCGCTGACCGAGCGTCGCACGGGCGATCCGCGTGCCCTCATCCTCGCACCGACCCGCGAGCTGGCAATCCAGATCCACAAGGACGCCATGAACATCGGCCGCAACACCGGCCTGCGCATGGCCCTGGCCTACGGCGGTACCGATTACGACAAGCAGCGTGCCGTGCTCGAAAAGGGCATCGACGTGCTCATCGCGACGCCGGGCCGGCTGATCGACTACTACAAGCAGGGCGCCGTCGACTTCCGTGGCATCGAGGTGCTGGTGATCGACGAGGCGGACCGCATGTTCGACCTTGGCTTCATCAAGGACATCCGCTACATCATGCGCCGCCTCCCGGATCGCGAGCGCCGCCAGGGACTGCTGTATTCGGCGACGCTGAGCCATCGCGTTCGCGAGCTGGCCTACGAGCACATGAACAGCCCGGTGGAACTGAAGGTGGAGACCGACAACGTCACCGCCGACCGCGTCAGCCAGATCGTCTACTTCCCGGCCAGCGACGAGAAAAAGGCGTTGCTGCTGAACCTGCTCAAGGCCAAGAACGTCGAGCGCGGCATCATCTTCATCAACACCCGGCACTGGGTGGAGCGCGTTACCGAATGGTTGAAGCGTTACGGTTATCGCGTCGGGGCGCTGTCCGGCGACGTGCCGCAGAAGAAGCGCGAGAGCCTGCTTCGCCGCTTCCAGGCCGGAGAGATCGACCTGGTCGTTGCCACCGACGTGGCGGCGCGCGGCCTCCACATCCCGGCTGTCAGCCATGTCATCAATTTCGACCTGCCGCAGGATGCGGAGGACTACGTCCATCGCATCGGCCGCACCGCTCGCCTGGGTGCCGAAGGCGACGCGATCAGCTTCGCCTGCGAAACCTATGCCATCTCGCTGCCGGACATCGAGGCCTACATCGGCCAGTCGATTCCCCGCGGCGACATCGATCCCGCCTGGCTGGTGATGCCGGTTGCGCCGCCGCGCGAGTCGCTGCCGGGCCAGCCGGCCGAAGACGACGATGCCGGAGATTCCGACAGTGCGGCCCATGACCGTCCTCCGCGCCAGCAGCGCGAGGCGACGGGCCGTGGCGGTCGCAGCCGTAGCAGCTCCGGTTCCGGTTCATCCGGTCGCGGTGGCCGCGGTGAACGCAGCGGCAGTGGCAGTGGCGGCGAAAGGCGCGGCGGAGAAGGTGGCGGGCGTCGCCCGCGTCGCGATACCGACGCGGGTGCTGTCGAGCCGGTCGAAGCCGCGGTCGCTGTCGCCGTACCGCCTGTGGACGGCGTCCCGGCCGGTGAAGGCGCTGAAAAGAAGAAGCGCCGTCGTCGCGGTGGTCGCAACCGCAAGCGTGACGGTGTGGCCGCAGGGGCGCCGGAGGCGAATGCCCGCGAGGGCAAGGCCGCCACCGCCGTGGATGTGTCGCCTCGTGGCCGTCACGATGCGCGTCCGAAGCCTGCGCAGCGCGATCACGAGCAGGCGCATCGCAAGGAATCCGGGCTGAAGAGCCTGGTCAGCCGTATTCGCAACCTGTTCCGGCGCTGAGCCGGAACACCCGCGGAGCGCAGGCCGCTTTCTGCTAGGCTTGCGCGGGTTCCGGAGGGCAGGCGATGCGCGCAGGCGCACACAGCATGGAGTATCCGCGTTGGCTGCCGTCACTGGCGGTGGCCCTGGCCGGTGCGCTGTGCCTGTGGCTCGGTCTGCGCCTGCTGATGACGTTGCTCGCGGCAGGCGACTCGCCATCGTCCTCCGGCGTTGTGCAGCCCTTGTTCGATCCGCTTGCTGCGCAGGCCACGCCGACACTGGCGCAATGGCACCTGTTCGGCAGCGCCATGTCCAGCCAGGACGTGCGCAGTGCCGCCACCGCGCCCGAGACGACGCTGGATCTTCGTCTCACCGGCATTCTCGCCGACAACAATCCCGCCGCCGGCATCGCCCTGATCGCCGATGGCAGCGGCACGCAGGCCGCCTACAAGGCCGGTGATGTGTTGCCCGGCGGCGCGCGCCTGAAAGGTGTCTACATCGATCACGTGTTGCTGGTCAGCAACGGCCGCGACGAAACCTTGCGTCTGCCACGCGAACTCGCCAATGAAGGTGGCGCGCGCGCGCCATCGGCGCCGATGCAGCCCGGGCTTCCGGTCGCACCCGTGAACATCGCCGGCCTGGAAACCGTGGACTGGCAGGCGGTGCAGCGCCAGGCGCAAGGTGATCCGGCGGAACTGGCGCGACACATCAACGTGCTGCCGGTCATCGAGAACGGTGCCATCGTCGGCATGCGCCTGGGCGGCGCGCAGTCGCAGCTGCTGGCGCGTGTCGGCCTGCGCCCGGACGATGTCGTCACCGCAGTCAATGGCATTTCCGTGAAGGACGTCGGCCGCGCGCGGCAGGTGATCGAAGCGGTCCGCGATGCCGACCGTGTTTCCGTCACCGTGCGCCGCAACGGCCGCGAAGAAACCCTGGATGTGAGCCTGAAATGATGCGTTTGCCTGCAACGAAGTCGAGTGGAGCCACCGCGGCAGTGCTGCTGGCCCTGGCGCTGGGATTCGGACAGGCCCGCGCCCAGGAACCGGTGCCCGACGGTACCGCAACGGCGACCGCGACGGCCGACGGCCGCCAGGTACTCAACCTCAAGAACGCCGACATCAACGTGCTCATCGCCACCGTGGCGGAGATCACCGGCAAGAACTTCATCGTCGATCCGCGCGTTGAAGGCAAGGTCACCGTCATCACCAGCGAACCGATGACGCCGGATGACGTCTACCACACCTTCCTGTCGGTGCTTCGCATCAACGGCTATGCCGCGGTGCCGAATGGCCGCCTGATTCGCATCGTCCCGGATGCCATCGCGCGGCAGTTCGACACGCCGGCCGAAGTGCCGGGCACCACCGACAGCAACACCATCGTCACCCGCGTGCTGGTGGTGAACAACGTGTCGGCGCGCGAGCTGGCCGAGCTGCTGAAGCCGCTGCTGCCGCAGGCCGCGCAGGTGTCCGTGCATGAAGGCAGCAACGCCATCGTCATCGCCGACCGCGCCGGCAACATCGACCGCGTCGAGCGGCTGGTGCGCCGCATCGACACCGCCACCGACGAACAGGTCGAGGTGATCGCACTGCGCCACGCCAACGCCACCGAGCTGGCGCGCACGCTGGGCACCGTGTCCGGCGATCGCGGCCCGCGCCTGGTCGCCGACGGCCGCACCAACTCGCTGCTGCTCAGCGGCGACCGTCGTGGCCGCCTGCACCTGCGCACGCTGATCGCGCACCTGGACACGCCGCTGGAATCCGGCGACACCACGCAGGTGGTGTACCTGCACTACGCCGCCGCGAATGACCTGGTGCCGGTGCTCAGTTCGCTGGCGAAGTCGCTGGAAGGCGCCGAAGGCGGCGAGAACGCCGTGTCCGCGACGTCGATCCAGGCGCACGAATCGACCAACTCGCTGGTCATCTCGGCACCGTCGGCGGTGATGGATTCGCTGCGTTCAGTGATCCGCCAGCTCGACATCCGTCGCGCCCAGGTGCTGATCGAAGCGGTGATCGCCGAGGTCGCCGAAGAGAAGGCCAAGGAGTTCGGCATCCAGTGGCAGGCCGTGCCCGGCGACGACCAGATCGGTCGCGGCGTGTTCGGCGGCACCAATTTCACCGGTCCGAACGGCGGCAACATCATCGGTGCGCTGGCCGATCCCTTCAGCCTGCCCGGCGGCCTCAACCTCGGCTGGCTGGACGGCACCATCACCGTGCCCGGTCCGAACGGTCGTGACATCACCATCCTCAACATGGGCGCACTGGTCCGCGCGCTCAACGCCGACACCGGCACGAACATCCTGTCGACGCCGTCCATCGTCACGCTGGACAACCAGGAGGCGGTGCTGGAAGTCGGCCAGGAAGTCCCGTTCATCCAGGGCGAGTTCACCACGCCGGTCGCCAGCGGCAGCAGCGGCACCGGCAGCAGCGGATCGCTGGTCAATCCGTTCCGCACCCTGGAGCGCAAGAGCATCGGCCTCAAGCTGAAGGTGACGCCGCAGATCAACGAAGGCGATGCCGTGGTGCTGACGATGGAGCAGGAAGTTTCCAGCCTGGCGCCGCAGGTACAGGGCGCCGCCGACCTCATCACCAACCAGCGCATCCTCAAGACCACCGTACTGGTGGGCGACGGTCAGATGCTGGTACTCGGCGGCCTGGTCACCGAAGACCAGAACGAGCGCGTCAACATGGTGCCCGGCCTCGGTCGCATCCCGGTGCTCGGCAACCTGTTCAAGTACCGCAGCTCCAACCGCATCCGCCGCAACCTGATGGTGTTCCTGCGCCCGGTGATCCTGCGCGAAGGCAACGCCGAGACGGCGATCTCCGGCAACCGCTACAACTACATCCGCGGCGAGCAGCTGCGCATGCGCGACCAGGCCGATGGCCTGCTGCAGCCGGAAGAGAAGCCGGTGCTGCCGGATCTGGAAGCGGTGCCGGGTCCGGGCGTCGCCGCACCGATGCCGCTGCCGGCGCCGGAACCGGCCGCCGAGGGCAAGCGTCGTCGCCGTGGCCGCTGATCCGAACAGCGCGTCCGTCTTCAGCCGTCCGCCGTATGCCTTCGCGCGGCGGCACGGCGTCGTGCCGCTGGGACTGGTCGACGGCCGCGTACAGGTCGCGCACAAGCCTGGCGTATCGCTGGCGACACTGGCGGAACTGCAGCGCGCCTATGCCGCGCCGCTGCAGCTGGAAGCCTGTTCCGACGCCGACTTCGAGCGCCACCTGAGGCAGGTCTACGCCGCCGGTGATGCCAACCAGGAAGCCGCTTCCATGGCCGGCGAGGACGCCTCGCTGAGCACGCTGGCCGAAGCGCTGCCGGAACCCGAAGACCTGCTGGAAAGCGCCGACGAAGCGCCGGTCATCCGCCTGCTCAACGCGCTGCTCACGCAGGCGGTGAAGGAAAACGCCTCCGACATCCACGTCGAACCCTTCGAACAGCGTGTCGCCGTGCGCCTGCGTGTGGATGGCGTGCTGCGCGAAGTGCTGAGCCTCGCGCGCGGCTGGGCGCCGGCGCTGGCCTCGCGCGTCAAGGTCATGGCGCGCCTGGACATCGCCGAGAAGCGCCTGCCGCAGGATGGTCGCATCGCGCTGCGCATCGCCGGCCGTCCCGTCGACGTGCGCGTATCCACTCTGCCGTCCGGCCATGGCGAGCGCGTCGTGCTGCGTCTGCTGGACAAGCAGGCCGGACGACTCGACCTCGAGCAGCTCGGCATGGTGCAGGCCGTGCGCGAGGGCATCGACGCGCTGATCCATCGCCCGCACGGCATCCTGCTGGTCACCGGTCCGACCGGCTCCGGCAAGACCACCACGCTATACGCCGCGCTTGAGCGCCTCAACGATGCCAGCCGCAACATCCTCACCGTCGAGGATCCGATCGAATACGACATCGAGGGGATCGGACAGACCCAGGTCAACCCGAAGATCGACATGAGCTTCGCGCGCGGCCTGCGCGCCATCCTGCGCCAGGACCCGGACGTCGTCATGGTCGGCGAAATCCGCGATCTGGAAACCGCGCAGATCGCGGTGCAGGCCTCGCTCACCGGTCATCTCGTGCTGTCCACGCTGCACACCAACACGGCGGTCGGTGCCGTCACGCGCCTGCGCGACATGGGCGTCGAACCCTTCCTGCTCGCCTCCAGCCTGCTCGGCGTCCTCGCGCAGCGCCTGGTGCGCCTGCTCGATCCGGCGCAGCGCGAGGCCTACACCGCCACCGCGGCCGACTTCGCCGCCTTCGGCATCGCGCCCGTCGAGCCGGCGCCGACCCTCTATCGTCCGCGCGAAGGCCTGCCCGGCTACCGCGGTCGCAGCGGTATCCACGAACTCGTCGTCATCGACGAAGCCATGCGTGGCCTCATCCACGACAACGCCGCCGAAGCCGCCCTCGACCGCCAGGCACGTTCCCGCACACCGAGCATCCTCGCCGACGGCTGGGCCAAGTGCGTCGCCGGCCAGACCAGCGTCGAGGAAGTCCTGCGCGTTACCCGCGAGTCGTAGCCTTCATCGTTGCAGTGGACCCGTTCGCGCGGTGGCGCTGTGGTTTTTCCCTGAAGTGTCACCCGGGCATCGCTGCGCCGGGTGCGCGTTCATGAGTCCCTTGGTTCGACGGTGCAGGGGCCGCGCATTTCAATCTGGCCGAAATAGACGTCGGCGGGGCAGTGCCGTCCGACATCGCATTCTCTGGCAAGGTCGGGTGTGGGTTTGCCGTAGTGCATGACACGCAGTTCCATGGCCGACCGATCCAGTTGGAACTCTATGCCCTGGGCATGGATCCGCGCCCAGACTTCAGGTGACTTCGAGGCTTTCAGGACCTCGGCGTCCAGATGGAAAATATCCAGTTCGTAGGCATTATCGAGCCACGTCATGCGTGGTATGGACTCGTCCAACTCGAACGAATAGCTGATGCCGGAGGCGATCAGTCCCGAGACGGTGCAGGTGATTCGGGACGGTGCAGCTGGGGCAGGTGTGGCCATTGCGAATGCCGCCGTGAGAAGCATGGCCACGGCTCTGGTCAGAAATCGATTCATGGCTTCATTCCTCTTCGGCAGACGCGACGACTTCATGCCGGCGAGCCCTTGCAAGGGCTGGTCGCGCGGTCATTTCCGACTTCCGGCGGACAGGCCGCCAAAGACGGGGTCGGGGTTCAGGAGAAACGGTAGCAAAAAAGAAAAAGCCCGGCACAGGGCCGGGCTTCTTCGGGAGTGACAGCTGGCGGGCGGGATCAGGCTTCGAACAGCGCCCGCATCTTCTTCATGGCGGCCGCCTCGATCTGGCGCACGCGCTCGGCGGAGACGCCGTATTCGTCAGCCAGCTCCTGCAGCGTCGCCTTCGGCTCGGCGAGCCAGCGACGGACGACGATGTCCTTGCTGCGCGCGTCGAGTCGCTCCAGGCCTTCGTGCAGCGCACTCAGGGCGCGGTCGTCCTGGTCGCTGCTGATGGCAGCCGACTCCGGATCCTGCGAGTCATCGACCAGGTAGGCGACCGGTGCCGGCGGCGCGTCGTCGTCGCCGTCGTCCGGCGCGTCGAAGCCGATGTCGCGACCGTTGAGGCGCGATTCCATCTCCACCACGTCGGCGGGCGAGACATTCAGTTCGCGGGCAACGGTGTTCACTTCCTCGTGCGTCAACCAGCCCAGGCGCTTCTTCGCCTTGCGCAGGTTGAAGAACAGCTTGCGCTGCGCCTTGGTCGTGGCGACCTTGACGATGCGCCAGTTCTTGAGGATGTATTCGTGGATCTCGGCCTTGATCCAGTGCACGGCGAACGACACCAGGCGCACGCCGACATCCGGATCGAAGCGCTTCACGGCCTTCATCAGGCCGATGTTGCCTTCCTGCACCAGGTCGGCCATCGGCAGGCCGTAGCCGAGGTAGCCGCGGGCGACGTGCACCACGAAGCGCAGGTGCGACAGCACCAGCTCGCGGGCGGCGTCGAGGTCCTGGCCTTCGGTGAAACGGCGCGCCAGCGCCTGTTCCTGTTCCGGTGTCAGCATCGGGACCTGGTTGACCGCGTGGATATAGCCGTCCAGGCTGCCGACCGCGCTGGGGACGGGCAGGTTGTTGGGGATCAGGGCTTGGGTCACGGTGGTCTCCTTCATGCGGACCAATTTAGCAGTCGCGGCATTAGAGTGCTAACAAGGCCCTGAGTTCCCCCTGAATGCCTAGGCGATTCAGTTAAGGAATCAAATAGTTAGAGCATTTCGGCCCGGATGGGTCAGGCGCTGTTGACCTTCCTCAGTCGCTGGATGACAGCCCTTCGCCGCCGCCGTCCAGATGCCGGACCAGCGCGGGCAGGGCAGTGGCGGCCGTGGCCCGCCAGACCAGGTCCACGCCGCCGTGAAGGCCACCGCCATCGGGATTGATCTCGGCGACGAAGGCGCCGCGTTCGCGGGCCAGGCCGGCAAGACCTGCGGCCGGATACACCTGGCCGGACGTGCCGATGACGACGACCACGTCGGCGCCGGCAAGCCAGTCCTGCGCGGCCTGCCAGTCCGACGTCGGCAGCGATTCGCCGAACCACACCACACCGGGTCGGATGCGGCCATCGCAACGGCCGCAGCGCGGAGGTGCGAGGCGCAGAATCGGCTGGCTGGCGAGCGCGGCATCGATGCAGTCCTGGTCGCAGGGTGTCGCACATGCGCTGCATCGCGGCCGGAAAAGGCTGCCATGCAGGTGGACGACGTCGACGCTGCCGGCGCGCTCGTGCAGGTCGTCGACGTTCTGGGTGACGACGCGGACATCCGGATGCACGTTGGCGAGAGCGGCCAGCGCCAGATGCCCGGCATTGGGTCGCGCCTGCGCCACCAGCGCCATGCGCCAGGCGTACCAGCCCCAGACCAGATCGGGATCGGCCGCGAAGGCTTCCGGCGTGGCCAGCCGCATGGGATCGAACTGCGACCACAGGCTGTCCTGGCCACCGCGAAAGGTCGGCACCCCGCTATCGGCGGACATGCCGGCGCCTGTCAGCGCCACCACGCGGCAAGCTGCGGTCACGTGCCCTGCGAGGCGGATGGCGATGTCATCGTCGGCCTGTGCGGACATGGCGAACCGGCTCCGAGATGCCGCAATTATCGCCCAGCGGTCCGGAGCACGCCGCCTTGTGCCGTTGCTGCCGGCGGCGATGCCACTATCGTGTCGGCTTCGGGTCCTTTCCCGCGTATCGTCTGGATGGGGACCGCAACTGGGAGGTGGCGATGGACATGCGTGGAGGCCTTGCAGCGCTGGCGACGGTGGTGGCGATGGCGTGGGCGGCGGAGGCGCGCGCGCAGTACGTCGCCGAGTCGCGCAATCTGGATGTGGGCGGCACGAACCGCAGCTACCTGCTGGCACGGCCGGAGCCTATGCCGGCGCAGTCGTTGCCGTTGGTGATCTCGCTGCATGGCGACGGCGGCAACAGTGCCGGCATGCGTTCGGCGCTGCCGCTGGAGGCGGCCGCAACCCATGCCGGCCAGGCGGCGGTGTTCGTCTATCCGAAATCCGCCGGCGGGGCCTTCGAATACTGGAGCGAGGCGGGCCGCGCGCACGAAGGGCAGCTCGTGCAGCAACTCATCTCGACGCTGCAGGCGGAACTGGGCATCGACGCCGGGCGCGTGTACCTGGCTGGTTTCAGCGGCGGCGCGACAATGGCCAATGCGCTGGGTTGTCGTCTGGGCCGAAACATCATCCGCGGCCTGGGCATCCATTCCGGGTCGCTGTATCCGGTCGGCGGCGACTTCGGTTACACACCGGGCGGCGGCGTGGATTGCGCGCTACCGCCGGCGATCCTCGTATGGGGGATGGACGATGCCACGCCCGGCGTCGATTACGCGACGGGGCAGGCGATCCGCAACAACTATCTCGCCACCCACGGCTGCGCCGCGACGACGACGCCCGCGGATCCGTCGCCCTGCGTCGCCTACGATGCCTGCACGCATGCGGTGAACTGGTGTGCGATCCCGGGACTGGGCCATTCGGTGTGGGGCGGCGGCAGCGCCGCGCCGCAGAGCGCGGCCTCGGCAATCTGGCACTTCATCGCCAGTGACCTGCCGGACGCCCTCTTCGCCAGTGGATTCGAAGCGGACACGCCTGCCGGTGATCGTTGGGTGATGGGTTACTACGTCGGCTATGAACGCGGACTGCAGACGCCGGCACAGATCGATTTTTCGGGGTTGACGCACCTGATGGTCGGGCGGGTGATTCCGAACACGGATGCGTCCATCACCGCGCACTTCGACATCGACTTTGTCAACGGGCCGGCCTGGGCACAGCAGGCGGTGAATGCCGCCCATGCCGCACAACGCAAGGCGATCCTCATGGTCGGCGGTGCCGGCGAGGTCAACGGCTGGCGCGCTGCCGCGACGCCGGCGAACCGTCCGACGTTCGTCGCCAACCTGCTCGCGGCCATGGACCAGTTCGGCGCCGACGGCATCGACCTGGACTGGGAACCGATCGATACCCAGGACCACGCCAACCTGCTGGCGCTGGCGCAGTCGCTGCGCGCCGCGCGTCCGGCGATGCTGCTGACGATGCCGGTGGGCTGGGTGAACACCAACATGCAGTGGAACCCGCGCCCACCCGGCGAAGTCGCGTTCCTGCAGGCGATCGCGCCGGTGCTCGACCGCATCAACGTGATGTCCTACGAAATGGCGGCGGACTATTCCGGCTGGCACAGCTGGTTCGCGTCGCCCCTGCACGGCCACGGGGCGAACACGCCCAGCTCGGTGTCGTCGAGCATCGATTACCACCTGGATAGCGGCGTGCCGGCAGCGAAGCTGGGCGTCGGTTTCGGTTTCTACGGCAACTGTTTCCGCAATGTCACGCAGCCGCGCGTGCCGGTGTCGCCGGGTGATTTCGTCACCAGCGACGGCACCATGAGCTATCGCAATATCGTCGCGCAGTTCCTGCCGGCGATGACGGCGAGTTACGACAACGTCGCGCAGGCACCGTGGCTGGGTTCCGCTGCACCCGTCGGCGCGCCTGGCTGCAGGCTGGTGACCTACGAGGATCCGCAGTCGGTGGCCGCCAAGGCACTGTACGCACGCACGGAACAGCTCGGAGGCGCCATCATCTGGACCATCAGCCAGGGCCACCTGCCCGGCAATCCGGTGGGCCAGCGCGATCCCCTGCTGACGGCGCTGCGGCAGAACTACCTGGATTGAGAAGCGGAACGGCTGAAGCGGTTGTCCCTTGCAACGGGACTGCATCTTCGCTGCGGGTCGTGCACAACAGCCGTCAG
>CAZYHP010000093.1:0-12336 GCA_964647135.1 uncultured Rhodanobacteraceae bacterium
GAGCACCGGCCTTCTAAGCCGGTGGTTGCAGGTTCGATTCCTGCCGGGCGCGCCAGGACCTCGAACAACCACTGGCATTCCGGCTTGTCTCTGCACTAGAATGCGCGCCCCAGCGGTGGATGTAGCTCAGTCGGTTAGAGCACCGGATTGTGATTCCGGGGGTCGCGGGTTCGAATCCCGTCTTCCACCCCACTTTTTCTGGCGTTGTCCGCCTCTGTCGGCCGCTCTGGCACTGCGACACGGACATGAAAGACGTCGTGATCAAGTGAAGTTCCGAGGCTTGCCAAGCCAGGGACAAGGCGGCACAATTCCGCCTCTTGCGCGTCATCGGCGGGCTGTTAGCTCAATGGTAGAGCAGCTGACTCTTAATCAGTAGGTTCGGGGTTCGAGTCCCTGACAGCCCACCAACCCACCCCGATTGCTCGCGCAGTGTTGCAGAACGATGGCGCGGGCGAGAGTGGCGGAACTGGTAGACGCGCTGGATTTAGGTTCCAGTGGGGCAACCCGTGAGAGTTCGAGTCTCTCCTTTCGCACCACACCGCTGATCGTCGACTTCCCGTTGTGACGCGGGCCGCAAGGCCGGCGCACGATTTTCTTGCAGGACCACCCATGCAGATTTCCCTGGAAAACACCGGCACGTTCGAGCGCAAGCTCACCGTCACCCTTCCCTCTTCGCGCTTGGACGACGTCATCCGCAGCCGCTTGCAGGACCTCAGCCGAGAAGTGCGACTGAAGGGTTTCCGACCCGGCAAGGTGCCGATGTCGGTGATCCAGAAGCGTTTCGGCAATCAGGTCCGTGACGAAGCCTTGGGCGAGTTGATCCGCGACACCTTTGGCGAGGCGCTGCGCCAGGAGAACCTGCGCCCCGCGATGTCGCCTCGCATCACGCCGGTCGGCGACCTCGGCGGCGAGAATTTCGCCTACACCGCGGAATTCGAAGTTCTGCCGGAGCTCGGCAACATCGATGTCAGCGGCCTGAGCATCGAGCGCGTCGAGTCCAGCGTCGAAGACGCGGACATCGATCGCATGATCGAGACGCTGCGCCTGCAGCGCCGCACCTGGAGCCCTGTGGATCGCGGCGCCGGCAACGGCGACATGGTGCTTTTCGAGCACAGCGCGCAGGCCGACGGCACGCGCGTGCCCGCCGAAGGCAGCGAACGCGCCGGCACGATCCTGGGTTCGGGCGCCATGCTGCCGGCGTTCGAAACCGAGCTGGCCGGTCTGAAGGTGGGCGACGAGAAGACCTTCAAGGTCGAATTCCCGGCCGACTGGCGCAACAATCCGGAGCTGGCCGGCAAGTCCGCCGATGTCAGCATCAAGGTCACCAAGGTGCACGAGTCGCGCATCCCGGAAATCGATGCCGATTTCATCCGCAGCTTCGGTATTGCCGACGGCAGCGTCGAGCAGTTCCGCAGCGACGTCCGCGCCAACCTGCAGCGTGAACTGGATTCGGCCATCGCCGGCCGTCTCAAGCTCAACGTCATCGACAGGCTCCTGGCTGCCCACCCGGATCTCGACGTGCCCAAGGGCATGGTGGCCGCCGAGGCCGCCGCGCTTCACGGTGAGGCCCAGCGCCAGTTCGCGCAGGCGCAGCAGTCCGGCCGCCAGCTGCCGCCGGTTCCGGCCGTGGAGGCCTTCGAAGAAAGCGCACTGCGCCGCGTGCGGGCCGCCGTGCTGATCGGCGCGCTGGCGCAGCAGAACGGGCTCCGTCTCGACGAGCGCCGTCTGCGCGAAGCACTGGCGACGATCGCTTCGACCTACGAGGACCCGGAAGAAGTCATCCAGCTGTACTACGGCAACCAGCAGCTGATGGAGGGCCTGCAGCAGCGCGTGATGGAAGACCAGGTCGCCGAATGGGTCGCCGAAAAGGCGAAGGTCGAGGCCCGCACCCTGCCCTTCGCCGACGTCATGAATCCGCAGACGGCCTGATCGGCTCTGCCACGCGGTTCCCGACGACGCGGCCTGATGGCCGCGTCTTCGTTTCCGCGGCACCCGTCCGGCATCGCGCTGTCCCACCTTGTACGCGACATCCCGCGCCCCCATCTGATCTGGCATGCTGTGTGCCTGAATCCGGAGACATCCGATGTACCCATCCTCCTTCAATCCCCAGAACCTGAACCTGGTTCCCGTTGTCGTCGAACAGACCTCGCGCGGCGAACGCGCCTATGACATCTACTCGCGCCTGCTCAAGGAGCGCGTGGTGTTCATGGTCGGTCCCGTGGACGACTACATGGCCAACGTGGTGGTGGCGCAGTTGCTGTTCCTGGAATCGGAAAATCCGGACAAGGACATCTCGCTGTACATCAACTCGCCCGGCGGCTCGGTCAGCGCCGGCCTGGCGATCTACGACACCATGCAGTTCCTGAAGCCGGACGTCAGCACGATGTGCATCGGCCAGGCGGCCAGCATGGGCGCGCTGCTGCTTACTGCCGGTGCCAAGGGCAAGCGCTACTCGCTGCCGCATTCACGGATCATGATCCACCAGCCCTGGGCCGGCGGCATTTCCGGGCAGGCCACGGACATCTCGATCCACGCCAAGGAAATCCTCGACACCCGCGATCGTTTGAACCGCATCCTTGCCAAGCACACCGGCCAGGACGTGGAAACCATTGCCCGCGATACCGAGCGCGACAACTTCATGGCTGCGGACATGGCGAAGAAGTACGGCCTCATTGACGAGGTGCTCGAGCGTCGCGCCGACGTGGCGGCCAGCTGAGACCCCCATGTCCACCACGCCGGGTCGCCTGATCGACGACGATGCAGCGCTCAAGGCGCTGCTCGCAGGCACCCGGCGCATTGCCGTGCTGGGCATCAAGACCGAAGCCCAGCACGACCAGCCTGCGTTCTACGTCCCGGCCTATCTGGTCGATGCCGGTTTCGACCTCATTCCGGTGCCGGTCTATTACCCGGATGTCCGCGAGATCCTCGGCCGCCCCGTCCTCCGCTCACTGCGCGCCATCGAGGGCACCGTGGACCTGGTCAACGTGTTCCGCCGACCAGCCGACCTGCCGGCGCATCTCGACGACCTGCTCGCGCTCGCTCCACGTGCGGTATGGCTGCAGAGCGGCATCCGCGATGACGCCTTCGCCGCCACCCTGGTTGCCGCCGGCATCGATGTGGTGCAGGACCGGTGCATCATGGTCGACCACCGGCGCCTGCTGACGCGCTGAGACCGCGTCCGGTTGCAGGGCCACTACAGGCCGGTTTTCGATCCGGAATTCAGTCCGCTTTCGCCGGCGCCTGCCTGACCGGAACCGGCACGTTGCAGAGGTCGACCTTGCCGACCGGCTGCACGAACCACGCCTCGCGACGATTGCGTCGCGACTCGACGAGCCGCTCGAACGCCGGTGTATCCGTCCGCATCACCTGGAGCGGCGTGCGTGCCGATGCCGGCACGTCGGCGGCCAGCGTGATCGAGCGGATCGGAACGCGTTGCGCCGCTTCCTCGAAGAATCCCATCGGGCCGCGTCCACGCGGCAGCGCGCCCAACAGCTCCATGCCCATAAGCACGCGACCGACCAGTGTGATGTTGCGGTCGAGGTGACGCGGACTGTGGCCGGTCACGACGTACAGTTCACTGCCGTTGCTGGAATCGGCGGCGTTGTCGCGACCGGCGCCGACGGCGCCATAGCAGTGCGCAAGCCAGGCCTGGTCCTGTCCGGCCGCACCTTCGCGAGCGACCGGGAATCCCTGTGACCAGCCCACCTGGGGCGCATAGACATCGCCGTCCGGCAAGCGCGTGAAGGGAAGGGCGGCAGCCGCCACGCTGAACTCCGCAGGCAGTTGCCGCTTCGCCTCGCCGAAATCGCGCGCGCGATCGGCGTTGCCGGCGTCCGGGTCGCCCCACTGCACCACGTAGTTCTCCTGCACGCGGACGATCGCAAGGCCATCCCAGAATTTCTGGCGCGCCAGCTGGCGGATGTTGTCTGCATGCGCCGGCGCGAACGCCGACGCAAGCTCGATCACCACACGGCCCGTCTCCAGCTCCAGATACAGAAGGTCCGCCGGATCCGGCGTCCGCCAATCGGCATCACGGGTCGCGGCCAGCACATCGGCCATCGTCAACGGCGTCGCGACTTCCGTCGCAGCGATCGCCGCCGACGCCAGCACCAGACCCAGACATCCCGCCAACAACCGTGTACGCATGACCGGACTCCGCTTGGACAGGTCCGAAGCTTAACCGGTCGGCGAACCAGCCATCAGTGACCCGGCGTTGCCAGCTTCAGGCCGACCAGGCCGGCGACGATGAGCACGATGCTCGCGATCCGCAGCGCCGTGGCGGATTCGCCAAAGGCGACGATCCCGACCACGAAGGCACCGACCGCGCCGATGCCTGTCCAGACCGCATAGGCGGTGCCCAGCGGCAGTGCGCGCATCGCCAGCGCCAGCAGCCAGAAGCTGAGGATCATGCAGACAACCGTCACGATGCTGGCCAGCGGCCGGCTGAAGCCTTCCGACACTTTCAGACCGACAGCCCAGGCGATTTCCAGCAATCCCGCGACAACAAGGTAGATCCACGCCATGTCCGGCACCTCGATTGAAGACCGGGGCCGTCCCCTGGGAGAAACAGTCGCCAGCTACTTCGGCGTACCGGCCCGGGTCGTCCCGGCGCAATCACAGGCTAGCCCGCGTGCAACACCGGCTCAAGCACCGCGCCGGACACGGTTCATGCAGGGTCGAGGTTGACGCAACCTTCAGTCCAGACAGACACGCAACAGCGCATTGAGCACCGGCGTGACCATTTCGGCACGTTCGGGCTGCCAGGCGAAGCGCTCCTCATCCATGTACGTGCGTTGTGCCAGCTCCAGTTGCACGGCATGCACGCCGGATTCCGGCCGACCGTAGTGGCGGGTGATATAGCCACCCTTGAAGCGCCCGTTGACGACATGGCTGTAACCCTCCTGCGCAGCGAGGACGGCTCCCAGGCGCCGCGCCAGATCCGGCGAGCAGCTGCTGCCGTCGACCGTGCCCAGGTTGAACGCCGGCAGCTCACCGTCGAACAGGAAAGGCAGATGGCCGCGGATCGAATGGCCTTCCCACAACACGACGCGACCATGCAGCGCACGCAGTCGTTCCAGCTCGTCGGCCAGCGCCGCGTGATACGGACGCCACCAGGTCTCGACGCGCTCCGCGACTTCCGCAGCGTCGGGTTCGGCGCCGGGCAGATACACGGGCTCACCACTGAACTGGACGATCGGACACAGCCCGGTGGTGTTCTGCCCGGGATACAGCGAGCGATCATCCGGCGGCCGGTTGAGATCGACCACATAGCGCGACCAGCGCGGCACGATCATCGAGGCGCCGAACTCGCGGGCGAAGGCATAGAGCCTGCCGACATGCCAGTCGGTATCCGGCGCATGGCGCGCCGACGGCGTCATGCGTTCGGCAATTCCGGTGGGAATTTCGCTGCCGTCGTGCGGCACGCTGACCAGGAGCGGCGCGTTGCCGCGGTGCAGTTGAAAGATTTCCACGTGCCGGAGTGTACGACGCAGGCGGAGGGATTGGCAGCCGGCCTAGAATGACGGCCATCTTTGCCGCCCGCCAGCGATGACCCGCCCAACACCTCGAGACAGAGATCAATGAGCCTTGCCGTAGAACTTGTCGGCTTCGCTGCCGCCACGCTGACCACGCTGTCCTTCGTCCCGCAGGCCGTCAAGACCTGGCGCAGTCGCGACACGCGCGGCCTTTCGCTGTCGATGTACGCGGCCTTCACCGTCGGTGTCGGCTGCTGGCTGGCCTATGGGCTGTTGCTGGAGTCGTGGCCGATGATCCTGTCCAACATCGTCACGTTGACGCTGGCCGCCATGATCCTGGTCCTGAAGATCCGTCACGGCTAGTCCGCACCCGGATCGGGGCTTGCGCGGAAGAACACCTCGGTCAGCGGTACTTCCAGCGTTTCGGCAATCCGGAACGCCAGCTCCAGTGACGGCGCGTAGCGCCCGCCTTCCAGCGCGATGATGGTCTGCCGCGTGACACCACAGTGCCGCGCCAGCGCCTCCTGGGTCATTTCGCCGCGTTCGAAGCGCAGCCGGCGGATGTGATTGCCGACGAAGGTGCCGGCCACCTCAATGGCGCTCACGCCAGTAGCCGCGCAGTTGCGCGGCGATCTCGATCCAGTGCGACAGCATCATCGCCAGAATGAGCAGGTGCGCCAGCATCACCGGCGTCGCCCAGGCCAGTCGCTCGGCAGGAGAAAGCGCCAGGGTGACTGCCAGGACCCCCAGAAGCAGGACGAGCGTCCAGCGACCAAGACTGCAAGCGGCCGCAGCGATCTGGCGGTCGCGCTCGTCGACCTGCGTCTGGCCGCGCCAGCGACCGCCCAGGACACTGGAGAACACGCCCCAGGCCACGGCCAGCATCACGACATTGCGACCGGCGCGCGCCGCGTCCGGATGCTCGGTGATGGGACCGGCGACCGCGAACAGCGGCAGCTTCACGACGAAATAGAGGATGGCCAGCGCCAGGAACACCACGCCGATCCAGGCCTCCCACTCCGCCGGCGATGCCGTGGCTTCGAGATCGGCGAGCGGCACCTTCGACAGCCACCACAACGACGTCCAAAGCGTGGCCAGAAGGAGGACGACCCCGAAGTTGCCGATGTCGACACCGAGGACGTCACCGCGGCCGGCCAGGAGCAGCCAGAAGGCAATGATGGCCACACTCGCCAGGGCCAGGATTTGCAGGAGGGTCGAGTTCATACGTAACCTTCGGCCGACATGATGTAATCCGAACATTACATCTTGGCCTGCGTGATGTCTACTTTTTTTGACATCGCTTGCGGAGGTGGCCCTCTGGCACCATGTCTGGCTTTCCCCCTCCCATTACCGGATGACCTCTCCCATGTCCCAGGCCATCGCCGTGACCACTGCCGACTTCGAAGCCGAAGTCATCCACGCTTCCATGGACCAGCCGGTGCTGGTCGATTTCTGGGCGCCCTGGTGCGCGCCCTGCCGCTCGCTCGGTCCGATCCTCGACAACATCGCCAACGAGTTCGCCGGCCGCCTGAAGGTCGCGAAGATCAATACCGACGAGGAACCGCAACTGGCCGGCATCTTCGGGATCCGCAGCCTGCCGACCGTCGTCCTGATGAAGGACGGTCAGCCCGTCGACCATTTCATGGGTGCGCAGCCGGAAGGCACGATCCGCGAGTGGCTGAGGCCGCATCTTGGCGAAGCCGGTGCTGAGCCAGAACCTGGGAAGGGGGTTGCCGCCGCCGTGGACGCTGACGTGGCCCTGGCCGAGGCACGACGCGCGTTGACGGAATCCCCGGACACCGCGGAATTCAAGCTCGACCTGATCGAAGCCCTGCTGCGGAAGCACGAACTCGACGAAGCGCGGACATACCTCGCCGACCTGCCCGCCACCGACGCCGAATCCGACCGCGGTCGCCGCCTGGCCAATACGCTCGAGTTCGTGCAGCTCGCCGGCGAGGCACCGTCAGTCGCCGAGCTGGATGCGCGCCTGCAGCGCGATCCCGACGACCACCAGGCCCGGCATCTGCTCGGTGTGCGCCTGCTGGTCGATGGCGATGCCCCGTCGGCGCTCGAAGCGTTCCTCGAACTCATGCGCCGGGATCGCAAGTACGGCGAAGACCTGGGGCGCAAGACGCTGGTGCAGGCCTTCAGCCTGGTCGATGACGCCGACCTCGTGGCGCAGGTCCGCCGCCGCATGTCCAGCCTGCTTTTCTGAGTTCCGCGATGAGCATCGAGATCCTTTCCGAACAGCGCTGCCACGGCGGCATCCAGGGCTTCTACCAGCACTCGTCCACCGCCACCGGCGGCGCCATGCGCTTCTCCGTCTTCGTGCCGCCAGCGGCAAACGAAGGCAGGTGTCCCGTCCTGTATTTCCTTGCCGGACTGACCTGCAACGAGGAAACCTTCCCAATCAAGGCCGGCGCCCAGCGCCTGGCCGCCGAACTGGGCCTGGTGCTGGTTGCGCCCGATACCAGCCCACGCGACACCAGCATCGATGGTGCCACCGGTGACTGGGAATTCGGCGAAGGCGCCGGCTTCTATGTGGATGCCACGCAGCCTCCCTGGTCGACGCGCTTCAACATGCATCGCTACGTGAGCCAGGAGCTGCCCGACCTTGTCGAAGCCGCTTTTCCCGTCGATCCCGCGCGTCGCGGCATCAGTGGCCATTCCATGGGCGGCCATGGTGCATTGACCATCGCGTTGCGGCATCCGGGCCGCTACCGGTCCGTCTCGGCGTTCGCGCCCATCGTCGCGCCGTCGCAGGTGCCCTGGGGACAGAAGGCGTTCCCGTCGTACCTCGGCACGGACGCCAGCGCCTGGCGCGCCTGGGATGCGACCGCGCTGATCGAGGACGGGCACCACTTCGACGGCGACATCCTCGTCGATCAGGGTGACGCCGACCGCTTTCTCGCCGGGCAACTGCAGCCGGAACGCTTCGCGAGCGCCTGCGAAAACGCCGGCCAGGCACTGATCTTGCGCATGCAGGCGGGCTACGACCACAGCTACTGGTTCATCCAGAGCTTCATCGACGACCACCTTCGCCATCATGCCCGCGCGTTGACGGCCTGAGGAGGAACACCCCGCATTCCGGGGGCTTCCCGGCCAGACAGCAGTCGGCAACAATGTGCGGATGGGTGGCGACGGTCGCTGCCCCTGCTGTCCGTTCTTCTGGTTTTCGGCCTCTCCGCGACGCCTGCGCGCGCCGCCGATGTCATTGAAACGATCTCCGCCCAGCGCGTGGTGGAACTGCTCGGGCAGGCCGGCTTTGTCGGTGCCGAGATCGATTCCGACGGCGATGTGCTGGTGAACATGCAGGGCTATCGCGTGCTGATCCTGGTCGGCACCTACCAGGGCAAGAACATTTCGATGCGTTTCGCGCTGGCCGGCACCAAGGCCAACCACGAGATCGTCAACCAGTTCGACACCGAAAAGCGATTCGGTCGCGCCTATCTGGATCGTGACGGCGACCCGGTCCTGGAAAGCGACCTCGATCTGGAAGGCGGCGTCACCGAAGCACGGGTGCTCGACTACCTGCGCACCTACAATCAGCTGATGGTCCATTTCCTCCGCGCCATCCTGTGACACTGGCGAACGCCCAGGAGACCGGTCGCGCCACGCTCGCCGGTTTCGCCGCGGTTTGCCTGTGGTCCTCGCTGGCGGTGCTGACACTGGGCACCGCCGGCATGCCACCGTTCCTGCTGCTGGCGCTGGGTTTCGGCATTGGCGGCGTACTTGGACTGGCCATGCTTCTGCGCCCGGGCGGGCCCGGTCTGGCGGCGCTGAAGCAGCCGCTGCCGGCATTTGCCCTCACCTGTGTTTCGCTGTTCGGCTACCACGCCCTGTATTTCGTGGCGCTGAAATCGGCGCCGGTGGTCCAGGCGAATCTGATCAATTACCTGTGGCCGCTGCTGATCGTGGTCTTTGCTGCGCTGCTGCTGCGCCAGCGCGTCGGCGCCCAGCAGTGGCTCGGTGTCCTGATGGGTCTGGCCGGGGCGCTGCTGATCGTCACCGGCGGCGCCGGCATCGACATTGAAGCGGCCCATGTGCCGGGCTATCTGGCTGCGTTGTGCGCGGCGGTGACCTGGGGCATCTACTCGGTGCTCAATCGTCGCTACGCGAAGGTGCCCTCCGCTGCCATCGCCGGTCCGTGCCTGGTCGTCGCGCTGCTCGGCGGCCTGTGCCATATCGCATTTGAAAGGCCGGCGAGCTGGGATGCCACGACGGTCTGGGTGGTAATGGCGATGGGTATGGGTCCGGTCGGTATCGCCTTCTGGCTTTGGGACATCGGCACCAAGCGCGGCAACCTGCCCGTACTGGGCAGCCTCGCCTATGCGGCGCCGCTGCTCTCGACGTTCTGGCTGCTGCTGGCGGGCGCCGCCGCCCCACATTGGAGCCAGGCTGCCGCCTGTCTCCTGATCGTCGGCGGTGGCCTGCTCAGTACACGGGATGGCCGGGCAGGCACGCGCTGATCCCGACGGCTATGTCCTGCGCTAAGGTAGGACACCTGTACAGGTGGAGCCTCGGCGATGAAAAGCAAAGCCGTAGCGGGACTGCTGTTGACGCTGCCCGCATTGTCCGCCTCCGGCGCGGATTCGCGACGTTTCCTTGACGATGTGACGGATGCACCGGAGGCGCGCGGCGGCCAGGTGTTGGCGCCCCCGAACTGCCAGGGCGGTCTTCGCAACGATGACGGCAGTTTCGAAGGCGCCACCGGTTACGCCAATGCCGTGCAACGGGGTGCCTACGTCATGGCACTGGAGATTCCCGCGGATTTCGGGCCGACACGGGCCTGCCTGTGCTGGACGCGCGGCCCTTTCAACTCCGGGCCCGACCTGGACTTCGATGTGGTCTTCTACGCTGACGATGGCGTTGGGTCGAAAGGCGAACCGGATTTTCCCGGCACGCTTCTGGGGCGGACCAGCGCGCGGGCCGAGGACATACCGGAGTTCCAGGAAGACGGCGTCGCAATGTATGCGATTGAGCTTCCAGCCGAACTGCGATCACTGACCGGACGGATCTACGTCGGCGTGGAATGGGAGCCGTTCGTCAACCGCCAGTTCTTCCTGTGCAACGACGCCGAGGCGGCCGGTTCCAATGAAAGACCGGTGTTCGAGGCCTTCAGCAACGTGCCGCCGGAACCGTTCTGGTCGGCACTGTCGCCGCTGCGACCCACCTACCGTGCCCTGGGCACCGTGTTGTACGGCAACGTGGTGGCGACGGGCGACTTCGAGTGCCGCGACGGACGGCCGGGCTGCGATCCACCTCCCTGAGCAGCGACCTCGACACGGCGACGCCTCAGCGCTTCGACAGCGGTGGCGGATAGCTTCGCCCCTCGCGCAGGGGCCGGAAACACGGCGCGTCGACATAGAATGTGCGCTCACCCGCACGCGGATGCCAGCCCGGCACGCCGGCCAATGGCAAGGGACGCAGTTCCAGGGGATCCTTCAGCACATCGCTGGCGGCAATCGCAGCGGCCAGCGTGTCCAGCGCCTCCGCGGAACTGGCGGATTGCACGACGAGGGCCTTGCCGACCAGGTAGGGCTGCGGATACAGCGCATGTTCGAGCAACGCATGGCCGAAGACATGGATGCGGATGCGGTCGCACCAATCGTCCGCCCGGCCCAGGAACAGGGCCGACCAGTCGTGACGATCCCAGGCGGCGAGCACGCTGGAATCCGGGACCACGACGACAATACCCGCCTCGTCGAAGTGCGTCAGCGCGCACTGGCCACGCGTGCGCTGGCGTGGCCCGACGGCGGCGATATCCGCCACCTGGCGAAGATTGAGCGCCCGCTTAAGCGCCGTGTATTCCAGCCACACCAGCGCATTGAGCAGGTCATGCCAGTTGTCGGAACGGGTCGCGACCTGGCCTGTCCGTGCGATTCGGGTTTCATAGTGTTCGCCATCGGCAAGCAGCGCGGCGTCCTGCGTCGCGAAGCGGATGCCCGGATCGATACCGGCCATGCGCCGATCGAGTTCCTCCAGCGCCGGCCACTGCGGCGAGCGCAGCAGGTCGAGGTGGCGCGCGTAGCCGGAAAAAGCCGGATGATCGAAACAGCCGGGGTCGACCGACCCACGCGCCGGCGCGACGAAGCGCATCAGTCGCCGGCGGACACGCCCAGCGGCCGGGCGAACAGGTCGTGCTCGTCGCAGGCCTCGATCACCACCTCGATGATGTCGCCCGGCTTCACGTTTTCGACCTGCTGCACGTGGACCACGCCGTCGATTTCCGGCGCGTCGGCCATCGAGCGCGCGGTGGCCAGGTCGTCCTCGGCGATATCGACGATCACCTTCTGCACGCTGCCGATCTTGCGCTCGAGCCGGGCGGCGCTGATCGCCGCCTGGTGTTCCATGAAGCGGGCCAGTCGCTCCTCGCGGACCTCGTCGGGCAGCGCACCCGGCAGCGCGTTCGCAGAAGCGCCCTCGACCGGCGAATAGGCGAAGGCCCCGACGCGATCGAGTTGGGCCTCGTCGAGGAATGCCAGCAGCTCTTCGAACTCCGCTTCGGTTTCGCCGGGGAAGCCGACGATGAAGGTCGAACGGATGGTCAGCTCCGGACAGGCGGCGCGCCATGCCTGGACGCGCTCGAGCACGCGCTCCACGTTGCCGGGCCGCTTCATCAGTCGCAGCACGCGCGGACTGGCGTGCTGGAAGGGAATGTCCAGATACGGCAGCAGTCGCCCATCGGTCATCAGCGGTATGACCTCGTCGACGTGCGGATAGGGATAGACGTAATGCAGGCGCGTCCACACGCCCAGTTGCGACAGGCCTTCGCACAACTCCGTCATCCGCGTGCGATACGAATGGCCGCGCCATTCGCGCTCGGCGTAACGCAGGTCGACGCCGTAGGCGCTGGTGTCCT
>CAZYHP010000094.1:0-11935 GCA_964647135.1 uncultured Rhodanobacteraceae bacterium
CTGTTCCCGAGGGTGTTTCCGGTTGACACGGAAACCGCCCCGAGGCGGGGCCACCGGTCGAGATCCGGTGGCCGCGGTGGCCGGCGCGGGGAACGGCCCGTGGCGGGACGCAGCCGGGTGCGGCCGAGACGGTCTCCGCCGTGGCGGCGCGGTGGAATCCACACCCTGCGCGCGGCCAAGCGCGGGCACGGCGACCGCTCTTCGCGGCGCGACCTACAGGCTGTTCGTAGACTTCCTGCCGGGCCCATCGCATTCCGGCACCCGGCTGAGACCGCAGTGGCTGCAACCTGGCCCAATGCCCCGGTCCCAGCGCCCAGGACCGGGCGGTGGGCCTGCTGGCCTTGAACGCGGCATTCCGCTTGACGACCCCGAGGCGCGGGCGACGCGGGCGCAGGGATGACCTTTCATCCCCGCACCGGCGGCGTGTCGGCGTACCGGGACGATCGTGCCCGCGATGCCGATCTGCGCCGACGCGACCGCATTGGCGACATCGGCGGTGGCGGTGCTGCGTGCGGGTGGCTGGACCCCGGCCGCGTCTTGCCAGGTACCGGGACTGAGGGCCGACGCCGCTACAACCGGCTGATGACCTGAGTAGCCAGTCGACGGGCCGTATCCAGCGCGACCTGGGCATCCATGTCCCTGACCGACACGCTGACGTAGAACGTGTGCGGCGCGGCATGCACCCAAAGGAAGTCGCGGTGCCAGTACGCCTTGCTGCCCGTCCCCTCGATCGTCCTGACGTTGGCAACGTCGCCCGTCAGGTCGGCATTGCCCATGACGTAGGCCTCGAACTGTTCGGGATCCAGGCCGCCTGCGACCGCGACCAATACGCTGTTCAGGCCCATCGTGCCACCGGTGTGGAAGCACTCGCGGAAGGGGCGGCTGGCATCGCCACCGCGTGATTTCGATGCCTCGATGCCTTTCAGGAGGCCATCGACCTCCTCGGCTGTGACCAGGGTGCATGGATCGATGTCCACCGGCCGCGGCTCGGGCATGGCCAGGGCTTTGGCGATGTTGCGCGCTGCCGTCGATGTGTTGGACGCCGAATCCGCGGGTCCGGTCGCGCCGGGCGTTGCTGTCGGTGCGGCCGACGGGGCGGCGACTTCGTCGTCGTTGCCGCCGCAGCCACCGAGTACGGCGGCTGTGGCGAGCGCAAGTAGAATCCTGTGGGGCATGGCGGTGGTCCTCGGGGCTGGTGAAGAAGAGATCTATTCGGTTTCGAAACCGTTTGAGAAGATGCTGTCGTTGTCAGGCGGACCGGCCTCGAACGCGCCGGCATCGCAGGCTGCGACCTCGTCGCCATCGCCGTCCAGGGGACGGAGCGCACGCAGCAGATCCTCGGTGAGTGGCGCTGCGGTGGAATCAAGGCAGGCGGCTTCGGGAACCCGATCACGACCAGGGCTGGCTGGTTCAAGATGCAGCGTGCGGGCATGGCTGCCGTTGTGCTGATTGGCGTACGCGACCAGCGGATCGGCCTGATGGCTTTGCGTTCCCAGCGCGCATTCCACCCGATCGCCGAGGTTGTGGCTGGCGGCCGTGAGCGTGACCGGATCACCGCTGACGGTTTCGATGACGCAGCCCGACTGCGCGGCGATGTCGGGGTGCGCCTTGAAGAGGTTGCCGTGGACGGTGGCGTTCGGGGCCGTGCCGTTCGCCGGGCGGATCAGCAGGTCCCAGCCGCGCGCGCTGCCGCCACCGACCTCCAGCTCGTTCTCGAAAAAACTGTTGAAGCGCAGGCTGAGCACACGCGGCTGCGCCGGCAGGCCGGGAAAATCGCCCGTGGCGCTGAAGGCGAAGCCACCGCCGCCATGGCCGGCCCGGTTGCGCGCGAACAGGTTGTTCTCGACGATGGCGTCGGCATGCTCGACGAACACGCCTCCCGCCTTCAGACCGGTGACCACGCCGGTATCGATGTTGTCGTGGAAGCTGTTGCGCAGAAGGGTGACACTGGCGGTGTGATGACCCTCGAAGCCGCCGATGTTCAGCGCCCCGCCCCGACCGAGGACATTGGGCGCCAGCGATTGGTTGCCCGAAAAGCGGCTGTCCTCGATCAGCAGATCGAATCGATTGCCGGTGTTGTTGCCGCTGTACATCCGGATGGCGCCGCCCGACCCGGCACGGTTGTCCGCGAAGATGCTGTCGGCGATCGTGTGGCTGGCCTGCAGCGAAAGCGGCTGGCTGGTGGCCGACATGAAGATCGCGCCGCCGGCACCAACCGCGATGTTGTCGCTGAACCGGCTGCTCTTGAAATCCAGGTTGATGCGCGTGGCCATCACGGCGCCGATGGCGCCACCATCGGCGTCGGCTGAATTCGCGACAAAACGGGTACCGATGCTGCGGATCGTCGCGTTGGTGCTGAGATCGAAACCGATGGCGCCACCGGAGCCGTCGGCGTGGTTGCCAGCGAACTCGCAATCCTCCAGGTGCACGATGCTGCCGCTGCGCACGAGCATGGCGCCGCCGTCGCCCGCGGCGTATCCGCCGATCAGGTGGGTGCGGTGCAGGCTGAGGGCACGGTTGGCCGGCAGGTCGACCTGCAGCAGGCGCGTGTCGCTGTCGGCGACAAGATGCAGGCGGCGGTTCGGAGGTGGTTGCAGCGCCAACGAGCCGCCGGCCGCGATCAGCGGCCCCTGGCCCGGATCGATCTGGAACGTCCCGACCAGTCCGGAGCCGGGCGGAAAAAGTGCGCTGGCAAACGTGATCGTATCGGTACCGATGAGCTCGCCGCCGGTGCAATCGGGATTTGTCGCAGCATTGCTCGCTGCGTTGACAAACGCCTCGCGCAGGGAACAGACGCCGTCGGCGGCGATGGTGTCGACAAGGGTGGTGACGGTGATCGTGGCGGCGCCTGCGCTCAACGGCAACGACGCCAGCGCGATGGCCGTATAGAGGGTCTTCATCGGTATCTCCAGGGAGAGGCTGGGTCTAGAACCAGACGGGGAACACGGGGTCGTGCGGGTGTGTTTCGATCGGGCCGACATCGCACCAGCCGAAAGGATCGGGATAGCCGTGGCTCCACGGCCGCGCGGAGCCGCGGACGTCGGAAGTGAGTGCGTCGTGCGACGGCTGCAGACATTCGTAGTACGGCACGCGATCGACACCCGGGCCGGCCATGAGCGGTGCCGGAACCCGGCCTCGACCGGCGCCGGCATCGACGGAAACCAGAGGCCACGTCAGGTGGGCACTGTCGCTGCCGCTATAGAGGTTGCAGGTGTGATTTCGATACTCCTGGTTGTAGCCCAGCGACTGAACATGTGCCCAGCCGCAAACCCGGCCGCCCGGCGGCGCGCGCAGCACATTGCCCCGGAACTCGCTCCAACCGGGGCCGGAATCAAGGTTGAGCGCCGGCGCGCTGCTCCCCATGCCGTTGTCGACAACCGAGGAGAAGTGCAGCCCGAAGCGGATACCGCCCAGCATGTACACGGCGGCCGCTTCGCTGCCGCGATTCCGGGTCAGCGAACTGTTCACCAGATCGAGCTCGCTGCCGTAGGTCCATAGCGCACCGGCTTCTCCACCTTGGTTTCCATCGAAGATGCTGGCGGTGACCGAAACGGTCGCCGGGCGCTCGACGACCACGGCGCCGGCCAGCCCGGTCATGTTGCTGTTGTTGAGGAAATCGCTCGCGACGATGCTGACCTGGCTGGTCTGTGAGCCGATATAGAGCGCGCCCGCACCCGGACCGTGCGGCTGGTTGCCGATGAAGCGGCTGCCGTGGATCTCGACTTCGCCGATGCGGGCGGTTGGGCTGAGGACGACGACGCCCAGATAGCCGGTGTTGCCAAGGAATTCGCTGTCGCGAATGGACAGCCGTCCGATCTGCGCCATCGGCGTGCCGATCGCGGATCCATGCAGCATCTGTCCTGCCGGAAGCTGCGCGAAGCGGATGCCATCCACGATCGCCTCGCCGGCACGCCACATCAGCAGGCCACTGCGCATTTCCAGGTTGGCGAGGGTGAAGGCGCCGTCGTTCGGAATGTCGACCACGAGCGTACCCTCGACGCGGGTTTTGTCGGCCCCATTGCCGATGATGCGCACGCTGCCGGTGATCTGTGTGGATGGCGGAAGTACTGCCGTCCCAGCGAGGTTGGGCAGGAAGCGGATCACATCGGTGCGGCCGGCTTCCCCCGCCACGCAACCGTTGACGGGCGCATTGGATTCCGCCGCTGCCATCGCCGCCGCGAGGTGGCAGCGGGCGCGCAGCGGCGCGAGGGTGTCGACGGTAATGGTTGCCGCGTCGGCAGCCAGTGCGAAGCCGAGCGCGATCGAGGCGAACGCAAAGATCGAACGGATGGACATGATCGTATCCCGAGGTTGTCAGTAGTTGAAGCCGTGCTTGAAGATGTAGTCGTCGAAGGCCGGGTTCCACTCCACGGCGCCGACGTCGCAACGCGCCAGGCCGCCTGATGCGGCGACCGGCCGGTCGAAGCCGCGCGCGTCGTCGATGACGGGATTGTTCTGGTCGTCGCTGCAGATGAAGCTGGCATCGTCGATCAGCACGCTGTCGATCATCGGGAGCAACGTCGGCACCAGGCCGCCGTAGTCTTCCAGCGGCAGCAGGCGCGGATCATCCACGCCCAGGTCACTGGCGACCGGATTACAGGAGGTGTCGCCGATCTGGAAGCGGTTGAAGCCGCCGCTGCTCACGGTTCCGCTGCCGGTGGTCGAGCAGAGCGACGATGCCGTGGCGCGGCCGTAGACGACGGACCGCCGGACCTGGGCGGTGCCGGCGCTGGAAATGTGTCCGAGCGAATTCCCGGTCGGGTAGAAGGTCGCGTGCGTGATCTGCGCCGAGCCGCCGGTAGCGACGTGCACGGCGTTGCCGGTGGCGGTGAACGTCGTGTTGATGATGCGGGCGCTCACATCCGCTGCGATGTACAGACCCCCGCCCCAGCCACCAGCGGCGAAATTGCCGCTGAAGCTGGTCCTCAGCACAGACAGCGCGGCGGACAGATCGCTGCTGGCATAGATGGCGCCGCCGATGTGCTGAACACTGCGGTTGCCGATGAAGAAGGAATCAGCGATCGATGCGGTCTGGAACCTGGCCAGGCGGATCGCTCCGCCATGCGCTGGATTGACGGGATCGTTGGCGATGTTCGCGCTGAAACGACTACGCCGGACGAACACCTCCGCAGCGCCGGTCAGAACGATGCCGCCTCCACCGAAGGGGCCGCTGCTATTGCCGACGAACTCGCAGTCCTCAACCGTTACCCGATTCACCGTGGCGCCGGGGAAATAATGTGACCAGTAGGCGATCGCCGATGCCTGGTTGTTGACGAAGCTCATCCGCGATATCGAGAGCCGATCGACCTGGCGCAGTCGGATGGCGCTGCCGAGCTCGACGTCAGCACCGTCGCGCATCGCGAAGCCGCTGAATGAGGCATCGTGCGCGGCATTGGCCATGTCGATGAAGATCATCGGAAAGTTGCCCGAGGCACGACGCAGCGTCAGCAGATCGGCGCCGCTCCCGGTGATGTTCAGCGCCTGCGACACCACCAGTCCGCTGGTCAGGCCGATTTCGCCACTGACGGCGACGAGAATGAGGTCGGCCGTGGCGCTGTTGTTGCCGGCATTGCAGGCATCGACGGCGACATTGGTGTTGGCGGCCTGCACCGCCTCGCGCAGCGAGCAGTCGCCGTCGCTGTTGAGTTCGTCGTCGAGGGTGTTGACGATGATGATGGCGGCGTGTGCGGCGGGTGCAAGCACGGCAAGCAGCAGGAACAGAAGGAAACGGCGGGGCATGGCGGACTCCGTGACGGGCATCAGCGGTAATAGGACGGGTCGTCCCAGGGACACTTGCGGAAGGCTTCTTCGTAGGCACGCACCATGGCGCTCTTCACCGCGCCGTCGCTGATCCGGCTGGTGGCGTCATGCAGGGCATGCGAAGCCTGGTTGACGCAGCGGGCGACGCTGGGCGCGTTCTGTCGAGTGCATTCACAGCGCGCTTCGGCGATGTCCGTGGCAACGGCGACCGGGTCGGCGCCATGGCTGTTGCAGCCGGTCAGGAGACAGGCGAGTGCCAGGAGCGTCGAAACGGGGAAGGCGCTCGATGCTCGTGTGATGACGGTCGGAAAGGACACGACGGATCTCCGTTGGGACCGCACACACATTGCAGGCCCCGTGCCACCGTCCTATCGCCGTAAAATCAACGGATTGGCGAATACGTCAATCCGCCGGTGTCGCAACTGTGCGAATGTCGTCTCAACATTGAGCGGATGACTCGGACTCAGTTGTTGCTGGCGGCCAGCGTCATCAGGCGGTCCAGTTCGACACCGTGCCGGGCGCGCAGCACCGGCATGCGATCGATGGCACTGGCCAGCATTTGTGCTGCGCGGCGCAGCCGTGCCGGATCGTGCGGCGGAGTGGCCAGTGCGGTCGCGGTTTTCGCCATGAGCAGGGCCGAATCGGCGTGTTCGCTCGCGGCCGCTTCAATCTGAACCAGGTCGCCCTGGAGAAGCTCGATGTTGCTTCGACCGTTGTCGGCCCGCCAGCCGTGCTCGATCGCCACCAGCTCGGCGAACAGCAGATGGGCCGCGCGGCGATCGATCGGGTTGCCGGCAGCGCGCGCGAAATGGCGTCGGGCGGTTGCGAATGCTGCGCCGGGATCGCGGCTTTCGGCGATCGCGACCTTGGCCTGCATCAGGGCCAGGGACTGAAGCTGGATGTCAATGGGCGTGCGGTCGCCGACGTGGATTTCCAGTTGTCCGGTGTGATGCTCGAGTCTTGACAAGGCATTGCCGATGTCGACGCCGTTTGCGAGGCGATGGTCGATCAGCAGGGAGAGCGGACCGGTGATGTTGAACAAACTGGTGAAATCGCGCGGGTCGCGCGCCAACAGCGATTCGTAGGCTTCGATGGCGGCCTGTGCCTGGACGGAGGGGTCGCGGCCGAGCAGGGTCAGCAGGTCGGCCAGCGTCCAGGCCGAGTAGGCGAAGGCACGTTCGATGCGTGGATTGCCCTGCACCCGGTGCCGCACCAGCCGGATGCGGTCATAGTTGGCGCGCAGCAGCCCTTCGGCATCGCGTCCGGAGTCGTACAGATGATAGCCGCGCCAGGCGCGCGTTTCCGCCAGTTGCGCCTCGATGGCGGGGGGTGCCTCGGCTGGCGGGGCGACGGCGGCCAATGCCTGTTCGGCCTTGAAGTATTCCGGCTCGGCGTCGGCGCCCTGCATTCCCAGCAGGCGCGCCCGCAGCACATGGGCCTGGGCCAGCAACATGGCGCCCGGAGCGTCGCCGGGCTCCTGGCTTTGCGCCTGCGTCAGCAAGGTGATCGCTTCATTGACGGCATCGCGATCCACCGAACCGGTTTCCAGCAACCAGGCATCCCGGGTGGTGAGCAACGAGCCGAGCGCGCGCCGCGCACGCAACGAACCGGGCTGCAAGGCCAGGGCGATGCGGGCGGTGTCGATGGCTTCGGTCACCGATTCATCGGGAGGGTGCGCGCGCGAACGCTGCCACATCGCATAGGATGCCAGCGCGGCGCTTTTGGTCGAGTAGCTCTCGGCGCGCCTGCGGTTCAGCGCGATGGCCTGGTCGCAGCTTTGCAGTGCCTCCGCACGCGGATTGTCGTCCGCTGCGACTTCGTGGCGCGCCAGCGCCAGAAGGCGTCCGGCGCTTGCGCACAGACCCTCCAGCGCCTGGGGATGGCTGCGGGCGATGTCGGCGGCCTGACGGTAGCGCTCGCGCGCCTGTTCCAGCGCCAGCCGTGCCGCGGCGATATCGCCATCCAGTTCACTTTCCAGACTGCGTTGCTGGAGCAGGCCGGCACCGTAGAGTAGGGCGTCCACGGGCCAGTCGAGTGTGCGGGCGACCTCATCCAGCTTGGCCAATGCCGCTTCGCGCTCACCGCGCAGATGGTGCAGAAGCGCCTGGGCGAGCAGCGCGCGTTCGCCGCTTCCGCTGGCTGCCTGCGCCAAGTGGTGCGCCGCCGGTGCGCGCAGGCGCTGGTCGGCTTCGTCGATGCGTTGTGCCCTCAATTCCTCGTCAACGATGGCGGCGGCGTCGCGTTGGGCTTGCCAGTACAGACGCAGATGAACTTCGCCAAGCAATTGCTCGAGTGCGGGCGAACGCTCGCCCGCGACCCACGCCCGAAGCAGATGATCGCGCGCCGGGACGTCCTCACCGAGTGCTGCATAGGCGCGGCCCAGTGCCAGTTGGCCCGCATGCCGAGCCGCCGGACCGGCATCGCTGGCCGCCGCGGCGGCAATGGTGGCGACGCGCTGGCCAAGCTGCGTGAGGATCGGTCCGATGTCGTGTGCGGGCATCAGGTGGTGCAAGCGGATCGCGTTCTCGATCTCGCCGGCAAAATCCATGTAGCGCTGCGTCTTCCGCGTCTGGTCGCGGGTGTACCAGGCCGAGTGGATCATCAGCGCCGCAAGGCCGATCGCCAACGTTGCCACGACGCCGGCTAGCGCGGTCCGCCATGGGTGGCTGCGGCTGAAGCGGCGGACACGCAACCAGAGGCTATCGTGACGTGCAGACACGCGCCGACCCTCGGCGAAGGCGCGCAGGTCGTCGCGGAGGGCGGCGGCGGTGGCGTAGCGCCAGCCCGGATCGCGCTCCAGGCATTGCCGCGCGATACGCGCCAGTGCCGGGTCGATGTCGCTGCGCAGGCCATGCAGCGATGGCGGCTCACGACGCAACGACTGCACGATCACTTCGGCTGCCGACTCGCCCAGATACGGCCGGCGGCCAGCAAGGAGTTCGTAGAGGACGACACCGAGGCCATAGATGTCCGACCGGGCGTCGAAAGCCGCACCGAGGGCCAGTTCCGGTGCGATGTAGCCGGGCGTGCCCATGATCTGGCCTGTAAGGGTGAGGGCACCGGCACCGACTTCATGGGCGATGCCGAAATCGATCACGTACGGGTGCAGGCGTCCGTCCCGACGCGCGACCAGGATGTTCGAGGGCTTGATGTCGCGGTGGACAAGGCCCTGTCGATGCGCGCAATCCAGGGCATCGGCCACGTCGGCGAGCAGGCTCGCCTTGTCGCGGATGCCGAGGCGATGGGCCGCCTGGTCCAGCGGTTGCCCGTCTATGAATTCCATCGCGATGTAGGGCCGACCCTCGAAGGTGCCGGTCCCGTAGACCCTGGCGATGTTCGGGTGGTCCAGCCGGGCCTGCATGGCCGCTTCGCGCAGCATCCGCTGCGCGATGTCGGGGTCCCTGTGTTGCAACAGCTTGAGCGCGACCTCGAACCCGAGTTCCTCATCGAAAGCGCGGACAACCCGGCTGGTGGCTCCCGCGCTGACCGGCACGGCGGTTCGGAAGCGCATTGTCCTACTATACGACCGCACGGACGGCGTGGGTATGCAGCGGGGGTGGATGATGCGGTGGCGATTGCGCGGCTGGCTGGGAGGACGCGAGCTGCGCCTGATCATCGACGAGAGCGGGTCGGTGATCGGCTCGTCGCCCGAGTGCGCCCATGTCCTGGCGGATCCCACGGTGTCGCGTCGGCATGTGGAACTGGTGCCGGCTGGCGAGCACCTGCTGATGCGGGACCTGGGCTCGCGTAACGGCACCTGGGTGGACGGTGTGCGGCAGCACGGAACGACCGAGCTCGGGCCCGGACAGCAGCTTCGATTGGGCGATGTGGACCTGGTGGTGGGCCGGGTGAAGGCGGAGGACGCAATCGCCGTGATCGGCGCCACGGACGGGGAGGGCTGGTCAGCGCCGTCGGGACTGCCGGCCGCAACCCTGGTCTCGGCGGGTGTCGTGCGCTTTTGTCTGCGCGAGTTCGAACCGCTGTTGCTGCGTATTGCTGCGGATGCCAGCGACGACGAGGTCGCCGCGCTCATCGTCAACACACTGGTTGCCGCCCAGGTAGGCTCGGGTGCATCGATCCTGCGCGACGCATCGGTCATGGTGGCCTGTGCAGGGCATCTGGAGGGCGAGGCCGTATCGTGTACACGGGGCAACCGTCGGTTGTGCATCCACGGCGTCGCCCGCGAGGACCGCCCAGGTGCCGAATCGATCGCACGGATGCTGCTGGCCGTGGTGGAACTCGCCGCACGTCCATTGTTGCCCGCTGCGGAGACGGACTCACCGCCGATCGCGGAGATGCCACTGCTGACAGCCTCCCCGGTCCTGCGCGATATCTACCGCAGCGCGGCGCGCCTGGCGCGCAGTCGGCTGAATGTGTTGATCACCGGGGAGTCGGGGACCGGCAAGGAGTTGCTCGCGCGGTACCTGCACCAGGCCTCCGGTGAGCCGGACGGGCTTTTCCTGGTGCTGAATTGCGCTGCATTGCCTGCGGACCTGCTGGATGCCGAACTGTTTGGCATCGAGGCCGGCGTGGCCACCGGTGTGCAGGCACGCGCCGGACGCTTCGAACTGGCCCACGGCGGCACCGTCTTCCTCGACGAAGTCGGCGACATGCACCCGGACACCCAGGCTCGCATCTTGCGCGTGTTGCAGGAGAAACAGGTGTACCGGGTGGGCAGCCACAAACCGCGCCCAGCCGATGTGCGCATCATCGCCGCCACCCACCGCGACCTGCCGACGATGGTAAAGGACGGCACGTTCCGCCTGGATCTGTTCCATCGAATCGCCGACTGGCGCGCCGAATTGCCGCCGCTGCGCGAGCGGCGCGAGGACATTCCGGGATTGGCCGCACTCCTTCTGGCGCGGGCCTGCGCCACGCGTGGCATTCGCAGCGGCGGCCTGACCCAGGCGACCATCGATGCGCTGCGCTCCCATTCCTGGCCAGGCAACGTACGCGAACTGGAGCGGGAAATGGCGCGCCTGGCATTGTTCGTCGAGGATGGCGAGCCGGTGACATCCGACCTGCTGCGTGCGGATATCCGCGAAGCCGGCGATGCTGCCCCGGAAGGTGCGACGCTGGCCGTGGCCCTGGCGGACGCCGAACGCAGGATCATCGCCGCCGCACTGGCGCGGACCGGTGGGCGGGTCAGTGAGGCGGCCCGTGACCTGGGCATCAGCCGCGCCACGTTATACCGCCGGCTCGAGCACTCGGGGTTGGAGGGGAAGACGGACAGTCCGACCTGACCGGCATCACTCGTGACCCTTCTGCCGCGATCGCAGGGTCGCTGCCGGGAGACGATGCGCGCCTTGCATCCGGACCGCCGTGTCGATTATGTCCGTCGCCTCTTCCGCGGCGCGCGCCGTGTCCCGGCAGCATCTCGACGGCGTCGCGACGAACGCTCATGAATACCGCAGACCAGGGACACAGACGATCAGCCGGGGACCGTGGCCGACCGGCGCGCTCCGTCGTCGCGACGGCGATGTGGCCGGGTGCACTGTAGAATCCGCATGAAGCGACGGATGAGTCATCCTGACGCTGGCTGTCTTTCCGGCAGCGCTCGCATCCTTCTTTCCATCTGCTCGGCCATCACCGGTCGGCTCCACCCCGAGCCCGCAATGCCTGCAATATCGCCCAATGCCCGAGTCGCCAGTGCCCAGGCCGGGATCCCGGTCCTCACCATCGACGGGCCGAGCGGCTCGGGCAAGGGGACGGTGGCCAAGCGGGTCGCCGAGGCGCTGGGCTGGCACCTGCTGGACTCGGGAGCGTTGTACCGGGCCGTCGGCCTGCTTGCGATCGACCGTGGTATCGCGCTGGATGATCCGGCGGCCCTTGCCGCCCTGGCATTGCGCCTGCCGATCGCCTTCCAGCCCTCGGGCGACGGCGTGTCCGTCCATCTGGAAGGCCGTCCCCGTGACGCCGATCTGCGCACCGAGGACACCGGCGCCGCGGCCTCCGCCGTCGCCGCCGTCCCGGCCGTGCGCGACGCGTTGCTGGCGCGCCAGCACGATTTCCGGCAGGCGCCGGGGTTGGTGGCCGACGGTCGCGACATGGGCACGGTCGTGTTCCCCGATGCACCCTTCAAGGTGTACCTGACCGCCAGCGCCCAGGAGCGGGCCCAGCGGCGCCATAAACAGTTGATGGAAAAGGGCGTTGCTACTACACTTGCCGCCCTTTT
>CAZYHP010000095.1:0-11739 GCA_964647135.1 uncultured Rhodanobacteraceae bacterium
CCGCGACTTCCTCGACAACGTGGTGTCATCGACCCTGGTGATGGAAGGAAACGGCCGCGTCGGCGAGTACGTCGGTGGCTACAGCGACTGGCTGCGGCAGCGCCCCGACAGCGCGGCTGCGGCCCCGGTCGAGGTGGCGCACCTGGCTGGCGAAGCGTCACCGGCGCTGCCGTCGGGTGCCCCTGCGGCGGCGCCGGCCAAGCGCAAGCTCAGCTACAAGGACGCACGCGAACTGGAGACGCTGCCCGGTCGCATCGAGGAGATGGAGCGCTCCCTGGCAGCGCTGACCGCGGAGATGGCTGCTCCGTCTTTCTACCGTCGCGACAGCGCCGGAATCACCGCACACAATGCGCGGATCGAACAGTTGAACGCCGAACTCGAGATCGCCTATGCGCGCTGGGCGGAACTGGAATAGAGTGATCCGGTGCGCCGGGCTGCACCGGCGCGGGAGTGCGACGATGAGGCGACTGGTCCTGTCCGTAAGCCTGTTCCTGGTTGCCAGCCCGCCCCTGGCGGCGGCCGACGTGGACCTTTCGCGGCTGTACGGCAAGGTGAAGGTCGTCGAGCACTTCGCCGATTACAAGGTGAAGATCGTCGAGCATTTCGCGGATCTGCACGTGCAGTGGGTCGAGCACTTCCCGGACTCGGAAGGCAAGTGGCAGCGGGTGGACAGCTTCCCGGATTTCACCATACAGATCGTCGACCACTTTCCCGATTTCACCATCAAACCGGTGGACCACTTCCCCGGCGTTCCCTGAAACACCCGGATGGCTGCTTTGCCGCCTGGACCCTTTACCTGCGGCAGGTGTGCCGCTACTTTCCGGCCATGACAACAGACTCGGACGGCGAGGTCACGCAACTGCTGCATCGCTGGCGCGACGGCGACCGGGCAGCGCTGGAAAGGCTGTTGCCCATGGTCTATGCCGAGCTCCGGCGGCTGGCTGCCGGCCAGCTGCGCGGCCACGCCGGCCATACGACCATGCAGGCCACGGCGCTGGTCCATGACGTACTGCTCAAGCTGCTCGACCGGCCCGCCGTGGATTTCCAGAACACCGCGCACCTGATCAACGCAGCGGCGCGGATGATGCGACAGACACTGGTCAGTCGCGCCCGTGCGGCGGCGACCGGCAAACGCGGCGGCGGCTGGCGCCGTGATGCCTTCACGGCGGCGCTGGACCTGCCGATTCCCGATGGCACGGACCTGGCCGAGCTGGACCAGGCCCTGACCGTGCTGGAATCCATCGACCAGCGCATGGGCAAGGTGGTCGAGCTGCACTACTTCGTCGGGCTGGACATGCAGCAGGTCGCCGACACCCTGGGTGTCGCCAGGCGCACCGTGCATCGTGACTGGGCGACCGCCCAGGCATGGCTGCGCTCTCGCCTCACGGCATGAGTTCCCGGACGCCATCGCGCATGGTGGCCCACGACCATGGAGCTTGACGATTCCCGGGTCCTGAAGCTGGTGCGTGCGGCGCTCGAACGCGAGCCCGGAGAACGACCGGAATTCCTCGCCTCCGAATGTGGCGACGACGCCACCCTGCGTGCAGTCGTGGACGAACTGCTCCGCGATGCCGAAGCGATCGAACGTGAAACGGTGACCGTGGTGCACGGCGACGGCGATCGCCCACGCGGCGATGACACCGACCCGATGCTGGGCCAGCGCCTCGGTGCCTTCCGGATCCGCGAACGGATCGGTCGTGGCGGCATGGGCGTCGTCTATCGCGCCGAGCGCGAGGACAGCGGGTTCACGCAGACGGTGGCGATCAAGCTCATCCGCCGCGGTTTCGATTTCGACGAAGTCCAGCGTCGCTTCCTGCGCGAGCGGCGCATCCTCGCCCGACTCAACCATCCGCACCTGGCGCGCCTGGTCGATGGCGGCGTCACCGACGACCAGCGGCCCTGGTTCGCGATGGAGCATGTGCGCGGGCAATCGATCCGTACCTGGTGCGACGAACAGCGACTGGACGTGCGCGCGCGCGTCCGATTGTTCCTGGACGTCTGCGCCGCGGTTCAGTACGCCCATACCCAGCTGGTCGTCCATCGTGACCTCAAGCCGGGCAACGTGATGGTCGACGAGCAGGGCGTGGTGCGCCTTCTCGATTTCGGTATTTCGCGGCTGCTGCACGACGAAGCCGAGGCCGAAGCGACGATGACGGTGGCGGGACCCAGCATGGCGTTCACGCCCGAATACGCTGCGCCCGAACAACTCGCCGGAGAGCCCGCCGGTGTCGCCGCAGATGTCTACGCGCTCGGCGTGATCCTCTACGAGCTGGTCAGCGGCGTGCTGCCGCACGAGATCGACCGTCATGACCTGGTCGCCGCGCAGCACAGGCTGTGGACGCGCCCGGTGCCGTCGCTGGGCACGGCGATCCTGCGTGCAGGTGATGAAGGCGGCGACCCGAACGGCGTGCTGGCGGTGCGCCTGGCCCGTCGCAGTCAGGCCATGCGCCACTATCTGGCCACCGTGCGTGGCGACCTCAATCGCATCCTCGGCAAGGCACTGGCCGTCGAGGTGCCGCAGCGCTATGCCACGGTGGATGCCTTCGCCGATGACCTGCGTCGCTGGCTGGCCGGTGCACCGGTGAAGGTATCCGGACGCGGCTGGGCGTATCGCCTGCGCAAGTTCGTGACGCGGAATGCCGCGGCGGTCACATTGGTCGTGGCGTTGCTGGTGGGCCTGCTGGTGTCACTGGCCTGGGCGCTGGAACGTGCCTACAGTGAACGTCAACAGCGACAGCTGGCGCAGACGGAACTGAAACGCAGCAACGCGGTGCGCGACTACATCGCGCTGATGTTCCGCGTCGCCGCCGAGCAGGAAGGCGAGGGTGAACTCAGTGCGCGCGAGATCCTTTCGCGCAGCAGCGCCCGGCTGTTTTCGCAGTTCCGCAATGACACCGGCACGGGTTACACGACGGCACTGATGGTCGCGGAGTTGTACCTGGCGATGGGCGATACCGAGGGCGCACGTCCCTTGCTGGAACGCATCCTCTCGGCATCGGACAGCCTCGCCGACGACGACACCCTCGCGCGCGCGAACGCGCTCCAGGCGCAACTCGAATACCGGCGCGGCCAGCCGGAGCTTGCACTGGAACATCTCGACATCGCGCAGGCCCTCTGGGGGGCGGCACCGGAGCGCAACGCACTGGCGATCAACGACAGTCAGGGAATGCGCGCACAAGTGCTGCGGGGAATGGGCCTGCTCAATGAAGCGCTGGCCATCCAGCAGGCCGTGGTCCAGGAACGGCACGCGTTGCTGCCCGGGCCCGATGAAGCCCTGGCGGACGCGTACAACAACCTCGCCATCACGCTGATGGCCGCGTTTCGCTTCGACGAGGCGGGCGAGATGTCCGATCGCGCGCTGGCCATCCAGCATGCGCTGGACATCGGCCAGAGCGGCAGCGGCAATGCGATCGCGTTGCTCGGCACCCGCGCCAGCATTCTCACCGCGCAGGGCCGACATGCCGAGGCGGAGGCCACCTACCGCCAACTGATTGGCCTGCGCGCCCAGCTATACGGTGAAACGTCATTGGATGCGGCCTTGCTGCTGGGCAGCCTGGGCACCAGCATCCTCTACCAGCAGCGTTACGAGGAAGCGTCCGAGACCTTGCATCGCGCCGTGGCCATGGCCGGCGAACACGGCGGCGGCGACAATCCGTCGATCCTGACCTTGCGGATCGCGCTGGCCGGCAGCTATGCGCGCATGGGTCGCGGCGATGACGCGCTGGGGGTGCTGCAGTCCGTGCAGGAACGGCTCGATGCCCAGGGCGGCAATCCGTCGCTGCAGGCGATGCTGCACGCCGGTCGGGCGCGGGCGCTGCTCGGGCTTGATCGCCTGCCGGACGCGCGCGCGGCGCTGGCCGATGCCGAGGCCAGCTACGCGGCGATGGGTGTGTCGGGCGAACAGTTCAACGCCTGGCTCAAACCGCTGCGCACCGATATCGAAGAGGCCGGCAGACGGCGCTGAGGCGGTCGTTCACCCGACCAGCTCAACCGCGTCGCCGCCATGCAGCCGGCCGAGCAGCACCCGCGCCGCCGCGATCCGCTGCGCCGGTTCCGGCAGCGACGCCTTGATGCGCAACTTGTCCTGGCCGTCGAAGGCGTAGGTCTTCGGTTCGGACTGCACCATGCGGATCAGGTGCAGCGGTTCGAAGCCCGGTTGCGGGTGGAACAGCACGCGGCCGCCGTTCTCGCCGAACTCCAGCTTGCGGATGCCCAGCAGCGTCGCGCGCAGCTTCAGTGCGGTGACGGCGAACAGGTTCTTCACCGGCTCGGGCAGCAGGCCGAAGCGGTCGATCATTTCCACCTGCATCGCCCGCAGGGCGTCGTTGTCGGCGCAGGTGGCGATGCGTTTGTAGAGCATCAGTCGGGTGTGGACATCGGGCAGGTAGTCATCCGGGATCAGCGCCGGCAGGTGAAGCTCCACTTCGGCACCGTGATGGCTGGTGTCGTCGAGGTCAGGCACCTTGCCCGACTTGATGGCGCGCACGGCGCGCTCCAGCAGTTCGGTGTAGAGGCTGAATCCGATCGCTTCGATCTGGCCGCTCTGTTCCTCGCCCAGCAGTTCGCCGGCGCCGCGGATTTCCAGGTCGTGCGTCGCCAGCATGAAGCCGGCGCCCAGCTCTTCCAGCGAGGCGATGGCTTCCAGCCGCTTTTCGGCATCGGCGGTCATCGCCTTGCGTTCCGGCACCAGCAGGTAGGCGAAGGCGCGGTGGTGGCTGCGGCCGACGCGGCCGCGCAGCTGGTGCAGCTGCGAAAGGCCGAAGGTATCGGCGCGATTGATGAGGATGGTATTGGCGGTCGGCACGTCGATGCCCGACTCGATGATCGTCGAAGCGACCAGGGTGTTGAAGCGCTGGCGGTAGAAGTCGGCCATCACGCGTTCCAGTTCGCGCTCGGGCATCTGGCCGTGGGCGACCTGCACGCGTGCTTCCGGAATCAGCTCGGCCAGCTCGCGCGCCTGCTTCTCGATGGTCGAAACATCGTTGTGCAGGAAGTACACCTGGCCGCCGCGTCCGAGCTCGCGCGCGAAGGCTTCGCGGATCAGCGCCGGATCCCATTGCGTCACCAGGGTCTGCACCGCCACGCGGGCCTTCGGTGGCGTGGCGATGATGGACAGGTCGCGCAGGCCCGTCATCGCCATGTTCAGCGTGCGTGGAATCGGCGTCGCGGTCAGCGTCAGCAGGTGCACTTCCGCACGCAACGCCTTCAGGCGCTCCTTCTGGCGGACGCCGAAGCGCTGCTCCTCGTCGACGATGACCAGGCCGAGGCGATCGAACCTCACGTCCGGCGACAAAAGGCGATGGGTGCCGATGACGATGTCGGTCCTGCCTTCGGCCACCGACTTCAAGGCCGCGTTCACTTCCTTCGCGCTGCGGAAGCGCGACAGCAGCTCGATCTTCACCGGCCAGTCGGCGAAACGGTCGCGGAAGTTGCGGTAATGCTGCTCGGCCAGCAGCGTCGTCGGCACCAGCAGCGCAACCTGCTTGCCGGCAATGGCGGCGGCGAAGGCGGCGCGAAGCGCGACTTCGGTCTTGCCGAAGCCGACGTCACCGCAGATCACGCGGTCCATCGGTCGTGGTTGCGCGAGGTCGTTGAGCACGGCGTCGATCGCGACCGCCTGGTCCGGCGTCGGCTCGAAGGGGAAGCCAGCGGCGAACTGTTCGTACATCGCCCGGTCCGCCAGCACCGGTTCGCCGGTGCGTGCGGCGCGGCGGGCCTGGATTTCCAGCAGTTCGGCGGCGACATCGCGGATTTTCTCCGCGGCCTTGCGCTTCGCCTTCGACCACTGTTCGCTGCCCAGCGTGTGCAGCGGCGCGCTTTCGCTGGAACCGCCGGTATAGCGGCTGACCAGATGCAGGCTGGCCACCGGCACGTAGAGCTTGTCGCCGCCGGCGTATTCGATGGCCAGGTACTCATTGGGCATGCCGCCCGCTTCCAGCGTGACCAGGCCCTGGTATCGGCCGACGCCGTGGTCCTCGTGGACGACCGGCGCGCCGATGGCCAGGTCGGTGAGGTCGCGCAGGATGGTTTCCGGGTCGCGCGTCGCGCTGCCGCGACGCCGCTGTCCCGACCTTGCACGCTCGCCGGCCAGTTCCGCATCGCTGAGCACGATCAGCGCCGGCGACTGCAGCGTGAAGCCGCCGGACAGCGGCAGCGGCGCGATCATCGGTCGCAGCGCATGGCCCGGGTCCTGTGATGCACGGGCCAGCACGTCCGCCCAGTCGGCCGGCGCATCGCTGTCGATATCGTGTTCGCGCAGTTGTTCGGCGAGCGCTTCCTTGCGCCCCGTCGAATCCACCGCCAGCAGGACGTGCTGGCCGGCATGGCTGCGCAGGAACGAAGCCAGTGCGCCGCCGGGTGCCTCGCCGCGCGTGGCGGCGGGCAATACCGGTGCCGCCGTCGCTGCCAATGTCTGCCGGTGTGGCCGCTGCTCGGCGGCCAGTTCCACGCGGGCGTGACGATTGAGTTGCTGGCGCAGCGCTTCGTCCGGGAGCAGCAGTTCGTCGGGACGCAGGATCGGTCGCACCAGGTCGTGGGCACGGTTCTCGTAGCGCACCTGCGCCTGGTGGACGACGCGCGCCGCCGCGGTCGGAATATCGCCGGCCAGCACCAGCAGCGTGTCGTCGGGCAGGTAGTCGAACAGCGTTTCGGTGCCGTCGAAGAACAGCGGCAGCCAGGATTCCAGGCCGGCCGGTGTCAGGCCGTCCTTGAGATCGACCAGCAACTCGACGCGGCGCGGATCCGCCTCCGGGAAGCGGTCGAAGAAGGCATCGCGGAAATCCTTGCGCGCCTGTTCGTCCAGCGGGTACTCGCGACCCGGCAGCAATTCCAGGCGCTCGATGCGATCCGTCGAGCGCTGCGTGTCCGGATCGAAGCCACGGATCGAATCGACGGTGTCATCGAACAGTTCGATGCGCACCGGCGTCGCCTGGCCCATGGCGAAAATGTCGAGCAGGGCGCCGCGCACGGCGAATTCGCCCGGCTCGGTCACCTGCGGCACGTGCCGGTAACCGGCATGGACCAGGCGGTCCTGTTCGGCGGCGAGATCGAGGGGGTCGCCGACCTTCACCTGAAGGGTGCGACCGTGGATGTATCGGCGTGGCGGCAGGCGCTGGATCAGCGTCGATACCGGCACGACGACGATGCCTCGGCGCAGGCGCGGCAGCGCGTTCATGGCCGCGATGCGCCGCGACACGATGTCCGGATGCGGCGCGAACAGGTCGTAGGGCAGGATTTCCCAGTCCGGGAACTGCGTCACCGGCAGATTGCCGGCGAATACCGCCAGGTCCGCTTCCAGGGCATGCGCGGCCGGTGTGTCGGCGGTGATCGCGAGCACCGGTGCCGACAGCGAGCGTGCCGCCTCGGCCAGCGCCAGCGCGAGTGCGGCGCCGGGCGGCGGTGCCACCCAGGCCACCTGTTGACCGGCCTTGGGAATCGGGAGGGAAATCGGACTCATGCGGAACCTGTTCGGTGTCAAGCGGAAAACGCCACCGCCCGCATGCGGCGGCGGGCACCGTGCGGGGAACGACGAGGCCGGGACGGCTGGCCGCCGTGGATTCTAGCCTGCGCGCCCGACGGTCACGGCAGGACCGGTGACAGGGCACGTCCGCCAGAAACAACAAGACCGGCACGGGGCCGGTCTGTTTGACGCCTGAATCCAGTGGTCGGGGAGACAGGATTTGAACCTGCGACTTCTACGTCCCGAACGTAGCGCTCTACCAGGCTGAGCTACACCCCGACATTCGGCGAGCCCGCAATTCTAGTGGCCCCCGAACGCGCTTGCAACGGGGATGGCCGAAGAAGTTCGGGCGCGGGGCCGGATTTGCTAATCTTGCCGGGTTTTCCTCGAGGTCGCCCATGAGCCTGGTCCAGCCGCGTACCCTTCCGGGTGCGCTCGAACTGTTGCCGCGCGAGCAGATCGCCTTCCAGCGCCTGCTCGATACCATCCGCGCCACCTACGAGCGCTTCGGTTTCCTGCCGGTGGAGACGCCGGTGATGGAACTGACCGAAATCCTGCTCACCAAGGAGGGCGGCGAGACCGAGCGCCAGGTGTATTTCGCGCAATCCACCGGCGACCGCGAAGCCGGACGCGAGCCGGAACTGGCGCTGCGCTTCGACCTGACCGTGCCGCTGGCGCGCTATGTCGCCCAGTACGAGCACCAGCTGGCCTTTCCGTTCCGTCGCTACCAGATCCAGCGCGTCTACCGCGGCGAGCGCGCCCAGCGCGGCCGCTTCCGCGAGTTCTACCAGTGCGACATCGACATCGTCGGCAAGGACCAGCTGCCGGTGCGCTTCGATGCCGAACTGCCGGCGGTGATCTACAGCCTTTTCAGTGAACTGGGGCTGGGCGCATTCCAGATCCAGCTCAACAACCGCAAGCTGCTGCGCGGCGTGCTGGCCGCGCTGGGCATTGCCGAGGGCGAGGCGCAGACACTGGTGTTGCGCGAGGTCGACAAGCTCGACAAGCGCGGCCCGGATTACCTGCGTGAAACCCTGCGCGAGCGCTTTGCGCTCGGCGAAGACACGATCGGGAAACTGCTCGACTTCGTCGGTTCGCGGTCCAGCAGCTTCGCGCACGCACGCGCGCTGCTGGACGGTCTTGAGCGCGACCTCTCGCATCCGCTGCTGAGCCAGGGCGCCCTTGAGCTTCGCGAAGTGCTGGACCGCCTGGACGACTTCGGCGTGCCCGACACCCACGTGTGCCTGAACTTCGCCATCGCCCGCGGACTCGACTACTACACCGGAACCGTCTACGAAACCATCCTGACCGATCATCCCGACATCGGCAGCGTCTGCTCGGGCGGACGTTACGACGACCTGGCCTCGCACTACACGAAGTCGAAGCTGCCCGGTGTCGGCCTGTCCATTGGCGCGACGCGGCTGTTCTGGCAACTGCGCGAACTGGGCCTGTACAAGGACGCCGAGTCGACGGTGCAGGTGCTGGTCGCCTTGATGGACGAAAACCTGCTCGGACCGTCGCTGCAGCTGGCCACGCGCCTGCGTGCTGCCGGCATCGCCACGGAGGCGCAGCTGGAATCCGCCAAGCTGGCCAAACAGCTCAAGTACGCCGACCGCGCCGGCATCCGTTTCGTCGTGTTGCTCGGCAGTGATGAACTGGCGAAGGGCGTCGTCACCGTCAAGGACATGCTGCGGCAGGCCCAGTTCGAAGTCGCGCCCGACGAACTGGCCGCGACACTCGAAGTCGAGATCGCGCAGGCGCGCGCCATGGCCGGCGCGGTACGCGCATGAGCATGATCGTCCATCTCGACGGCCGCGACCTCGTCCGTGCCGATGTCGTGGCGATCGCGCGCGCCGATGCCCGGGTCGATCTCGATGCCTCGGCGCTGCTGCGCGTGCGGGCGACGGCGGATTTCCTCGCCAGCCAGCTCGAACGCGGCGAACCCCTGTACGGCGTCACCACCGGTTTCGGCAGCAATGCCGACAAGCTCCTCGGAGAACGTCGCCAGCGCCCGGCATCGCTTTCCGGTGCCGACGACGGCGAGTCGCTGGTCGCCGAACTGCAGCGCAAGCTGATCGAAAGCCACGCGGTCTGCGTCGGCGAGCCGCTGCCGCGCGACGTCGTCCGCGCAATGATGGCGCTGCGCATCAACACGCTGCTGCAGGGCCATTCCGGCGTTCGCGCGGAAACCCTGGAACAGCTCGTGGCCTGCCTCAACGCCGACCTGCTGCCGGTGATTCCCGCGCAGGGCTCGGTGGGCGCCAGTGGCGATCTCGCGCCGCTGTCGCACCAGGCACTGATGCTGCTGGGTCGTGGCGAGGCGGTGCTGCGTGGCGAGCGCATGCCGGCGAGCGAAGGTCTGGCCGCCATTGGCCTGAAGCCGCTGGTGCTGTCCTTCAAGGAAGGCCTGGCACTCAACAATGGCACCACGCTGATGCTGGCCATCGGCGTGCTTGCCCTCGATGACATCGAGCGGCTGATCCGCACCGCCGACGTCACCGCCGCGCTGACCATGGAGGCCTTCTGTGCGCGCAGCGCCGCGCTCGATGCGCGCGTGCACGCGGCGCGTCCGCATCCCGGGCAGATCGCGACGGCCGACAACCTGCGTCGCCTGCTCGACGGCAGCGGCATGGTCGACCAGCCGTATCACCAGGCGCCGCGATTCCATCCCTGGTCAACGGAAAGCTGGCCGGAAGGTGCCCGTTCGCGCGAAAACTTCGACCTGCGCTGGCGCTGGGTGCCGCCGGCCGAGCGCGCCGGCCGCGAAGCCTTTTTCGAACGCAACCTGCCGTTCCGCGGCGGCAAGAAAGCCCAGCCGCAGGACAGCTACTCGCTGCGCTGCGTGCCGCAGGTGCATGGTGCGGTGAAGGATGCCTGTGCCCATGCGGCGCGTGTGTTTGAAATCGAACTCAATGCCGTCACCGACAATCCGCTGGTGTTTCCGGAGGATGGCAGCGTCGTGTCGGCCGGCAATTTCCACGGCATGCCGCTGGCGCTGGCACTGGCGCATCTGAAGAGCGCCTTGCCGGTGCTGGCTTCGATCGCCGAGCGGCGCATTGCCAAGCTCACCGATCCGGCCACCAGCGACGGCTTGCCGCCGTTCCTGATCGCCAATCCCGAGGGCACCGATTCCGGTTTGATGATCGTGCAATACACGGCCGCGGCGCTGGTCAACGCGCTGGCGACGCGCGCGCATCCGGCCGCGGTCTATTCGGTGCCGACCAGCGCCAACGCCGAGGACCACGTGTCCATGGGCGCCACCGACGCGCTGGACCTTCTCGCGATGCTTCGCGATGTCGAGCATGTGCTGGCGATCGAACTGTTCACCGCGACCCAGGCGCTGGAACTGCGCCAGCGCATGCTCGCCGCCGCCAGCGCGCTGGCCGCCGATCCGCAGCGCCTCGCGGCGAAGATCGACCGGCCGCTGGCGCTGGCGCCGGAAGCCGAAGCACGTTTCGGGCAGGAGCTGGCGGCCTTCGCCGGCGACCTGCGCGAGCGCGGACCGGCGCAGGGTGGCGCCGCCGCCGAAGCGGTGCTCGCGGCGGTCCGCCGGTCCGGCATCAGCTTCCTCGACTACGACCGTGTCCTCACCGGCGACCTGGCCACCGCCGCCGATCTGGTGCGGCGAGGCGTCCCGGTGCGCGAAGCCGAAGCCGCACTGTCCGCACCGCTTTCCGTGTAGACGGGCTGCGCGCCCTCCCGGCGGTTCCGTTCGCGACGACCTGTCGCGAACGGGGTCAGTTTTCGCGCGAAACAACAAGCTGCCCGCGACTGGCGCGCCGCCAAGGGCATGAAGCCGGTCGTCACGGTGTGGTCTTGTTTCAACTTCGCGCTAGTATCCTGCCGGCAGGGCGGGCGTCCGCCGTAAGGGAGCGTGAGCATGTTCCACTGGCGCGGCTGTGCGCGATTGCGGATGCCGATTCACCAATTCGCGGCGTTGCTGCAACGTGAACTGTCCCGCGTTGGTGCGGGCGCCTGGGCCTACGACCCTCACGCGCAGACACTGCAGGGCCCGGACGGCGACGGGCTGCAACTCTACAATGTCTGGCGCGCGTACCAGGTATCACCACGCGGCGGCCGTCGCCAGGTCGTCCAGGATGTCGTGAGCATGAGGGCTTCCGCTCCGGCCACGCGTCGCGCACCGCAGCTGTGGACGATGGCCCGCAACCGGGTGTTTCCGGTCATCCGCGTCCTGTCCGATGACAGCTTCTTCGCGCTCGATGCGCAACTGCGCGGGCACGAGAGGATCGAGCGGCCAGCGGCGATTCCGCTGGCAGGTG
>CAZYHP010000096.1:0-11497 GCA_964647135.1 uncultured Rhodanobacteraceae bacterium
AGTACCGAGGGTCGAGCGCTTTCGGACGCGGGTTCGATTCCCGCCGCCTCCACCAATCAGAAGGGCCCGGATACGCTCCGGGCCCTTTTTCGTAACATCAAACTGCTGACGCCAGCGGCTTCTTGCTTTCAGGCGCGGTACGCCATCGGCTCGGTCAGTCAATGCACAGCAGCCGCTGGAGTGCGCCGCGCGAGCTGGTGGCCGCGGGCGACATCGACGCGGAACAGCTGCACCAGGCCGACGACGAAGAACAGCGCGGTGATCTGCAGGGCGATGCGGTGGTTGCCGTCGCTGAGCCAGTTGACGAAACCGTAGCTGAGGGGGCCGACGATCATCGCCACCCGCACGGCCAGTCCCCACAGGCCGAAGATCTCGCCTTCGCGTTCAGGCGGACAGAGGTAGCCGACCAGTGCGCGCCCTGCGGATTGCGACGCACCCAGGCTGAAGCCGGCGAAGTTCGCCGCGGTCCAGATCACCCAGCGTTCCTCCGACAGGAAGAACAGCACGATCGCCATCAGCCAGCCGACCAATGTCAGCGCCAGCGTCAGGCGATGGCCGAGCCTGTCCTGGACCAGGCCGAACACGAAGGCGCCGACGGCGGCGGTGACATTGACGACCAGCACGAGCACGATGCTTTCCTGCGTGCTGAAACCCAGCGCCTGCGTGGTGAACACGGCCGCCAGCGTGATCACGGTTGCGACACCGGACTGGTACCAGATGATGCAGAACAGGAAACGGCGCAGGTCCGGCAGGTCGCGGCTGCTGGCGATGGAACTTTTCAGGCCGGCCAGCGCCGTGGCGACCATGCCGGTGGAAGGCTGGCCTGTCGGTCGTGCACGTTCACGCAGCATCAGCAATGTCGGCAAGGCGGATATCGCGAATGCCATGGCGGTGATCAGCATCGTTTGCCGAACGGCGACGTCATCGGGCACGCCGCGTCCGGGCGCGCCAAGGATCCAGGCCAGGCAGAGGCCGAGTACCAGCAGCCCGCCCACGTAGCCGAAGGCCCAGCCGAATCCCGACAGCCGTCCCATCGCCTCATCCGCGGCGAGTTCCGGCAGGAAGGCGGCAATCAGGCTTTCACCGAGGCTGTAGGCCAGGTTCGACACAAGGATCAGCGCCAGCGCGAGCCAGACATCCCCTGCCCCGCACAACGCCAGCGCGGCGGTGCTGAGGACGCAGCCAATCGTGGTGATCCAGAGCAGCTGCCGCTTGTTGGCGCGGCGGTCCGAATAGGCACCGATGATCGGCGCAGCCAGGATCACCAGCGCATAGGATGCCGACAGGCCGAGGGTCCAGGCCAGCGTCGCCCACGAGGCATTGCCTGCGACCACCGTGACGAAATAGGCGTTGAAGACCGCCGTGATGACGACGGTCGTGTAGCCGGAATTGGCGAAGTCGTAGCACGCCCAGGCGAACAGTTCGCGCCGCTTCACCGGCGGCACATCCGGCCCGTACTCCCTGCGCATGCGCCTCGCGCGCCCTGTCATCGGTTCCATCGCGACAAGCCTAGCGGCGAACTGGCCGGTACGCGAACCGTCGTGGCCCGGGGCGACGGCTGTCCAGCGCACGCTGCCCCGTGGCCCCGGGCACCCGCAACCTCCGTTGAGGAGGGGCAGACAACCGTTGCCGGAGCCGTCAGATGAACCCGATGTACCGCCTCCTACTTGCCGTCGTTCTGAGTGGCGCCCACACCGCCGCCGCGCAGCCGTGGTCGCACCACCAACTCATTCTCCCGCCTGCCGAAGCCGGCCTGACCGACGATGTAAACGGTGGTTTCGGCAGAACCGTTGCCCTGTCCGACCGCTGGCTGGCCGTCGCGGCACCCGGTGCGCATTGCGGCTTCGCGCCGACGGGCTCGGTGCTCGTATACCAGCGCCTGCGCGACAACACTTATCAGTTCGTGCAGCGACTCTGCGATGTCGGCCCCGGCGATGCGATCGCCATCGAGGGAAACACCCTGGTCATCGGCTGGACCCATCACGACAACACGCCGGGCGACAACCTGCACAACGGGCGTATTACCGTTCTCAACTGGCGATCGAATCTGCAGCAGTGGCAGGTCCAGATCAGCTTCGATGGCGCGCCGGACGGCCTGCTCGGCAGTGGGGTCGCCCTCAGGAAAGGCCTGCTGGTCGCAGGCGAATCCGGTTATCTCGACGGCCGCGGTCGCATCCGCAGCTGGCGCCGCACGGCCAGTCTGGCCTGGATCGAGGAACCTCCGGTTCTTGCCCCGCAACCGGTGTTTCCGATACGCCCAGGCACCCCCGAACGCTTCGGTTCAATCCTCGACATCGATTACGAAAGCTGCATCGGCAGCACCTGCACTGAAGCACTGGATGCGCTGGTGACCGTCGGCAACAGCGGTGTGTGGATCGCCGAGCGCACGCAGACGGGTTGGGCGACACCGACCCTGAAATCACCACGGCGCGGCACGCGGCCGGGCTTCAGCGGTATCGCCATCAACAAATCGCTGGTCGTCACCACTTCGCAGATCCATGGCGACGATCCCCAGTCACCCTGCAATACATCGTACTGGCGGACGGAAGTCCACCTGTATGCTCGTGTCCCGGGCAGCACCGCGCTGCGCGACCTGGGCCTGTTGTGCCGGGACCAGATGGATTTCGGTCCAACGCACCAGTTCGTCAACGGCATCGCGCTTGAGCCCACCGGAACCGGCTTCCATTTCAGCTTCCCCGACCTGCCCGCCGCCCAGGTCGGCATCGTGTCGAGCTGGGAGGTCCAGGGCCAGGGCACGCCGGTCATGCTGGATGCCATCGAGGATCCCGACTTCACGACGATGTATTACGGGAACACCGGCAGCACCCTCTACAACCCCATGCTGGCTGGCGATTACTTCGGGAAAGGGTTGGCTGTCCACGGCGACCACATGGCCATCGGCGCCCCGTTCTACAACGGCCTCGTCATGGGCCACGGCTCCGGCTACGTGGTGATCTACCGACGCTGACTGTTGAGGTTGATTCGGCCGGGCAAGCAGGTGTCCGGATGGCCACCTGCATCCATGACGGTGAATGTCATACGCCAGATCAGACTTTGAATCCGGGGTCTGCGCGGTCGGTGTGGGTGAAGACGAGCGTTGTCGGGTAGCGGCGGCAGGAAACCGGCAATGGTCTTGAGCCTGGGGTCATCCTCGTCGCGATAGCCGTGCGCGCTGCACTGGATGACACGGATCCGGTCGTCGTGCCCTTCCACCAGGCCGAGGCTCACCTTGCCGACGGAGCGGCGACGGGCAAGCCCTGCGCACCGATCGGGATTCGCGGTCACGCGATGCGTGATCAGCGAGACCTCAGCGAAATGGGCGCCTCACCCGTTCTCCAGCGCGCAGAAACGCGGCCGGTGCTTCGGGATTTTCCGAAGCAAAGAGGCGGTGCGCAGGCATTCTGGTTGATCAGATGATCCTTGGAGAGGCCCGATGCCGACTTTCCCCGCCCTGCACCAGCGATTCATCCGCGCAGCCAGTTCACCATGTGCGGATACGGCGCGACGCCCGCGACTTTCGCCGCCTCCCCCACCCGCGTCATGCCGGCCTGTGCCAGGCCGTGGGCGCCGGGATAGACGCCCATCGAAAAGGTGAGGATCAGCGCCTCGGACTTGCCGTGATAGCCCCCGGCGTGGAACAGCGCCGAGGGTTCCAGTCGCAGCGCCATGGCTGCCGCCCAGGCCCAGGCGGTCGCTTCGACTTCGCCAGCGTGCGGCGCCGATGTCGCTTCGTGAAGATCGCCCGACAGGCGATGGCGTTCTGAACCGGGTGTCACGGCGATGTGGCCGGCCTCGTGCAGCAGATCGGCCGGCCAGGTGAGCCGGCTGCGGTCGACGACGAGCGTGCCCGCTTCGACGCGAATGCCGGGCAGGAACGCGTCATCCGCAACCGGCGCCTCGTGAACCGGGATGCCGATGCCGCGGAGGAAATCGAGAATGTCGTCGGTCGGGTCAGTCACCGCTGGCGACCTTCCCACGAACCCGGCCGAACGACAGCGCAAGCGCTGCGGGATGAGGCCCGCGCCGGCCGTCCCACGAACACGCCGCGACCGGCCCAGCCCCTTCAGCGCCGAAAACGGCTACGGGAATCGATTCAGTCAGCAAGTCCGAGCGCCTCGCGCGCGGCGGGACCGACGTAACCTTCGTCCCACGCGAAGCGGTGCTCGCGATCCGGCAGGAACATCACCAGTGCGGGAAAGGGACGGTCCTCGTAATAGCGCATTGCCGTACCCAGGTATTCGGGAAACCGGTCTTCGCCCACGACCTTGAAGACGACCTTGTAGCCACCGCCGAGCAGCGAATCGTTTTCGACGCCGGGCTCGAAGCGTGCGCCCGCCTCCAGCTGCGCCAGACAGGCGGCGAGCAGCGCATGCGACTGCGACTCCCCCAGGCCAAACACCATCACTTCCGGCGCCTGGAAGCGCTGCCAGAAGCCGATCGAGTAGCTGAAGGGATCCTCGTCCCCATTCGATGCGCCGACATGCAGGCAATGCCAGCCGTGCGCTTCGATGTGACGGGCGATCTGTTCGTCTGGGTTCACGTCTTCGGCCTGTGCTCGGGTCGCAGCCGAAGGATACACACCACCGTCAGCCGCGCCCATCGCGCGCCGTGATTGCCCGCCGGCGGCGCACGCCGGGCCGGTGGCTTGACGACGGCAGGACGGCTCGCCACCCTGCCGCGATGAAACCCCTTCTTCTTCGCAACGCCGAGGTCTTCGCACCCGAACCGCTGGGCCAGCAGGATCTGCTGATCGCCGGCGGCCGCATCCTCTGGATGGGCACCGGACCGCTGGCCCTGCCTGCCGCCCTGGATGCGCAGGTGGTCGACCTCAACGGCCGCTGGCTGATTCCCGGCCTGCTCGACGGCCATGTGCATGTCACCGGTGGTGGCGGCGAAGCCGGCTTCGCCACGCGCGTACCGGCGCCGATGCTGTCGCGGTATACGCGTGCCGGCGTGACGACCGTCGTCGGCCTGCTGGGCACGGACGATGTCGCGCGAGGTCCGCGCGATCTGGTGGCGACCGTGCGCGCGCTGCGCGAAGAAGGACTCAACGCCTTCGCCTATGCCGGCGGCTACCACATTCCGCCCACGACACTGACCGGCGGTGTGCGCAGCGACCTGGTGTTCATCGACTGCCTGCTCGGTGTCGGCGAACTCGCGATCAGTGACCACCGCTCCAGCCAGCCGACGCTCGACGAGCTGCTGCGCATCGCCGCCGACTGCCATGTCGCCGGCCTGATGACCGGCAAGGCCGGCATCCTGCATCTGCATCTGGGCGATGGCCCGCGCGGCCTCGACCTCGTGCGCCGTGCGCTCGACCAGAGCGAACTGCCGGCGCGCGTTTTCAACCCCACGCACGTCAACCGCCGCAAGGCGCTGTTCGAGGAAGCCGTGGACATCGCGAAGCGCGGCTGCCATGTCGACATCACCGCGTTCCCGGTGATTGAAGGTGAAGATGCGTGGTCGGCCGAAGATGCGCTGCTGCGCTACCTGGACAGCGGCGCGCCGCCCGATCGCGTCACCGTGAGCTCGGACGCCGGGGGCTGCCTGCCCTGCTTCGATGACCAAGGCCGTGTCACCGGCATGGGCGTCGGCGAATCCGGCGCGCTGCTCGACAGCCTGCGCGCACTGCTGGCGCGCGGCATCGCCCTGCCCGACGTCCTGCCCGCCTACACCCGCAATGTCGCCGACCTGCTGCGCCTGCCCGACAAGGGCCGGATCGCCGTCGGCGCCGATGCCGACCTGGTGGCGCTGGATGGCCATGGCCAGGCCAGCGACGTCATCATCGCCGGCGTCATGCATCTGCGTGACGGCAAGGTCCTGCGTCGTGGTATGTTCGAGCCCGATGCGGGGTGACCAGGGGCGCCCCGGACCGGCCAGCCGGTGCGATGAGAAGAACAGAAACACACGGAGCAATGGATGCCGAGCAAGGTCGCTGAAGGGCAGCAACGCGGATGGATTGTTCCCATCGGCGGCGCGGAAGACAAGGAAGCCAATCCGAAGGTCCTGAAACGATTCATACACGCCTGCGGCGGCAGTGACGCCGACATCGTGGTGATTCCCACGGCCAGTCGCCTGCTCGAGACAGGCACGCAATACGACCGGCTGTTTCGCCAGTTGGGTGTGCGTGAGGTCGAGGTGCTGGATTTCGACACGCGCCGTGACTGCGCCGAGGAGAACCGTCTCAAGCGCATCGAGCGCGCGACCGGCGTGTTTTTCACCGGCGGCAACCAGTTGCGTCTGTCGACCATGTTGGGCGGCACGCCCGTCGCCAAGCTGATCCGCGTCCGCAACGCCCAGGGCATGACCGTCGGCGGTACCAGCGCCGGTGCCGGCATCCTTAGCGAGCACATGATCGCCTTCGGCCAGGAGGGCTCCTCGCCGACGGCCAGCAGCGTGCGCCTGGCGCCGGGACTCGGCCTGACCAACCGCTTCATCATCGACCAGCATTTCCGCCAGCGCGACCGGCTGGGCCGGCTCGTCGCGGCGATGGCCTACAACCCCTTCGCGGTCGGCATCGGCCTGGACGAGGACACCGCCGCTTTCATCGCGCCGGACAACACGCTGGAAGTGGAAGGCACCGGTGCGGTGACCGTTGTCGACGCGGGCGAGCTGCAGTTCTCGTCAATGGCACAGGTGGCGGAGAACGAGCCGGTATGCCTGCTCGGCTTGACCGTCCATATCCTCACGGCGGGCGCCACCTTCAACCTGCATACGCGAAAGGCCTCGGCCGGCACCTTGAGCCCCCGCAAGAGCTGATCGAATCGAAAAGGACGGGTTCCATGCGCATACTCAATCGCAACGTTTACGTCGGCCCCTCGCAGTATGCGCACTTCCCGGTCATCCGGCTGGAGCTGGATCTCGGCGCCCTGGAAGACTGGCCGACCGGTCGACTCGGCCCGGCGTTCGTCGACGCCCTCGTCGAACGGCTGCCGGGCCTGGCTGAACACGGCTGTTCCTACCGTGAGCCCGGCGGCTTCATCCGCCGCATGCGCGAGGACGACGGCACCTGGCTCGGCCATGTTTTCGAACACGTCGCCATCGAGCTGCAGAACATCGCCGGCGAGGACGTCACCTTCGGACGCACGCGCAGCATCGACGACCGCCCGGGCGTCTACTCGGTGGTGTACGAATACGCCCAGCGCGAGGAAGGCATCGCCGCCGGGGAACTGGCGCTGCGCCTGCTCAACTCGCTGCTGCCCGCCGAACTGCGCCGACCCGGCGGCGCGCCGGACGACTGGGACTGGGACCATGAGCGCGACAGCTTCATCAAGTACGCGCAGCGCCGCGCGCTCGGCCCCTCGACCGCGTCGCTGGTGCGGGCGGCACGCGAACGCGACATCCCATGGCTGCGTCTCAACGAACTGTCGCTGATCCAGCTTGGCCACGGCAAGTACCAGCAGCGCATCCAGGCGACGATCACCGGCCGCACGCCCTATATCTCCGTCGAACTCGCCGGCGACAAGGAAGAGACCAACCGCATCCTCGCCAACCTCGGCCTGCCGGTGCCGCAACAGATCCTGGTGACCAGTGCCGACGCCGCCGTGAAAGCGGCGCGCAAGCTCGATTGCCAGGTGGTGACCAAGCCCTACAACGGCAATCACGGTCGCGGCATCACCATTGGCATTACCAGCGATGAAGATGTGCGCGCCGGCTTCGAGGCCGCCCGCGAACACTCACGGTCGGTGATCGTCGAGACCTACCTGCCCGGCGACGACCATCGCCTGCTGGTGGTGAACGGCAAGCTGATCGCTGCCACCCGCCGCACGCCGGGCCACGTGGTCGGCGATGGCCAGCGCACCGTTGCCGAGCTGGTCGAGATCGTCAACCAGGATCCACGTCGCGGTGTCGGCCACGAAAAGGTGCTGACCAAGCTGCAGCTGGATCGCGAAGCGACCATGATGCTCGAGCGCGTCGGCTACACCAGCGAGTCGGTGCCGAAGGAGGGCGAGACCGTCTACCTGCGCTCCACGGCGAACCTGTCGACCGGCGGCACAGCGACCGACGTTACCGACATCATCCACCCGGACAACCGCGACATGGCCGAACGTGCCGTGCGTGCGATCGGCCTCGACGTTGGCGGCGTGGATTTCCTGTCCACCAACATCGCCGAGAGCTATCGCCGCATTGGCGGTGGCATCTGCGAAGTCAATGCCGCACCGGGCTTCCGCATGCATGTCGCGCCCAGCGAGGGCACGCCGCGTGACGTTGCCAGCCCGGTGATCGACATGCTGTTCCCGCCCGGCTCGCCCTCGCGCGTGCCCATCGCGGCGATCACCGGCACCAACGGCAAGACCACGACCACGCGCATGCTGGCGCATATCACCAAGATGGCCGGCTACACGCCGGGCATGACCACGACCGACGGCGTCTACATCGATGGCCAGCGCACGGTCGAAGGCGACATGACGGGTCCGGTGTCGGCGCGCATGGTGCTGTCCGATCCCACTGTCGATATCGCGGTGCTGGAAACCGCGCGCGGCGGTCTGGTTCGCGCCGGCATGGGCGTCACGCGCGTGAACGTCGGTGCGGTCATCAACGTGCAGTCCGACCACCTCGGCCTCAAGGGCGTGAACACGCTGGAGCAGCTGGCCGAGATCAAGCGCGTCGTCGTCGAAGTGGCGGAGGACTGCGCGGTCCTCAATGCCGACGATCCCAACGTCCTGAAGATGTCCGGCTATACCGATGCGAAGACCATCTGCTACGTGACGATGAATCCGTCCAATGCCGTGGTCCGCGAACACATCCGCGCCGGCGGACGCGCCTGTGCGCTGGAAGCGGGCGTCAATGGCCAGATGATCACGCTGTACGACAAGGGCAGCCACATCCCGCTGCTGTGGACGCACCTGATCCCGGCGACACTGGAAGGACGCGCGTTGCACAACGTGCAGAACGCCATGTTCGCCGCCGCCATGGCGTATTCGCTGGACATCAAACTGGATGCCATCCGGCTGGGCCTGCGCACCTTCGACACCACGTTCTTCCAGGCGCCCGGCCGCATGAACGTGTTCGACGAACACCCGTTCAAGGTCCTCTTCGACTACGCCCACAACGCCCATGCCGTCGGCGTGATCGCAGACCTGGCCCAGCGCCTGGATGTCGAAGGCCGCCGCATCGTTGTCGTGGCCGGTCCGGGCGACCGCCGCGACGAGGACATCGAAGCCATCGGCCACGCCGTCGCCGGCAGTTTCGATCACTACATCGTGCGCCGCGACGACAACCTGCGCGGTCGCGATGGCGATGCCGTGCCGCTGCTGCTTGCCCGCGCGCTGCGCGACAAGGGCGTGGGTGACGAGGCGATCTCGGTCATCCCCGACGAACAGCAGGCCATCGATGCCGCCCTGCAGATGGGGCAGCCGGGCGACCTGATCGTGATCTTCGCCGATGCGCTGGCGCGCTCCTGGAAGCAGATCACCAAGTTCCGCCCCGAGGGCGCGGCGACGGTGAAGACGCCCGCCCCGCCGAGCAGCTACGTCAGCGACGACACCCTGGACGAAACCATGCCGGCACTCGATCTGGAAGGCATGATTCGCGATGAACGCGGTCTGCGTTATGCGCCGCAGGAAGAAAGCGACTGAGCGCCGCCCGCGCCGCTGGCCATGCCGACCGGATCGACGACACGCTGACGGACCGACCCGAACGATGACCGATGTCGCGCCATCGCCCTTTGACGACTCACGCCGCCTGACCGGGCCCAATCTCTATTTCGCGGAGACCGGCGCAGCCCTCGAGACCCTGGTCGGCACGCCGGTGCCCGAGGCCCTGCTCGCCAGCTGGCAGACTCGCCTTGCGCAGGCGAGAACGGCGCTCGGCTGGCCGCACGGCGATACGGTGATCCGCCGCCACGACAGCGGCGCGTCCTTGGCTTTCAGCGCGCCCTTCGACCAGCTGTATGCCGCCGCCGATGTCAACGAATGGGCCTGGCTGGCGAGCCTCTATGAACACGGTCGGCTGGAACCGGACGCGGTGCCCTTCGCACCCGGCCACCCGGCCGTGTGGAATGCCGGGCAGGCGATGCGGTCGCTTGCGGCGGCAGCAGGCGCGGAAAAGCGTCCCGCACTCCATGAACTCGCCGACGCGGCGCGAGCGCGGAAGCTGGCGTTCCTTGCTGACGACGACGAGCTGTCACTCGGGCTCGGTACGGGCAGCTGCACGTGGACGCTGGACGAGGCGCCGGCGCCGGCCGAAGTGGACTGGTCCGGTCTGCATGACATTCCCACCGCGCTGGTCACCGGCTCCAACGGCAAGACCACCACCGTGCGTCTGCTTGCGTCGATGTGGCGCAACAACGGCTGCCACACCGTGCACAGTTGCACCGATGGCCTGTATCTCGATGGCGAACTGCTCGAGGGTGGCGACTACTCCGGCCCCGGCGGCGCACGTGCCGTGCTGCGTAACACACTCGCAGAGGCGGCGATCCTGGAAACCGCCCGCGGCGGCCTGCTGCGGCGGGGCCTGGCGTTGCAGCACGCCGACGTCGCCGTGGTGACCAACGTGCAGCCCGACCATTTCGGCGAATACGGCATCCACCACCTGGACGATCTCACGCGGGTCAAGCTGACCGTGGCGCGGGCGCTGGGCGACCAACGGACGCTGGTCGTGAATGCCGACGATCCGCAGCTGCGTCGGCATGCACCAGGCCTGCCCTGCCCGCTGGCCTGGTTCTCGCTGGACTACGACGACGCCCTGCTGGTGCGGCAACGCAGACTGGGCGCCGCGACCTGCGGCGTCCGCCATGGCCAGCTGCTGGCCAGCATCGGCGGTGTCGAACACGATTTCGGCGATGTCGCGGACATGCCGATCACCTTTGCCGGCACCGCGCGCCACAATGTCGCGAACATCGCCGCCGCAACGCTGGCCGCGCTGCACATGGGCGTCGCCGCCAGCGTGATCGCGACAACGCTGGCCCGCTTCGGCAGTGATCGCCGCGACAATCCCGGTCGACTGCAGCGCTGGCAGCTGGGCGATGTCGTGGTCCTGCTCGACTACGCGCACAACCCGGACGGGCTCGGACATCTGCTGGCCCTCGCCGAGCGCGAGCTCAGCGGCGACGGCGAACTCCGCCTGCTGCTGGGGCAGGCCGGCAATCGCGAAGACGAGGACATCGCGCGCCTCGGCGCCGTGGCCGCCGGCTTTTCACCGGCACTCGTCGTCCTCAAGGACATCCAAGGTTACGAGCGCGGTCGCGCTGAAGGCGAAGTGGCCGGCATCCTGACGAAGGTGCTCACGTCGCATGGCGTGCTCCCGGCACAGATCGAGGTCGAGCTGGACGAGGCCACTGCGGTACGCCGCCTGCTTGCCAGTGCCCGCCCCGGCGATGTCGTGGTGCTGCCCGTGCACAGCACTGCCGGTCGCCAGCACACCGATGCGCTACTGGCGCAGTTGGAGGCGCAGGGCTGGCGCAGTCGCGATCCGTTGCCACGCAGCGAGGTCTGCGACGACAGCGCGGCGCCGACTCTCTGAAGCGCGCCACATGCGGCGCGAGGTCACCGTGCTT